>CAZHZP010000477.1:0-1515 GCA_964537165.1 uncultured Roseivirgaceae bacterium | reverse complement strand
AAGACGGACAATTTTTTTATAGGGCTGGCCAATGCTTTTCGGTTTGTAAAAAAGTTTTTTATTGAAGTTTGGTTCCCTCCGTACGAGTTTAAGGAAGTGATCAGGCAGTGCTATCAGATCGGCTACAATTCCCTCCCTTTGATTTCCCTGACGGGTTTCATCGTAGGAATCGTGTTTACCAATCAATCCCGCCCCTCTCTTTCCGAATTCGGAGCCTCCTCCTGGCTGCCGGCTTTGATAGCCATTGCCATTGTCAGGGCGATGGGACCTTTGGTGACAGCATTGATAGCGGCCGGCAAAGTTGGATCAAGCATCGGGGCGGAGCTGGGATCCATGAAAGTGACCGAACAAATAGATGCCATGGAAGTTTCGGCGACCAACCCGTTTAAATACTTGGTGGTGACGCGCGTGCTGGCGACGACCTTTATGATCCCCATTTTGGTGATGTACACGGACTTCGTGGGGCTGATGGGCTCTTTTTTAAGCGTCCACGCCAATGAGAAGGTCAGTCTCACCACCTTTTTTGTCCAAGTATTTGATGCCCTGTCTTTTCTGGATATTATTTCCTCGATATTTAAATCGTTGCTGTTCGGCTTTACCATTGGGATCGTAGGATGCTACAAGGGATGGAACTCGCCGAAGGGAACGGAGGGAGTGGGGCAGGCGGCCAACTCATCGGTGGTTATGGCCATGTTTTTGATATTTATTGAAGAATTGTTGGTGCTACAGGTTGTCAACTTTTTTAGATTGCCGTAAATATGGAAGAGAAAGTAATAGAGATCAGGGGGCTTAAAAAATCGTTTGGGGACAACCATGTGTTACGTGGCGTGGATTTGGATCTGTTTAAAGGGGAAAATGTAGTTGTTTTGGGCAAATCAGGCACCGGTAAGTCCGTCCTGATCAAGATCGTCGTCGGTTTGCTTACCCAGGACGAAGGGTCGGTCGTGGTGCTCGGCAAGCAGGTGGACAAATTAAGATCCAAAGCCCTCAATACGTTAAGGCTTAAAATAGGTTTTTCCTTTCAGGCCAGTGCGTTATATGACAGCATGACGGTGAAGGAAAACCTGGAGTTCCCCTTGGTGAGAAATGTCAAGAACCTTACCAGGGCAGAAAGACAAAAAGAAATAGAGCAGGTACTGGATGCCGTTGGCCTTCTGCAGACCTTGGACCAGATGCCTGCGGAATTGTCCGGCGGCCAGAGAAAAAGGATAGGCATTGCCCGTACCCTGATATTGAGGCCGGAAATCATGCTTTACGACGAGCCGACAGCGGGTTTGGATCCCATTACCTGTATTGAAATAAACAACCTGATCAATCAGGTTAGGGAAACGTATAACACCTCCTCTATCATCATTACCCATGATCTCACCTGCGCAAAAGAGACCGGCGATCGGGTAGCCGTTTTGTTGGACGGTGTATTTGGGGCACAGGGCAAATTTGAAGACGTCTTTGTGGATGCGTCTGATGAAAGAGTAAAATCATTTTATGACTATAACTTCATTGTACAATGAGAAA
>CAZHZP010000476.1:0-1528 GCA_964537165.1 uncultured Roseivirgaceae bacterium | reverse complement strand
ACCTGGATTCCCTGGATTATTTCCCCGTAGATCCGGCTTACCGGGTGAGGGCAAGGTTGGTCCCCGTGGATCAAAGGGTAATGATCCAGATTCCGATGACGGACGGAACCCTGGAGCGATACATCAAACAATCCTATGCCGAATTTGAACTGCAGGGACAAACCCACCGGCTGCTGCTGTTACAGGCCGCGGACGAAGTAGACCAACGCAATTACTTTTTGGCTTTTGCTGATGACACCAGTGGAAAAGAAACTTACGGAGGCGGAAGGTTTCTCGATGTGAGAAGAGACGGCCAAAATTCCATCACCATAGATTTCAATCTGGTCTACAATCCCTATTGCACGTATAACCCGGATTATGCCTGCCCCATTCCTCCCAAAGAAAATCTTTTAACGATACCTGTCCGGGCCGGCGAGAAAAATTACGAGGGATAAGCTTTCCGACATTGGCATTTCTCGTAAATTTGACCTTTAATCCGGGTTCAGAAGAATCCCCTTTGGCTAAAAGCAATTCCTTTGCGGCCACAGGATAAAATCTTGTGCTCAAATCTTGTCACAAGAGGACCAAAACCAATTAAAATGAAAATCTCAATAAACAGGCTTAAAGATTTTATTCCATTTCAAGAAGCCCCGGAGGAGATAGCGGCTTTGTTAACCGCCTCTGGATTGGAAGTGGAAGGGATCGAAAAGTTCGAGTCTCTGCCGGGGGGCTTGGAAGGTGTGGTGATAGGGCAAGTGGCGACCTGCCGACCCCATCCCAATGCGGACAAGCTAAGCCTGACGACCGTGGATATCGGTGATGAGGCCGTACCGATCGTCTGCGGCGCCCCGAATGTAGCCGTAGGTCAAAAAGTAGCCGTTGCGCTGGTGGGAGCGACACTGTACCCATACCAGGGAGAGCCATTCACCATAAAGAAGGCAAAGATCAGGGGAGAGGTCTCCCAGGGGATGATCTGTGCGGAAGATGAGCTCGGTGTGGGAGCCGATCATGAGGGCATCATGGTGTTGGACACCTTGCTGCCCAACGGTACACCGGCGGCTCAATATTTCCATATTGTCACCGATCAGGTGCTGGAGATCGGCCTGACGCCCAACCGCTCAGATGCTGCCTCCCACCTCGGGGTAGCCAGGGATCTCGGCGCATTGCTGGGAAAAGAGATTCATCTTTCCGATGTGGGGGCTTTTATAGCGGACAATCAAAACAGGCCGGTGAGCGTAACGGTGGAAAACAGCTTGGACTGTCCACGTTATGCCGGGTTGACCATTTCCGGAATCAAAGTGGCCCCGTCTCCGGAATGGCTCCAAAATTACCTGAAAGCTCTGGACCTTGAGCCGATCAACAATATTGTGGATATCACCAATTTTATCCTTCATGACTTGGGTCAGCCCCTGCACGCTTTTGATGCGGACAAGATTGCTGAAGATCGTCTAATCATTAAAAAACTTCCCAAAGATACGCCGTTTATTACCTTGGACAACAAGGAAAGGAAGCTTTCCGGCGAAGAATTGATGATCTGTGATCCCAAAGG
>CAZHZP010000475.1:0-1532 GCA_964537165.1 uncultured Roseivirgaceae bacterium | reverse complement strand
GACATCGGATGCGGCGGAGGCTTTTGAAGAAGCGCCCGGTGGTTTTTACGACGAAAATCTGGCAGATCGGCTGGTCCGGTACCTGTTTGCCCCACGCAATGCCCTGGATCCTGCGGAAGCCTACCGGCTTTTCAGGGGCCGAGATGCCACCATAGATGCCCTAATGCGCGACCGGGGCTTTCCGGCTCCGGAGGAATAAAACCTCCCGATAGGAAGGCTTTAACGATGACGGCCGTTTGTGGAGACACAAACGGGGGCCGTCCATCTTTTCCTCATGACAAAAATAGTTGTTTCCGGATCGTAAATCCGCAGACCTGTCAGGTTTTCAAAACCTGACAGGTCTCATCCCGCTATCTCTTTCTACCTCACATTATAAGACTGCATAAACGGTTGCCCGTTGGGGGTGACCCCTTGCAGCAATAGCCTGCCGCTGTATTTTTCCAGGAATTCACCGATCACCGATGGGTTCTTGGCCGGTTTGCCGTTGATCTCGGTAATGATAAAGCCATTTCCCAAGCCTAGCTCGCGGAGGTAACCCCGGGAGACCCCGGTGATTTTGATGCCATAAGGAATATCCAGCCGGTCCCTTTCGATAGCATTGACCGACTCAAGCCTTGCGCCAAGCAAGGCGGAGGAATAATATTCCCTTTTGATTACCCCGGTGCTGCCCTCCAGATTTTGAAGGGTTAGCTGGGCTTTGTTTTGCTTGTTATTCCGGATATAGGACAAGGAGATCCGGTCGCCCGGGTAAAAATAAGACAAGGCTTCCTCAAAGTTGCCTTTGCCCCTAATGGTGGCGCCGTTGATGTCGGTGATTACATCATTTTTCCGAAGTCCTGATTTTTCCGCCGCACCGTCCCTGATCACATGGGTGACGATTACCCCGTTCAATGACTTCAATCCCATTTCTTCCGCCAGTTCGGGTGTGATGTCCACCACGTCCATGCCGGGGATGGCTTTTTGGACTTCCCCATACTGGATCAGGTCATTGGCGACCTTGGTGGCAATATCCACCGGCACGGCAAACCCGTAGCCCGTATAAGAGCCCGTTCTGGAAAGGATTGCCGTATTGATCCCAACGAGTTCCCCGTGGATATTGACCAAAGCACCGCCCGAATTTCCAGGATTGATGGCGGCATCGGTTTGAATAAAGGATTCCAGGGGAAAATCGCCGCCCAGGATATTGATTTGCCGCTCTTTGGCGGAAACGATTCCTGCGGTGACCGTTGAGGTTAGGTTGAAGGGATTGCCCACGGCGATCACCCACTCTCCGATTTTCAGATCTTTGCTGTTGCCTTTTTTAATGGCCGGAAGACCCTTAGCGTCTATTTTTAAAACCGCTATGTCAGTGTTGGCATCCACGCCGATCAATTCTGCCTTATAGGTAATCCTTTGATGGACCACCTCGATGGTTTCTGCTCCCTCTATGACGTGGTTATTGGTCACGATATAGCCGTCGTCACTGATAATTACCCCTGAGCCGGTACTTACCTGTCGCTGTGGGGCGCCTCTTTCCCCAAAAAAGAAATCAA
>CAZHZP010000474.1:0-1534 GCA_964537165.1 uncultured Roseivirgaceae bacterium | reverse complement strand
CCATCAATCACTGCAACCGGCGAAATGCTGCCTTATAAAATAGGAACTCCTTATTCGAGATATCATGAAAAAGATGTAAGGAAAAAGCAATGGAAATATCTAGGAAACGGGGAGTGGGAAGGAATGTTTTTGGAAGGTCTCCAATATACATTTGATGGAAGCAACACGATAAAGGGAGTGGAAGAGTATAAAGAAGAACCCTTGGTCTTGGTTGATTATGTAGCCCGGATGTCAGAAGGCGACACTTACTCCCAAAGTATGCTGAAGGGCGAAGAAAACACCGGTGTGCGGCCCGTTAAGGTATGTCCCGTCTTTCCAGACATTGGTTCACAGTACGAGGCTCAGGCAGACCAACCGGAAATGAGAATGTCGGAAGTTTATTTTACTTTAGCGGAATGCAATTTTAGGTTAGGGGATAAAAATTCGGCTGCGCAGTTGATTAACCAGGTCATCAAAAGAAATTATGAGGCCTCGGATTGGAACAATCCGGATTTGAAACTACAAGTCACACCCCAAGACCTAGATGACGAGGGCTATCGGTTTTTGGAAGAATGGGCAAAGGAGTTTTTGATGGAAGGTAGAAGAAGAACCGACCTTATCCGTTGGGGTAAGTATACCACAGAATTGTGGTTCGACCACAACGAGCCCTCTGAGGCGTTCAGGACGAGGATGCCGATTCCGGAGTTCGCCATCAATGCCAACCCGTTGCTGGAACAAAACCCGGGCTATTAACTTTATGATTAACTTAATAAATCTCAACTTAAACCAATTCATGAAAAAAACATCCGATAATTCACGTAGGAAATTCCTGAAAAAACTGGGCAGCTCTGCCGCGGTGGCGGCCGCTGTACCGGCAGCTCTTGCCACCGATTCGCCCAAAAATGTCGCAGAATACCTTCATCTTGTCAAAAGAAAACCGATTGCTGCCAATGACAATATCCGAATCGCCGTAGTCGGAACGGGTGGAATGGGCATCGGCGACGTGCAAGCGGCTTTGATGGTAGAAGGTGTGGAAATGGTGGCAGCCTGCGACCTGTATGACGGCAGGTTGAGGCGGGCGAAAGAACTGTGGGGCAATGATATTTTTACCACCCGTGACTACCGCGAAATAATTTCCCGTCCGGATATAGATGTAATCATCAATGCCACGACCGATCATTGGCACGAAAAGATATCGATCGATGCCATGGAACAGGGCAAGCACGTATACTGTGAGAAGCCCATGGTCCAAAAGACCGAAGAGGGACACCGTGTCATCAACGCTCAACAAAAAACCGGCAAGGTATTCCAGGTGGGTAGCCAGTTTGTGAGTTCCATCATCCATGCAAAAGCGAAGGAGCTTATCAAGGCTGGCGATATTGGGGAAATCAATTTTGCCGAAGCGCAAATCGACCGGCATAGCGCCCGAGGGGCCTGGCAGTATTCGATCCCGCCCGATGCCTCGCCTCAAACTGTAGATTGGGATACGTATCTGGGTCATGCTCCAAAACGACCTTGGGATCCACTTCGCTTTTTTCGGTGGAGAAATTACCAA
>CAZHZP010000473.1:0-1566 GCA_964537165.1 uncultured Roseivirgaceae bacterium | reverse complement strand
GAAGTCATCACGGTAGCCGCACCTGCGTCCAGCGCGGCTTTGTAGGGTGGGAGGTAGGTTTGCCGCAGTTCCCGGTCCGACATGTCCACGGTGTTGTAATCCCTCCCCGCCAACGATGCGCCATATGCCGCAAAATGCTTGAGGGTCGCCAGAATCGTATTGGTCGCCCGCAGATCCTCGCCCTGAAAACCTTTGACCCTGGCCCGGGCAATGGCCGAACCCAGATAGGGATCCTCTCCGGCACCTTCGGAGACCCTGCCCCACCTGGGATCTCTGGAAATGTCTGCCATGGGCGCAAAAGTCCAATGCAACCCTTCAGCGGAAGCTTCTTCCGCGGCAATCCTTGCGGCCAATTCAATGGCCTCAAGATCCCAACTGGCGGCTTCCCCCACCGAGATGGGGAAGATGGTGCGGTGTCCATGGATGACGTCATAACCAAAAAGCAACGGGATACCCAGACGGGTTTCTTCAACAGCGGTCCGCTGAAGTTCCCGGGTAAATTCTACGCCATAAGCATTAAATAAAGCCCCAACCAAACCTTTCTGGATATCGGCTATATATCCTTCCCGGATCGTGGGGCCGGTCACATCAATGTCACTGGTGAAAAGCACCAACTGGCCGATTTTTTCCTGAAGGGTCATCAATGCCAGCAGGGAATCGACTCTTTGCTCCAATATGGGGTCCTTGTGCCAGTTTTTTTCGAAGCCTAAAGAACTCCCCGCCATCATGAAGACCAAAGGAATAGACAATACCAGTTTTTTCATAGCATGGGGATTGTTTTTATGGGCGCGGACATTGACCTTATTTTTCCTCAAAAAATATTCCAACAAACGCTATAGAAAATTAGAATACCCGGGTGAAGCTTTTTCTTTGTCTGAGCAAAATCGATAACCCTGTTATGCCGCCTTACTCAGCTGATCCACTTTAACTCATTGGCGTTAGCCTCGTATTCTTCTGGCTGGCGAAATAAACCGGGACAATAACCAATAACCTAACATACCTTAGAACGGATCATCCCCATAACCGCTGCCTCCTGAGGAACTTTCATCCTTTGCCTTGAAGCCTCCAAACCTATAACTTAGGGAAAGTGTGCCAATTCTCGTCTCGCGGTTGAAAAACCTGTTCTGAGTAAACTGCATATCCCGCGTCTTAATCCGGAACGTCCGGGTATCAAACAAATCACTTACGCTCAGACTTAGGGTGGCCCTGTTGTTAAAAAGATTTCTCCTGACGCCTAAATTCAAACCGTAGATGGGATCTATTTCTCCTTGGGGTAAAATAATAGGACCCCGGTATTCGCCCTGTAATTGTACCGTGGCAATTCCCGGAAGGTTGATATTGCTCAACAGACTTACCGTCCAGCTAAAACTTGAGTTGTCAAAACCTTCCTGAATATTGCTCCCTACTATTTCCGAGTAAAAGAAATTTCCACTGAGCGTCGCATCAATATTAGAAGACAGCTGGAATTGGTTGATCAATTCCAAACCAGTGGAATTTCTTCGATTGGCATTCGTCCACAGTTGGACTGCGGAATTATTTTCCAACAAACTGATGATGCGGGTCATG
>CAZHZP010000472.1:0-1587 GCA_964537165.1 uncultured Roseivirgaceae bacterium | reverse complement strand
GCGGTAAAGAAGGAATTGACGGTCATGGTTTCTGTGGTTCCCTGGTTGAAGTATACCATACTGGACAGCCCGGTTATCAGGAACAATCCCGATTGTTCTTTGTCCATTACTTTATATTTCAAGTTGACGGGAATGTCCAAGCCGGAAAAATTAAGTTCGGCGTTTGAACCGATCAACCGCGGCGAGTTCGACAGGCTTCGGGCCATTTCGGTCTGGGGACTGGGACTGCTCATCACAGCACTTTCCCTGGGGAGGGAGTTTTCCGGCACCACGCTGTGGTTAGCATAGGTGACTCCCACGTCCAGTTTAAGTCGGTTGCTAAAAGAAAATTCAGACATGACACCCGCTCCCAGGGACATGCCGGCAACGGGATTAGATGAGCTTTGAGGCCCCACCAGAAGGCCCAGGCGGACATTGCTGCGGCTTTCCTTTTCAGCGGATCCGGAGCCAAGACCATCCGACTTCCATTGATCAACATACTGCTGGGCTTGCTCTGTTTCCGTGCCGTTGTAGTTTTGGGCGATAACCGTATTGCCGATCCGTTGGTTGGCCGCGTGGTTATTGATGTCTTTGAGGATCTCTTGTGCAGCCTCGGAGATTTGGGACAGGGAAGGCGTTCTTGACGAGGTGGCAGCCATCTCTATCGGGATCATGTTTTCTCTTTCCCGGATGATCGGTATATCACCGGAACTCGCAGGAACAGACTCTTTTACTACTGAAATTTGATCGGTTTTGTCGTTTAAAGCAAGATTTTGCGGTTCCTGCTTGGGGGGAAGTTCTATTGCTTCAAAGGCTTTCCCTTCCAGCGTGATGGAATCCGTAAGTGTTTTGAGATTTTTTTCCAAGTCCTCCCCAATTGGCCAGAATACAAGCAACAGCAACAAAGAGGCGGCTATGCCGGACACCAAAAATGGCCAATAGGCAAACTTTTTCTTTCGTATCGGTTGGAAGTAGGCATGGGACAGTTTTTCCCATTCCTGTGGATTGAAAGGCTCCCTATGATTTTGGAAGGAGTCCTTTATTTTCTCCACCAGCCGCTTATCGAACTGCTCCTTCATCTTTGATTTTATTTAATTCGGTGATCTTATCCCTTAATCTTTGCTTGGCCCTTGCCAGGTAGGTCCTGCAGGTGCTGGGGGGTATGCCCAATTCGTCACTGATTTCCTTGTGGCTATACCCTTCAATTTCATACATGTTGAAGATGATCCGCAGCATTTCAGGCAACCCCCTTAACAGGTTCAAAATTTCCTCTTTGGTCAATTCATCCACCACACTGGGGTCTGAGATTTTATGCTCTGCCTTTTCAATTTCCATGTCAGCGTAGTATTTGACATTTTTTCTATAGTAATCGATGGAGGTATTGATCAGGATCCTTCTGAACCAGCCCTTGAAAGAACTTTCCTCTGAATATTGGCCAAGCTTGTCAAAAACCTTCATAAAACTGTCGTTGACAATCTCACAAGCCTCCTCCCGGGAATTTGAATACCGCAAAGCAATGCTCATGGCATAGCCATAGAAATGCCGATAAAGCCTTTCCAGTGATCTGGGCTTTCCGTCCTTTGCTTCCTGTACAAGGTCTTTTTCCAA
>CAZHZP010000471.1:0-1597 GCA_964537165.1 uncultured Roseivirgaceae bacterium | reverse complement strand
AGCCACCGTACTGGACATGATAGCGGGTGATTTTAATAATTCCTGCCTGACCACCTCCATGTTTTGATAGAGTTCCCCTTCCAAGGGAACGTATAACACATTTTCCCGGTCCATTCCCAAATCCTTCTCATGGACATATTGCAGTTGGTGGAAGATCACCAGGACGCTGACCACAAACACCGCGGCGATAAAAAACTGGAACACGATCAAGCCTTGTCTGAAATACCCCCCGGCCATGCCTGGATGCAGCTGCTCCTTCAAAGTGCCCAAAGCGGGTAAAGCAGAGAGATAAAACGAGGGATATAGAGAAGAAAGCAACATGGTCAGCAGCCATATCCCCGATATCAAGATCCAAAACGGCGCATGCGTCCAATCCAAATGGATGCTTAGGCCCAGATAGCTGTTGAATGCAGGAAGCACCAGGGCCACCAGCAGCAGGGTAATGGCCAGCGAAATGGTAGAGACCAGCAGGGCCTCACATCCAAATTGCGCCATCAGGGATCGTTTGTCCGCACCGATGACTTTCCGGATGCCGATTTCCTTTCCTCTTGCGCTGGCCCGGGCCGTCACCAAGCTGATAAAGTTGATACAGGAGATCAGCAAGATCAGTAGGCCGATAATGCCCAGGGTGTGCAGGGTCGATATTTTACCGCTCACGGGCAGGCCGTTTTCGTAGACATCATACAGATGAACATCGCTTAAAGCCTGATAAACCGGATAAGTTTCTTTGAACTCGCTGTGTTTGGCATAGATGCCTTTTGAAGCCTGCTCGAGGTCAGCAAGGGAGACATGGGGGCTTGCCTTTACCCAGGTGGAATAGGAGGTGTTACCCCAGTGCATCCAGGACCGTTCAATTTCCTTGAAGTTGACCACCCAATCGAATTGGATCGAGCTATTTGAAGGGATATCCTCAATGACGGCCCCTACGGTAAAGGCCTTTAGTTTTTCATCCTGATCCTGCATCATGACGATCTCTCCAACGGCAGCGGATTTTTGAAAGAGTTTATTGGCCAGGCTTTCGGTAAGGACAATCTGATCTTTGTTGGCCAAGGCTTGTACGGGATCTCCTTCTATGGCCGGAAACTGAAAGATATTGAAGAAGCCATCAGAGGCATAAAACCCCTCTTCCCGGGCGGCATTGGTTTCGTCCTTTACCAAAAGCCGCGGTCCCCAGTAGGCGTACTTGACCGCATATTCCACCTGTGGCAGTTCGTTTTGGAGCGCTTCGGCCAAAGGGGCAGGAGTCATTTTATCCGTTATGACTTCACCATTGAAGAGGGAATTGACTTTTACATGATAAATGCGGTCTCCGTCCGGAAAATCGCTGTTGTAGCTAAATTCCTGCATGACCCATAAGCTTATGATCAGGCTGCAGCCCATCCCCAGCACCAGGCCCAAACCGCTGATCAGGCTGTAAAACTTATCGGCGATCAGGTTACGCCAGGCGATTTTAAAATAGTTTCTGAGCATAGACGTGAGGTATGATATGGGAGATATGAGGCGTTGGGATCTACGGCTATCCCTCTTTAATGGTGTTGCCGGATACATCCTTCAGTGATTTCTCTGACACTAGGATAAAAGACCATATCTATACCAT
>CAZHZP010000470.1:0-1609 GCA_964537165.1 uncultured Roseivirgaceae bacterium | reverse complement strand
TTGCAAAGGAAAGATAACCCAGCTCTTTGACATTTTCCAGCCCCTCAACTTTAATAAGTGCCGTGCCGCTGACCAAAAAATACAGGCTTGTACGGATATAAGATAAAAGTGTCCTGTCATTGGCCAGTTGTGTCCGCTGTCTGGCCAAATAATCGCGGACTATCAGGTCATTTTCGGTTTTATTTTCCATATTTTTAATTTTCCAATATCTAAATTTAAACGTAACGCTCAATATTAACAAAATGCTTAAGAAAATTATACTTTGTGGCGGTGCTTTGCTGTTGTCTACCCACATCCTTCCGGCGCAAGCAGGCCTCGGAGACGGAGATCCCACGGTCATGGTAGATACGGCATGGACTACGGAGTTCAGTGCCGGGCTAAACTTCAACCAATCCGCATTCAGCGGCAACTGGAAGTCCGGAGGGGTCAATTCCGTCGCTTTCAGCAGCATCATAGCCGGAAGAGCCAATTATGCCAGGGAAAGGATCACATGGGACAATGAGATGGAATTGCTGTTTGGCATTGTCAATAACCAAGGGGAGGGGACGCGGAAGTCCAATGACAGGATCTTCCTTGATTCAAAACTGGGTTATAAGCTCACTGAAAAGTGGGGGACGTATTTTTCCCTAAATTATTTATCCCAGTTTGGCAAAGGATATAATTATCACGAAGACGGATCGCGGACGTTGATTTCGGATTTTATGTCCCCGGGATTCTTAACTTCCTCATTTGGAATGGAATACAAACCCAATCAGGAATTTGCTTTAAGGATCAGTCCTTTTTCCCCGCGGCTTACCTTTGTTACCAACAAACAACTTTATCTGACAGTACCCGAAAATTACGGCGTCCCGATTGGAGAGACGGTTAGACAGGAATGGTTGGCCTTTCAAATCTATGCGACCTATGACAAAAATATTACTGAAAACCTGAACTTCAAATCACGCTATCAGCTTTTTGCGAATTATGAGACGCTGGCTTGGAAAACCATAGACCATAGACTGGATATTACGCTGACCGCAAAAATATCCAGTTTGATCAATGTCACCTTCACCAGTATCAATTTATATGATTTTGATCAAGATCCCGGGGTCCAGTATAGCCAGGGTTTGGCATTGGGCATCCTTTACAAGGTCGGCAATAAAGACTAAAATCCGGGATGATGGTGTTTGGATTTCCAAATGAGGTTGGTAGACTGATCAAAACTACGGCAGCAGGACACGGTAACCTTCTTACTGCCCCAGGGAAGGAAGGGCGGGGTGTCCCCGGTTCGATTCCAATGGGATGTTCGCCCTGATGTTGCTGAAGCCCACCTCAACGGCAGCGCCAGTGAATCCAAGCCAGCACAGATCCTTAGCAACGAAATATCCAAGCAGAGACCCACGGTAATGGAAGGGCGTTGGAAACCCGCATGGACAATTACCAGCTAAGAATTTCCACACACCTTGCCTTCTTCTAAATTTCCTTTGCCATCATCACCGCTCTGGAACCCACACCACCGCATCCGCTACGACGGTTCCCGTGGCACCCTGGTTGGTCACTTCCACATAGGAGCCATTACCTTCTTCCAGCTGATATTTGCCTAGGTGTACCCATTCCCCGGAAGTTTGTC
>CAZHZP010000469.1:0-1625 GCA_964537165.1 uncultured Roseivirgaceae bacterium | reverse complement strand
GTTCCCCAATGTGCTTGTCTGCGATTCTGAAGTGGAGGGCTTCTTTTTTTAGCCGGTAGCCCCCGCATGCATCACAGGTTCTGGTGGTGGCAAAGTCACTTACCCAATCCCTCATTTTTGCCGAACCTTCTTCTTGCTGTTTTTGGAGGAAATTGATGATTCCTTCAAACGACGTACTCCATTTAGTGCCCGGATATTTGACCGAATCGATTTCCACTCCCAGTTTGTCCCCGTAAAGCAGGATATCGATCAATTCTTTGTCCATGGATTTAATCGGCGTGGAAAGCCCACTTTTATACCGCTTGAGTATGGCGTTGATCTTTTTGAAAATCCATATGTCGCGGTACTCTCCCAAGGGAGCAATCCCACCGCGACTGATACTAAGGTTTGGGTCGGGAATGATGTTTTCGGGTTTGATTTCCTCGATTACACCCAGTCCATTGCAAACTGGGCAAGCGCCATAGGGGCTGTTGAAGGAAAAGGAGTTGGGGGCTGGCTCGTCATAAGAAATTCCAGTGCTCGGGTCCATCAGGTGCTTGGAGAAATAGTGGGTATCGTCGTTTTCGTCCAACAGCATCAGGACCCCTTTGCCATGCTGAAGGGCCGTTTTTATAGATTGGGAGATGCGGTAGCGGTCTACTTGTTCGGCAACCACCCGATCTATTACGATTTCGATATCATGGATTTTGTATCGGTCGAGCTGCATTTTGGGCGCTACATCCATTAGCTTTCCATCCACCCGAATTTTGGAAAACCCCATTTTTCTTACCTGTTCAAACAATTCCCGATAGTGGCCTTTCCGGCCTTTTACCACTGGGGCTAGGATGGACAGCTTTTTCCCCGGGAAATTAAGGAACAGTTGCTCAATTATTTGATCTTCTGTCTGCCGCTCCATCTTTTTCCCTGAGAGGTAAGAATACGCTTCTCCTGCCCGGGCGTAGAGCAACCTCATGAAATCATAGATTTCCGTGACGGTTCCGACCGTCGACCGAGGGTTCTTGGACGTGGTTTTTTGCTCAACGGAAATTACCGGAGAGAGGCCGTTTATTTTATCTACGTCTGGACGTTGGAGTCCCCCGAGGAAAGAGCGCGCATAAGCCGAAAAACTTTCCATATACCTCCTTTGGCCCTCGGCATAGATGGTGTCAAAGGCCAATGAACTTTTTCCACTGCCGCTAAGGCCCGTAATCACTACAAGCTTGTTCCGGGGGATGGTAAGGTTTATATTTTTGAGATTGTGCTCCCTGGCTCCGTAGATCTCCACACTACCTTCCGGTACTGCTATGTTTTCTGACATGAAAGGATGTTCGAGTAAATTCAATTCTGCAAAAATACGGAATTATCCATTAATAAGGTAACGCATAACTATCTTAGGGAGAAAAGATAAAGGATATTCAAACCACTTTTGGAATAAAACGGGCCTAGGGATTCTGTGCTTTTTCACGAAGGTCTTCTTCCGTATTTCCGGTAAGGGTTGACTTCATCCCACTTAAAACCAATTTCCACCAATAATTAAAAATAAACTTGTGCTGGTCGCGGAGAAAATAAACCTCCCCCTTCTTCAGTTCCCCTCTTTTATCCGGGTTCTGAGATTTGATGATCAGTTTGTTCGCAAGAAAGCTTCC
>CAZHZP010000468.1:0-1628 GCA_964537165.1 uncultured Roseivirgaceae bacterium | reverse complement strand
ATACAAAGACGTAAAAATAAATATCATTGACACGCCGGGTCACGCCGACTTTGGCGGCGAGGTGGAACGTGTATTGAAAATGGCCGACGGGGTGATCCTTTTGGTGGATGCCTATGAAGGCCCTATGCCCCAGACCCGGTTCGTGCTGGGCAAAGCACTGGATCTGGGTCTAAAGCCTATTGTCGTTGTCAATAAAGTAGATAAAGAAAACTGCCGTCCTGATGAGGTACATGAGGCTGTTTTTGACCTGATGTTCAATCTGGACGCCACCGAAGAGCAGTTGGATTTTGTAACCTTGTATGGCTCAGCCAAAAACAACTGGATGGGTCCTGACTGGAAAAACCCTACCGACAGCATTTTCCCGCTTTTAGATGCGATCGTTGAACATATCCCCCCTGCCAAACAGGAGGAAGGCACGCCGCAAATGCAGATTACTTCTTTGGATTTCTCCAGCTTTGTGGGAAGGATAGCCATCGGGAGGGTGCTTCGGGGCACATTGAAGGAGGGTGCTTTTATGGCACTGTGCAAGACGGACAACGTGATCAAGAAAGTCCGGATCAAAGAACTACACGTCTTTGAAGGACTGGGCAAAAACAAGGTTTCTGAAGTTCCCGCAGGGGAGATCTGTGCGGTGACAGGAATTGAGGATTTTGAGATCGGCGACACCCTGGCTGATTTGGAGAATCCCGAAGCCATCGAAAGGATACACATCGATGAGCCTACCATGAACATGCTGTTCACCATCAATAACTCCCCTTTCTTTGGAAGGGAAGGAAAATTCGTGACATCACGGCACTTAAGGGACCGGCTTTACAAGGAAATGGAAAAAAACCTCGCCCTTAGGGTGGAGCCTACCGACAGCGAGGACAAATTCCTGGTATTTGGCCGGGGTATCCTCCACCTGTCCATCTTGATCGAGACCATGCGCCGGGAAGGTTATGAGCTGCAGGTAGGACAGCCCCAGGTGATCTTTAAGGAAGTAGATGGCGTAAAAATGGAACCGATTGAAGTACTGCATGTGGACGTCCCTGCGGAAACGGCGGGTAAAGTGATAGAACTGGCTACCCAAAAGAAGGGCGAGCTGCTGGTCATGGAACCTAAAGGTGACCTGCAGCACCTCGAGTTCAGGATCCCTTCAAGAGGTTTGATCGGACTTCGAAACAACGTCTTGACCGCTACCCAGGGTGAGGCCATCATGAACCACCGCTTCTCTGCCTATGAGCCCTTCAAAGGCCCCATCCAAGGCAGGATCAACGGCTCTTTGATCTCTATGGAAAACGGTCCATGTACCGCTTACTCCATTGACAAACTTCAGGATAGGGGAATCTTCTTTGTGGACCCGGGGGAAGAACTCTATACCGGTCAGGTGATCGGCGAGCATTCCCGTGACAATGACATCGTAGTCAACGTCCAAAAAGGCAAGCAATTGACCAATATGCGGGCCTCGGGATCCGACACCAATACCAAAATCGCACCCGCCAAAAAGTTTTCTTTGGAGGAAGGCATGGAGTACATCCAGAAAGACGAATATCTGGAAGTTACGCCAAAAAGCATGAGGATGAGGAAGATCTATCTGGATGAAGGCGAAAGGACAAGGAAAGCCAAAGCGGCTCAATAAATACAAAGAG
>CAZHZP010000467.1:0-1629 GCA_964537165.1 uncultured Roseivirgaceae bacterium | reverse complement strand
GCCCCGGATTATTGCTTTGTGCTTTTACTTCCCATGTACCCATGAGCAAGAGGACTACACAGCTTAACACTGAAATTTTGTTTAGAGAGAGCATATTTAAAAGATTTAGTAATGGAAGCTGTTTGTGTAGTATATACATTAGAAAGCCAACATTTTATATTAATTTATTGGACAATAAGTATGCCATGTATTAATTTTTCTAATTATTCATTGACGAAAAACAAGAGCAAGGCATTATTAAATCAAAGGGTGCTATCAAATAGAGGTCTAAAAGCTGGCCCATAAAAACGGATACAGCCCAATGTGCTTTCTATAGTCGTTTGCGGCTGTTTCTGGCGGACCTACCGGAAGCCAGGATTATATTTTCGTAATCCCTTTTATTTCTGCTGGGGAAGCAAAATAGGCAACATCAAAACAGACAAGGGAGTGATTCCTACACGTCAAAATTATTCATTCATCAGCAACCTCCAAGGCAGGAGGCCTGGACGCAACATGAATTGAGATCTGCTTTCGTGTTTAGGATGTTTCTATACTCCAATCTGCTTTGAATAGTTTGGTTTAACCGACACCGGCGGGTTAACCTCGGGCTGTCGGCCAAGCTTCTTTAGAAATAAATAATGGGATTTCAATGCGGAATAGAACGACTCGTTTTCATGGTATGGTAGATTAAACTCGTGGGCGGTTTGCTTTACAATTTCTGAAATAGCCGGATAGTGGATATGACAGATTTTGGGAAACAGGTGATGCTCTATCTGATAGTTCAACCCACCAAATAAAAACGTGGCCGTCTTGCTGCTCCTGGCAAAATTGGCTGTGGTCCTCATCTGGTGTTCCGCCCATGCCTCTTCCACATTTTCATTGGCCTTGAGATGGGGCATATCCGTATCCTCTACCAGATGGGCAAGTTGAAAAACCAATCCCATAACCAGACCTTCCGCAAAGTTCATGGCCAGAAAGCCAATTAAAAATTGCCACCAGGTGATGTCCATAACCATAACCGGGAGGATAATAAACAGGGTATAATACAACATCTTATAAAAGAACAGGTTGAAATATTCTATCCGGGGATGTTTGTTGGTATGTGCCCCGATATTTTTTTGGAAGAATTTCACATAATCCTTTCTAAAAAACCATGATATCGAGGCAAGGGAATAGAGGGGAAAGGCATATAAATGCTGATATCGGTGAATGGCTTTTTTCTTTTCCTCCGGAGAAATCCTGATCAGACCCGGAGCGACTTCCAGGTCCCCGTCATGGCCCAGGATATTGGTATAGGTATGGTGTACTTTGTTGTGGCTGATTTTCCAGATATATACACTCGCCCCTATAAGGTTGAAAATAAATCCCAAAGAATTGTTTACCCACTTTTTATTGGAATATGATCCATGTAGTGCATCGTGGCAGATATTAAAGCCTATTAAAGCCATTAGTACACCCAACCCCACGGCCATTATAAGTGTCAGGTGAAGTGGCAGGACCTCCAAGAGAATAACTGCGTAAATCGCAACAAACAGGAAGAGGTACACCATCGTCTTAATGACCATGGCAGGGTTTGCTCTTTTGCTAATGTGGTTCATTTTAAAATATTTGTCAACTCTCTCTTTGACTGTGGCAAAAAAAAGAGAGTTT
>CAZHZP010000466.1:0-1674 GCA_964537165.1 uncultured Roseivirgaceae bacterium | reverse complement strand
TGAAACTGGTATCTTGGTATGACAACGAGTGGGGTTATTCCTGCAAAGTAGTGGACCTTGTTGCTTATATCGCAGGCAAGTAATCCATGTTTAAAAAAAATAGGGAAAGGTACAAGCTTCGGTTTGTACCTTTTTTGTTTTCCATAAGGATGCCTTTCTTTAATGGGGATCTGGCTAAGGTCTGCAGATCAAACTGTAGCACAAATTAAAAGTGATTATCCGTACTGACATGGAAGCCATAAAAATTGAGACCTTGGGTGTGATCAGACCCGATCTTCAAAAAGAAATATCGACCTCTGGATTTGAACTATTGGAACGGGCAATAGGGGTCATGCAAATCAATGCGGGTATCATACTTGCCGCGTAAAAATTCGTAAATTAAAACCTAAGTAAATAACGAAAAGAGCTCAGGTCATGCCGGGTCTTTTCAGAAAGATCAAGCAGTACTTTTCTTTATCCTATCGGATTTTTGCGTATTTTCGAAACTGAATAACACTTCTTTCTTGGTCTGTTTGGAGCCGGTTAACGTATTTGTTTTTATATGAAAAGACACCCGATCCCTTCGTGGGTAACGTTTTTATTGCTTTGTACTTTCGCCATCTCCTGCAAAGGCATCCATCCCTCAGCCAATGTTGGGAAGACAGCCTTTGGAACGGAAGTCATGGTGGTCACTGCTCATCCAGAAGCCACCGAGGTAGGACTGGAGGTATTGGCCAAGGGAGGGAATGCCATAGACGCCATGGTCGCGGTGCATTTTGCTTTGGCGGTGGTGTATCCTTCTGCCGGCAATATTGGCGGCGGTGGGTTTATGGTGCTGAGGGATACGTTGGGAGGGGTTTACAGCCTTGACTTTCGTGAAAAAGCGCCACTGGCCGCTTATCAGGACATGTATTTAGATGAAGCAGGGGAGGTTGTTCCCGGTTTGAGTTTGAACGGGCAAAAGGCAGCGGGTGTTCCCGGTTCTGTGGATGGAATGATTAAGGCGCATGAAAGGTTTGGGAAGCTTTCTTTTGAAAAATTACTGGCGCCTGCCATTCGGCTGGCCCATAAGGGATTTGAAATCACCGAGCAGCAAGCGGACAATTACAATAGCTTAAGGGAAACCTTTATCGCTTATAACCATGATAGCCTGACTATTCCCCTGGTCAAGAAAGAGGCTTGGAAGGCAGCGGATCTGTTAAAACAGAAAGACTTGGCGAAGACACTTCGGAGGATTAAAAAGGACGGGAGAGGTGGTTTTTATGCGGGGGAAACCGCCCGTTTGATTGTTGAGGAAATGGAAGCCGGCAATGGCATCATCACCTTGGAGGATCTTCAGCGTTATGAGTCGGTCTGGAGAGATCCCGTCATAGGTCAATATCAAGGATATAAGGTGATCAGCATGGGGCCACCCAGTAGCGGGGGAATCGCCTTAGCCCAGTTGCTGGGTATGGCTGAGCATTTTGACCTGGCTGCTTCAGGGCATCACACCGCAGAAAGTATCCATTTGATGACGGAAATGGAGCGGCGGGTATATGCCGACAGGGCTACGCATCTGGGGGACCCGGATTTTTGGGACGTGCCGCAAGCCGAAATGCTGGATCGGGAATACCTCAAGGTCAGGGCGGGGCAGATAGATCCAAATAAGGCTACGCCAAGCGAAGATGTTCAGGCCATGGACTTGCCCGAGAGGAC
>CAZHZP010000465.1:0-1679 GCA_964537165.1 uncultured Roseivirgaceae bacterium | reverse complement strand
TGAAAATCTGATTGCCGTAGCAGTCGATGTACCTTTGGGAATAGTCGAATTCGATTTGCTGATTAACCGTCACCTCCATGGTCCTTCTCCTGGGGCATAGACCGGAATTGGGGTCATTGTCGGTGGCTAGTATGGAATAGGTTCCCGATTCTTCTATTCTAAAAGCGGTTTGGGAAGTGCCGCTCTGGGTGCTCCCGTCGGGTGCGGTAAGGACGTAAGTTAGGTCTTGGTCGGATTCGGGACTGAATTCATAGAATTCACACGCGTTCAGAGATGCGGGGACAGAGAAAGCCACCTGACGTGGAGTAGGCACCGTAATGGTTTTGGCTTCGGGACTGGTGCAGTTGTTGGCATCCCGCACCCGCACTTGATAAGTGCCTCCGCTCAGTTCTTCCGTCAGGACATCGCCCGCCTCAAAAGAACCCGTCACTTCAGATCCATTGGAAGAATAAATGGAGTAGGTGCCCGGGCCATCCACAAAACTTAGCGTGACCGCCCCGCCATCAATACCGGATGGGGAGCAGGAGCCTTCTTCTACCAACTCCACGGAAAACTCTATGGGATCGTCAAAATTTAAATTATCGATACTGATGAGTCGGGAAACGGTGCAGCCATTGAGCTTTCCTCTGACCACATAGTTTTTGGGGGTCAGACCGGATATCACCCGCTCTTCGTTAGGTGCTAGCTGAAAAACAGCGCCCGGAACACCCTCCACTGTCACTTCGTCCAGGCCCGAGACCGCGGTGATTCTAAATGAACCGTCGGTAGCCTCACATTCGTTGGCATCGGATATTTTGGTCAGTGTGAAAACCGCACCTTCATTGACCTGTAAGGGAAAGGATTGCTCTACCGAACATCCCGGATTATTTTCGTCTTCCGCATTGAAAAATATGGTGTAATCTCCCAAACCTTCGAGATTATCTGTATTCAGGCTTAAACCAAAGGATTTACCTAAAGGGGTTCTGACGGATTGACCTGCTTTTTGGTAAGACCAGGAAGCATTAATAGGTATGTCGGGGGCGTAGGTGACGGTTTGGCCGAGACAGGCTACAGTTGAAGATGGCGTCACCTCTACTTCTATGGAAGGGCCGGCATACGTAGTGGCATCAACAGAACATGCCGGTGTGGAGACCCTCACAAAGTAACGCCCTTCCTCTGTAATGGTTAGCTCATTCTGCGTACTGACAACAGCGCCTGCCTGGTTGGTCCATCGAAAGCTGAAGTCAGAAAAATTGGGGTTGTGGGCAGGATCTTCGGAGACCGCAGTGATCGTAACCGGATCATCTCCACAAAGGACTACATCTGGGGGGATATTAAAAACCGGCCCGTTTTGTACCACGACATTCATGGTCTGCTGGTAGTAATTCTGGTTGCCGTTCCGATACACCCTCAGGCTGACTTGGTAGTTGCCGGTTTTAGAAAATGCGAAGGTTATCCTGTTCGCTCCCTGGCCCGCGTAACTGTACACCTCAAAGCCTGTTTCGTCATAGATAAACCAGTTGAAAATATCTGTCGGCTCGCCGCCCGCAGTATAATCAGCATACGCGAAGCCGGAAGCCGCGCTAAGGCAAATCCCTGAAGACCCCTTCAACTCCGGTTCGGCCCTCACACTGTCGTCGGCCCAAGGGAAGGACAACAGATTGAAAGCTAATGCAAGTACAGAGGAAAGAATGAAAATA
>CAZHZP010000464.1:0-1722 GCA_964537165.1 uncultured Roseivirgaceae bacterium | reverse complement strand
CCTTTGAGGAAGGTTGTCTCAGCATTCCGGAAGTAAGGGCAGAAATCGTCCGGCCGGAAACCCTGACGATTGAATATTTTGACGAAAACTGGAATCTTAAGGAAGAAGAGTTCACCAAAATGACCGCTAGAGTTATACAACATGAATATGACCATTTGGAGGGAATCCTGTTTGTGGATTACCTGAAAGGCCTTAAGCGGAGAATGGTGAAGGGTAAATTGTTGGAGATCAGCAAGGGCAAGATTTCCACAGATTATCATATGGTTTATCCCGTGAGATAATGGCGGAAAAACTTTCGATAGCTTTATTTCAAACAGATGTGTATTGGCATGACCGCGGTGCCAACCATGCCAGCCTGGAAGAAAAAATCTGGGGCCTGGAAAAGCAGGTGGACCTGATCATCTTGCCTGAAATGTTCCCAACAGGTTTTACCATGGATGTCAAGAATATGGCCGAGCCAATGAACTTCACCACCACCAAATGGATGAAGCAGATGGCATCCCAAACCGGGGCCGTGGTGACCGGAAGCCTGATTGTCAACGAGGGCGGGAAGTTCTTCAACCGCCTGCTTTGGGTGAGCCCGTCGGGGGAAATCTCCTTTTACGACAAAAGACACCTGTTCAGAATGGCAAATGAGGATGAACATTTTGACATGGGAAATAAAAATATTATTGTGAACCTGAAAGGATGGAGGATTTTGCCCCAGATCTGTTACGATCTGAGGTTTCCGGTCTGGTCCAGGAATCTGGCGGACGAGCATGGAAAGGGCCTCTACGACCTGGCATTTTTCGTGGCTTGCTGGCCGGCCTCCAGAATCTCTGCCTGGGATATTTTATTGAAAGCACGCGCGGTAGAAAACCTGTCTTACGTCATTGGGGTCAATAGGACCGGAGAGGATGGCAACGGCGTCTTGTACAATGGACATTCGGGAGCGTATGATTACAAAGGCGAACCCTTGGCTTTTTCCCAGGACAAAGAGGAAATCCTCTACGTTGAGCTGGATCCTAAGCCGCTACAGGTTTTCAGGGGGAAATTTCCTGCCTGGAAGGATGCCGACAGTTTCCGGCTTAATAACATCGACTAGGATCAAACGCTTGTTTTTGTGCTTTTTAACCTATTTTTTATTAATAACATGCAAAAAATGGCTTCTCAATCCCATCACTATTAATAATTGGGCCAAGAGGTAGGCACCCATCATCAGGATGTCGTCGTTCGCAAGGGGCACGAAAAACAAGTGGATCAGGTAAATGCCATGAGACGTAAAGAACAGACACGCGCCGATCATCACCTGCCAAAAGCTGCCATTATTTGTATTTTTGTACCTCTCCCTGGCTGTCGTGACCAAAATGGCCATGGCACAAAGGTAGATAATGACGGGAGTCTTCATTGCTCCCAACTGCTGGTGGATAAAGAAGTAAAGGATAGCGACCAGGAAATAAACCGGAAGGTTGTATAAAAACAGTCTGATGATATAAAAACCTGAAAAGTTAGTTGGAAGGCGTTGAGTAAGCTTAAAGGCAAAGATATAGCAGATGAAGGCTATGAAAAATGCACCGAGCGCATGCAGAAAGAGGTGGGGAAACATCAACAACATATCGCCGATCAAAGAGAATACCAGGGCCGCTGACACACATTTCCGGAGCAAACTTCCTTTTATCAGTTGTGAACCTTTGAGGAAGTAAATCATTAACGACAAGATAACCAGCGGTTTGGTGAGGTACC
>CAZHZP010000463.1:0-1723 GCA_964537165.1 uncultured Roseivirgaceae bacterium | reverse complement strand
GAATCCGCAAAGCACGCAAAGCAGTTCGTGGGAGAATCTGAAACAGGGAAACCACCTCGCTTGCGCGCCTTGCCTGCCCTCCGGGAGGCGGGCGGTAAAAAAGAGCTAGAATTCACAGATTGGTTTTGCCTTTCCTGTAATAAATAAAGTAGAACATGACAGTGCCGGATACTTTATAAATAATTTTTTTGTAAACTCGCAACTCCCAATATGCCATCGTATTGCGGTAACTTGGGATATACCCCTGATGCTTTAGCGGAAAAATCAACTATGGAAAAAGTGAAGTGGCCCCTTGGCCTATGTGTTTTTTTATGGAGCTTGCTCACCGTTCTTCCCCCGGAAGGACTGTTGGCTCAGCATACTTCAAATAATTCGGCCAATTTCGAACTTCAAGACGGTGACCGGGTCGTTTTTCTAGGCAATTCTCTTTTTGAAGAGGACCTTAGATATGGATATATCGAATATATGCTGACCTTGGCCTTTGCTGATAAAGAAGTTACTTTCCGGAATCTGGGATGGAGCGGCGATACCGTATTTGGTGAAGCAAGGAGTTACTATACTTCACCTCCCACAGCATATGACTTGCTGATCCAGCAGCTCACAGATGCCCAGCCCACGGTGGTGTTCCTCGCTTATGGAGCGAATGAAGCCTCAGCAGGTCCGAACGGAATAGCTGAATTTAACCAGGGCCTAAACAAGCTTTTGGACAAAATTGAAGAACTGGGCGCCCGTACCGTTCTCTTGTCCACTTTACCCTTGCTCCCCTCGGGGCTGAATGTCAATCTGGAAGAAAGAAACAGGGTGCTGGAAGCATATTCCCAGGAGATTGCCGATGTAGCTACCGCCAGGAAACAGTTGTTTATAGATATTTTTCATCCATTTCAACAGTCGGAAAACAAAGGAATCACCCATGAAGGCGTGCATTTGAACGAATTGGGCTATTATCATTTGGCCAATGTAATCAGACAGGCACTTCAGCTTCCTCAAAACCATTGGAAGATGGATATCCGGATTTCTGGCGAACAAGTGGATACCCACCTGGCTGTTTCCAATCCATCTATTCAGAGAGAAAGAATTAGCCTTACACTTCAGGAGCAGGGATTGCCGCTGGTTGCACCTGCTGCTTTGACGGAAGCTGCCTCTCCAAGGACGATGCGTGTGGGCGGATTGAAGAAAGGTTTCTATCTGTTGACCGTAGGGGGACAGCCTGTGGCGGCGGCCAGTGCCAAAGAATGGGCAAACGGCGTGGAAATCAGTCACGGCCCTCTTTTTACCCAATCCAAAGCATTGCGGGATCTTATCATCAAAAAAAACGAATTGTATTTCCATCAATATAGACCTTTGAACCGCACTTACATTCTTGGGTTCAGGGCTTATGAGCAGGGAAGACACAAGCAGGGCCTGGAGGAACTGGGAGGTATCGTCACCTGGCTCGATACCCAAATTGGGTTAAAGAAGGACCTTGAACCTAGTAATTATATGCTCACCCCCATTCAGTAACATCAATGAATCGAATTATAAAATCGTTTTTATATCATTCCGCCTTTGCATCGCTAATGCTCCTGGCTGTGGTTTCTCATGCACAAAATAGCCTGAAGGAAATACCGGATCCTGATCCGCAACTTCAGCTGGAGAAATTTAAAGTGGCTGAGGGCTACGAGGTGACGTTGTTTGCTTCGGATCCCATGGTCGTCAAACCCATTCAGATGAATTGGGATGCCGA
>CAZHZP010000462.1:0-1769 GCA_964537165.1 uncultured Roseivirgaceae bacterium | reverse complement strand
TTTTCACCGCTTCATACACCTTTTTGTTCAGCGTCAACCGTTGCTCAATAATCTCGTCACTTGCATTGGCTACTTTCAGTACATCCAATGTCTGTTGCTCCATAAACTTGTCGATCGGTACCACCGGGGCAGCCAGTGATACCAAGAAGTCCACCTTAGCCGCTGCCGCCAACATCCAACCGATCATCCCGCCCTCGCTGTGACCGATGATGCCTACTTTGGTCTGGTTGACAAAAGGAAACTTCCTCAAATGGCTAATGGCATCCGCGGCATCATCCTTTAGGTCATAACTGGTGGCTTGGGCAAATTCTCCCCCTGAGTCCCCCACGCCTCTTTCATCATAACGGAACACCACGATGCCGTTTCTTGTCAGGTAATCAGCAATTACCCAGAAAGGCTGGTGTCCAAAAAGCTCCCCGTTTCTGTTTTGTGGCCCGGATCCGGATACCAACACCACTGCGGGAAAAGGCCCTGCTCCTTTTGGCTTGGTAATGGTTCCCACTAACTTAGCCTGTCCGGAAGCATTCGTGAAGGAAGTGGCGATTTCTTCATAGTCAAAAGGCGGTTTAGGCGTTTGCGGAAAAGCCATCTCCGACTCTCCCGATCCTTCCGGCACTCTGGTCAGGTCCAGCGGGAAGAGCGTGCCGGATTGGGTGAAATTTCCTTTCAAAGTATCGCCAACCAGTACACCCTCATACATAGCGGGAATCTGAACGAATTCCCAGGAAGCCATCAGGCCATTGAAAAGAATATTTTTGAGCGGCATTCCTTTCGCACCTTGGGCAGGACTGTCGGCGGTTCCCTTCCAGCCCTCTTCTAGCTGTTCAAAATGGAAAAGCAGCGGCAGTTTTTGGCCCATGACATCCAACGATCCACTCCAGGTACCTGAAAGGTTATTCTCCTGCGCATAGGTATATACAGCAAGCAAAGCAAAAGTCAGTAAGAGGAAGGCTTTTCTCATCGGTAATTTCATTTTATTTATGGATGCCCAAATTAAAACTATTGGCGTTTTAATCGATGTCACTTTGCGAATAAAGTTTCAATATATGGGTGGCATGTATCTCTGGGACGGTGGCGACATTGTCAGTAACATCTTCCCTGGCGAATCGCTGGAACTTCCGGCCTTGTCAATGGGTTAAATATTTCACGCCTTTCGGCGAAAAGAATTAACTTAGCATTCCATCAGCTCAATGGTTATCCGATGAAAAAAATAATCCTTCTGGCTTTACTGCTTCCCTTAGGTTTTGGCGTTTTCGCCCAAGACAGGGAAATCAACTGGCTCACCTTCGATGAGGCGTCGGAGCTTGCCGCCAAAGAACCTAAAATGATTCTTGTCAGCGTCTACACCGACTGGTGTGGATGGTGCAAAAAGATGGATAAAGAGACCTTTACCGACAAACAGGTCATTGACTATATCAACGAAAGCTTTTATCCGGTAAAGATGAATGCCGAGGAAAACAAGAGAAAATATTCGTTTCGCGGACGGGAATTTACCGACGCCACCATGGCAAGTACCATGCGGGTGACCTCCTACCCCAACTTTGTCATCATGGACGCGGCAATGGAGAACATCACCCAATTGCCCGGCTACCGCGGGCCGGAAGCTTTTTTGGCTTCCATTAACACCTTACTTGAAAAATTCAATCCCTAAATGAGCTTTAACATCAGTGAGAGGGACGACACCATTGTTGCTTTGGCTACCCCTCAGGGTGTAGGAGCCATTGCCGTGATCCGTCTTTCCGGAAAAGATGCCATCCGGCTGACCAATG
>CAZHZP010000461.1:0-1770 GCA_964537165.1 uncultured Roseivirgaceae bacterium | reverse complement strand
TGGAGTTTTTCATTGTACTCAATACTATGGACCTCGGCACCCATTAAATATAAGATGGCAGCCTGATAACCGGATCCGGTCCCGACTTCCAATATTTTATCACCGGGTTTTACTCCCAGCAGTTCGGTCTGAAAGGCTACCGTATAAGGTTGTGAAATGGTCTGTCCTTCGCCGATGGGAAAAGCTTTGTCCTCGTAGGCATGGGAATGTAGGGCACTGTCAAAAAAGAAATGCCTGGGGAAAGTCTGCATGGCTTCAAGTACTGCGCTATCTTTTATCCCTTTTCTTTTAATGGATTCCACCAAAGCTTTCCGCTGGCCCTTGTGGATATAATTGTCTTGTAAGTTTATCATACTTTTAGCCTACATTTTGTTTTAATACTACGGATATTGCGAAGTTAAGGCTTAATATGGCTTTATTTGATTTGCGAAGGCATAAATTTGCAAGGCTTGGCTCGCTTGTGCCAAATCTGGCATTGCCGTTCGGCTTTAACCAACCGCAATTGATGATGGCGCTTGTTGTGGCTTTAGCCCCATGGCCTATGCAGACAAGCTGTGACTAAAGCCTGTTCTATAGGAAGGTTGGCTGCCGTCAGCCCCCTTAGCCATAGCGGCTGAGGGGAATGTATTGCTCTTCAAAGCTGCTAATTGCCGGTGTGAATCTGACATCCCACCCAAAGGCCGACGCGTCACACGCTAGTCATTAATTTTAAAAAAAAAAGATATGTTTACAGGAATCATAGAAACAATCGGAATAATAGAAGGAATGGAGCAGGAAGGGACCAACATGCATTTTGAGGTGTCTTCCTCAATTACTCCGGAACTAAGCATTGACCAATCGGTGTCTCATGACGGTGTGTGTCTTACCGTGGTGGCGGTCGACGACTCCGTATATACGGTGACCGCTATTGAAGAGACGTTGCAAAAATCAAACCTTGGCTCCTGGAGGGTCGGTAATAAGATCAACCTGGAGAGGTGTATGCCCGCCAATGGCCGTTTCGATGGCCATATCGTGCAGGGCCATGTAGACCAGACCGCCCTGGTAGAAAAAATTGATTCCAGGGACGGGAGCTGGGTATTTGATTTCTCCTATGACCAAAGCAAGGGAAATATCACCGTGGAAAAGGGCTCCATCACCGTCAACGGAACCAGCCTGACTTGTTTCAACTCCAGAAAGAGCGGGTTTTCTGTCGCCATTATCCCTTATACCTATGAACACACCAACTTTCACCAGTTAAGAACAGGGGACCGGGTGAACCTGGAATTCGATATTGTGGGAAAGTATATCCAGCGGATAGTTAAGGGCTATGACTGATCGCGGCGCCGCTGCATCTGATTAAAATACCACCCTGATTGTTGGCATTATAGTGGCTATGTTTTGTGGTGCACCAAAATTAAATGCATTGTCTTGAAGAGCAGAATTGGCCAAATCTCACTTTTTATAGCTGTTGCAGGTTTGATTATCACCGAAGCGGGCATCCATACAGGCATCCTTCAGGGTCAATTCTGGCGTGTTCTGGCTACTGGGTTTGAAGCAGGTACAATCGGGGCATTGGCCGACTGGTTTGCCGTGAGCGCGCTTTTTCACCGGATCCCCCTGCCACTCGTGGGCAGGCATACCAACATCATCGTCAAAAACCGCAAAAAACTGACTGAGGCCGTCGTGGAGTTGGTGACCACGAAGTGGCTTTCCGCTGACATCATCCACCAAAAATTGAAAGGGGTGGAGATTACCAAAGGAGTTTTCACGCGCATCGAAAAGCCGAAAAAT
>CAZHZP010000460.1:0-1781 GCA_964537165.1 uncultured Roseivirgaceae bacterium | reverse complement strand
CCGTATAGAATCACCTCAGAGGCGGAGCGGGGTAGGATGACCAAGGCGGTAGCCTTTGCCATCAAATCACAGATTCTGCTGTTCCAGGCAAGTCCTCAGTGGAATCCCGGCAATGATCTGGCGAAGTGGCAAGCTTCCGCGACGGCATCCAAGGAGGCTTTGGATGCGCTGACCAACAACGGATTCGCCCTTTTTCCTGATTATGAAGAGTATTTCATCACCAAACCGGATTTGGCCGCCAACCCAAATGATAAAGAGACGCTTTTCGAAAGCACGGATTGGGGATATTCTGGACAGACCTACAGGCGGTTCGGCAACATCTTGTTCCTGATGCATATGATCCCCGAGTTTGGTCCTGAAAAAGCAGGGAACTGCCCTTCTCAGGAGTTGGTGGATGCCTATGAAATGAGTAATGGGGAGGCAGCTATCTTAGGATATCACGATGCAGAACATTTACAGCCCATTATCAATCCTGCCTCAGGATATGACGAACAGAACCCTTTTGTGGACAGGGATCCCCGTTTTTATGCCACCGTTTGGTACAACGGAGCTTATTATGGTAACATCAAGGGCGTCGAAACTACGATTGAAGCCTACAGGGGCGGAAAGCATGGCATTTCCGGAATAAAACAAAGGACTCCTACTGGATATTATATGAGGAAATTTGTTGACCCCAAGGTGCGGTCAGCAGCTGAAGGAACAACCACGTATAAACCGTTTCGTCTGGCAGAGATATATCTGAACTTTGCAGAAGCAGAAAACGAGGCGAACGGTCCTACAGCCGAGGCCTACGCTGCGGTGAATACGGTGAGAGCTAGAGCAGGAATGCCTGATTTTCCGGCGGGGCTAAGCCAAGATGAATTTCGTGAAAAGCTTCGAAGGGAGAGAAGGGTTGAATTCGCCCTGGAAGAAAACAGGTTCTATGACATAAGGCGGTGGGAAATTTTGGATCAAGTAGGCAAGATTACCACGGGCATGGAATGGACCAAACATGATGATGGTACCTTAACCAACCAAAGAATCGTGACCATTAGAAGACAGTCATGGGAGGATAAATACAAGCTCTTCCCCATTCCTTTAGGTGAAACCATTAAAATGCCCGGGATGACCCAAAACCCCGGGTGGGAGTAAAAATTTGGGGTTAATCATCCTGTGAAGTATTACAGGTTGATTAACCCCATTGTTCAGCTGCTCACAATAAAACTGCATTTCTCTCTTATTGAAAACATCATTTATGAAAAGATATACTTTAATATTTTTGGTGATCCTTGGATTTTCCGCCAATTGCTTTGCCCAGAAGTTCACCCTTCCTGTTTTTCCCGATACCCAGACGGAGATTTCCTCTAAAAACGAGATGTTCTACAGCCGGATTAACTGGGTGATTGATCATAAGGATTCCTTAAATATTCCCATGGTGTTGCATGTCGGGGATCTCGTGAACTTCGACAATTACAACCATTGGGAAGTAGCCAGTAAAGGCTATGATGCATTCGATGGCAACCACATCCCCTACGCGATCGCACTCGGAAACCATGACACAGAAGCGGTGGGTGTTTACCACGGAAGTGCCGCGCCGGGTAATGTCAATCAGAATTTAAGAAAAACATTTAAGTTCAATTCCTATTTTCCCGTCCACCGATTTGAAAACCAACGGGGACGGTATGAGGCGGATAAAAGCGACAATGCCTACTACACCTTCAAAGTTGGTGACACCAACTGGCTGGTATTGACCCTTGAATTTTGCCCCAGGATGGGCGCCATCAACTGGGCAGGTGATGTGG
>CAZHZP010000459.1:0-1784 GCA_964537165.1 uncultured Roseivirgaceae bacterium | reverse complement strand
CTTTTGACAATGCTTCTCTGGTCGAAACGCTGGAAGCCCAATCCTATGTAGTGCAGAGTGCGCAAAGATTTTCATCCGGAAAACCGGTGCATGTATCCCCCGTTACCTTAAAGCCGCGTTTTAATCCAAATGCCACTGAGCCGGAACCCGATCCTCTGCCCGGGCAACTGTCTGTGCAAAGTGATGTAAGGCAGATGTCGCTTTTTGGCGCGGGATGGACTTTGAACAGCATCAAATATTTATCAGAATCAGGGGCAGAAAGTATTACCTATTTTGAGACCGTTGGCACCAAAGGGATATTGTTGAGCGAAAGCAGCGTCAGCAATAGCCCCCTGTTTGTAGCTCCGCATAAAGTTTTTCCGATGTATGCCGTTTTTAAAGATGTCCTAGAATTTGCTGGAGCAGAAGTAGTAAGAAGCAAGAGCAATAAACCTTTGAATTTTGATGGACTGGTACTCAAAAAGGGTGACAATCTTCGAATCATTTTGGCTAACTTCTTAAATAAGGAGACAACAGTCACCATTCCCCGATTAAATGGGGAAATAACTATCCGCCAACTGGATTCCACGTGTTTAAGAAACGAAGATTGGCTTGATGTACTATATTCCAATGCTTCCTTGGTGACCTATGATAAGGAAAATGATTTATCAGTAAACCTGTATCCTTTTGCGATCATTACAATAGATGTAAAAAATGCTCGAGATTCGGATGAAAGTTTCTCCTGAAAGAGACAAGATCAGATTTTCAAAGTGACTTTAGAAAAATTAGAATAAAAACAATAACCTAAAATGAACAATCATGACAAATCAATTACAAGTAGTTAGAAGGTTGTTTCTTACTGTTATAGGATGTTGCCTATACATGGTTTCATTTTCTCAACAGCTGGCATCGATTGGTAGCGCGGAAGCCGGGAAGGGGCCCAACGCGGCCGCGGAAAAGAAGGAATCGTTAAAAACAACCTCTACAATAAGTGGGGAAGCACGCAGGGCCGGTACGAGTATACCATACAATCCTCCCATCCGGCAAAACATTGATGCCGTCTCGAAAGTAAATCAAGCGGTCACCGGAAAGGTCGTCGATGAGGAAACGGGAGAATCCATGCCCGGAGTGAATGTTGTAATAAAGGGATTGTCTGCGGGGACTGTCACTGATATCGATGGTAATTACACGATAGATGTCTCCGAAACACCCAATGCCACTTTAGTTTTCAGTTTCGTAGGATACTTGAAGCAGGAAGTGGCGGTAAACAACAGGTCGGTGATCAATGTGGCGTTACGGCCTGACATGCAGAACCTGGGAGAGGTTCTGGTGGTGGGCTATGGGTCGGTGAGGAAAAGTGATCTGACAGGATCCGTTGCGAGTGTCTCTGGAGAAGATTTAAAAAGAATCCCGATTACATCGGTGGATCAGGGGCTCCAGGGAAGAGCGCCCGGTGTGCAGGTGACGACGACTTCCGCTGCTCCAGGTGGCGGCGTGTCGATTCGGGTGAGAGGAACTAATTCTATCAACGGTGGGAGTGAACCCCTTTATGTAATAGATGGCTTTCCCATTTACAATGATCTTGATGAAAGTTCCCCGGCAGCTGTGGGAAGAAGAACAAAATCTACTCCCAACCCTTTATCATCAATCAATCCGAATGATATAGAATCCATAGAGGTATTAAAAGATGCTTCAGCAACGGCGATATATGGTTCAAGAGGTGCTAACGGGGTAGTATTGATCACTACCAAGAGGGGGAGTACCGGAGAGGCGCGGGTATCTTATGAATCTTTTTATGGAATTCA
>CAZHZP010000458.1:0-1810 GCA_964537165.1 uncultured Roseivirgaceae bacterium | reverse complement strand
TCTTTTTTCCATACTTCATAGAATCGCTTGCGGAAAGATGCGGAGGCAAGGCGCTGCGTTAATGATTTTTGCGGCGGAAATAATCTCAACAACAATGAAAAAAACATGCTTTATCCTGACCATTTTTATTTGGTCTTTTTTTGCCGTGCAGGCACAAGTGAATGACCGCCCCCGACAAGCGGTTCATGTCGCTTATTTGGGAGAAATGCTGACGCATCCAGGCGTCAGCATGGGCTATGAAAGGTATTTGAGTAATGACAGCCACTTTCAAGTCTTCTTAAGGGCGAACTTGGGCTACTATCACCACTACCGGAACAACAACACCTTCATGCTTACCCTTGAATCGGGCTTTAGAAGGAATTTTGCCTCAGGAATCTTTCTGGAGCAAAGCCTTGGGATCGGCTATTTTTATAGGAAAATCCATGGCGATGGCCAATTTGCCGTCGAAGAAGACGGCAGCATTGTCGAAAAAAACGCTCTTGGTAGATCCTTTGTACCCTTTCTGGCCAATGTAGGCATCGGATACCACATCCAGACCCGAAAGGCTCAAATCAGCCCCTTCCTCAGGCCCAATTTTTATTGGAAAATGCCCTTCAACGAAACTCCCAACATGCAGATGGCCCTGATGGCGGGTATTCTCTATGGTTTTAAATAGGCTGGCCATGAAAAGACGGTACTTTGTTTATTCGATAGGCCTTTGTCTTACGTTCTTTTCCTGTGAAAAAGACGACTTTTGGACGGATGGCGACTATTATCATTTAGAACATAAAGAAGCCATTCTTCCCATCTGGGTTAAGGGAAATATCGATTCAGGCATCTTTTTGTTTACCATTCATGGTGGACCTACAGCCGCTTCCGGACATGAGTTTGCCTTGTCGCCGGGATTTCAGGAACTGGAAAAGGATTTTGCCGTGGTGTATTGGGATCAGCGGGAATCCGGCATTGCACAGGGTAAGCCACGGGACGAAGGCCATACTTTGGAACAATACACGGAAGATGCCCGGTACGTTTTTCAACTGATAGAAAAAAAGTATGCGCCCCAGGATATGTTCCTTTTGGGGCACAGCTGGGGAGGTGCCATAGGGCATAGCCTCTTGTTGGAAGAAGGTTTTCAAGATAAGCTGCGTGGCTGGATTCTGGTGGATGGTATGTCCAATGATCCTAAAGAAATGGCGGAGATGAAGAGGTGGACACTACAAAAAGCCGACTCCTTGATCTCCGCGGGAGAACGGGTGGAGTTTTGGGAAAACAGCAAACAATGGTACGAGAGCCATCCCAGTTATTCCAGTATGTCCAAGCCACCTTATCAGTTCGCCATCGCGGCAGGCGGCGATCTGTATGACGATCAACGATATATAGATTCTGCGAAAATCGATTTTATCCAATTGGCGTTAAAGTCCCCTTTCTCGACGGATTACCTATTCTCCCAAGTGAAGGGCACCAAAGTGGATTATACCGGATGGACTGTAGCTGACAAGCTGCATGAGATCAAACTTCCCACCTTGGTCATCTGGGGCAGACACGATGGGATCATTCCGGTGACATTGGCTTATGACTGCTTTAATGGTTATGGAAGCCCCGCTGCTGACAAACACCTGGACATCTTTGACTATTCCGCCCACAGCCCCCATTTTGAGGAGCCTGTCACGTTTGCGGCAAGCGTCAAAAGTTTCATTCATCGCTACAAACTAGAGTAGAGACGGGAGACCTAAAGTAGAGACGGGAGACCGAAGACCGGAGACGGAAGCGGCTCTGATATAACGTTTAACCTGCGATACGTTGCACTGGACGAATAAGGAAAATAGTCCTG
>CAZHZP010000457.1:0-1811 GCA_964537165.1 uncultured Roseivirgaceae bacterium | reverse complement strand
TGGTTATCCTCCTGCTTTACATCGTCTACCTCAGTCAAGGCATCTGCTTTTTTCTCCATCAACAAATGCCTTAACTGCTCGGCTTTTCCCGTGGCCAACGCATCCAACTTGGCCTCTATATCATCACTCCCGACACTGTCAAAAGAAACCTTGGACACATTAAAGGCTTGTTGCCAGACGTTTTGCTCCAGGTGGACCGCCTGGATGGAATGGACAGGGATGCTTAAAGTTTTCTTCTTGATCCAGCCGGATTGTATGACTAGGGTGTCTTCGGTAATGTGGAATTTTTTAAACCAATAGCCGATCACCGCTCCCCCAACCGTCAGGATACTGAAGCCGATAAAGCCCCACAACAAGGTCAGCGCGTCATCGTCTCTTTCATCTCTAAAAAAATACACCAACAATATCGGCCAAAAACCTTTGAGCAGATTGACGGCAGAACTCCACAACAGGATAAAGATGGCCGCCGGGGACTGCCTTTGCGGTTCCTGCCAATGGTTAATGGGACTATTGTTCTCCATCTCCATGGGTTTCGGTGCTGATCCAGGATTTGATCCTCTGTGCGGTGTCTTCCGTAATTCCCTCGATGGTGAAGTCCGCTGCTGATGAGCCGGCAGTATAAATAGACACTGAAGACAACCCAAACTTTCTTTCCAAAGGTCCGGATTGCACGCTTACATGCTGGATCCTGTTGAGCATCACGATCCTGGTTTTTCGTTTGATCCAACCACTCCGATACAGCAAATCTTTTTCCCTCAAGGCGTAGCCGCTGAATTTGTAGCTGATATGGATCGCTAGAAATCTAAACAGGGTGATAAGCCCGAAAAACAGCGCCGCAGTCGAGATGATGGGAAGCGTCTGTAAGTTTTCTATAAAATTAAAAAAGACCATGCCGATAGCTAGCAGTATCCCCATTGAGATCAATAAGGAAATCACTTCCACCACCACAAAATTCTTTTCCAATGGATGGAAAGTCACCTCTTCCAGTCGGGGGAGTTCTTCGGGAGCAATAAGGCTATTGGTGAAATTCATGCTTAAAGTTAACAGCAATTTTGGTTAAGGCAATGTGCTCCGGTTTAACATAAAAAGATTGTCCGGTTGAACGGCATACCCATGTGTAGCATATGGCGATTTTAAGGCCAATGTGTACAGCCTGCGAAAAGATTATCTTGGGAGGAAAACCCTTAACCATACAGTTTGCAAGGGATTGGGCGCAATGAGTTTTGGCCTGGCGAACCTTACCTTAAACCTGGAATCCCTTGCCTGCCCGGTAGGCGGGCGGTAAAATCAAAATACCGGTCTGCCCAGGATCTGTGACCTATAAAGAAAAGCTTCCGCATGCTGGATGATATTTTGTTGAATGGCACTTCTTTTGATTCCAAATCATCAAAAAAACATCAATTGACACCAAACCCCTTCAACCATGGCAAATATCATCCGAATACCACAGCTTTTGCTTTTTGTTTTAACCGCCGTCATGCTAACCGGATGTGAACTGGTGGGGGATATTTTTGAGGCGGGAATATGGGCAGGTGTGATCATCGTAGTATTGGTGATCGTGCTCATTTTCTGGCTGATCCGTAAATTTATGGGGTAGTTACTTTATCTATCCAGCTTACCGGTTAAATATTCACTGATGTCACTGGGTCTGTTCTCCCTGCCATCCACATCAGGCCCATGAATAGGCTGTTCAATTGCTGTTTCATCTCGTGGACCAATGTGGGAAAATTTACGTACTTTTGCGGGAAAGAAAGCCAAAGAGATTGAAAGCAAGAACATTAAAAAAGGATAAAGTCAATATTGTGACCATG
>CAZHZP010000456.1:0-1829 GCA_964537165.1 uncultured Roseivirgaceae bacterium | reverse complement strand
GCAAACGATTTTCTTATCCAAGGCTTCTGTTCCTGTTTAGGTCTTGTTGAATTTCTTCCAGGGATCGGCCTTTCGTCTCAGGCATGCGCAGGGCTACCCAGATCAACTGGATGATCATCATCACGCCAAAGAAACCGAAAATGACAGTTGGCCCCAGGTTGTTGGCAAAGAAGGGGAACACATTGGCAATTACTGCGGCCAATATCCAGTGGGTAAAGCTACCAATTGACTGTCCGTATGCCCGAAGTTCATTGGGAAAAACTTCCGCAATAAACACCCAGATGACACTGCCTTGTCCGATGGCATGGGAGGCAATAAACATAAAGACAAATATGGGCAGATAATGAGAAGGGATTTCACCTCCTGAAAATGAGTAGGCGATCAATGCCAAAGATATGATATACCCAAAAGACCCGATATACATCAGCTTTTTGCGCCCGATGCGGTCGATTAGATAAAGACCAAGCATGGTGGCAAACAGGTTGACGACACCGATCCCGATGGTAGAGAAAAGAGCGTTCTCTGAACTGATTCCCGCCATTTCAAACACCCGTGGGGCGAAATAGATAATGGCGTTGATCCCGGAAAGTTGGTTAAACATTGCTATCAGGATGGCCAGCCCGGTGACGTGGAGGTATTTGCTATGAAAAAGAGCTGAAAACCCCACTTTTAAACCGGTAGCTTTTTTCTCATCCAGTGCGAGGGAAATGGCTTCATCTACGCCTTCAGGGTCTGTCTTAGTCAATATCGTCCTTGCTTGGTCGAAGTCATTTTTAATAGCGATCAGCCATCGGGGACTTTCGGGGATTTTCATTACCAGCAAAGTATAAATCAAGGCCGGCACCGCTTCTACCGCTAACATCCATCTCCATGCATGGGGCCAACTGGAGATGTCGATCAGATAATTTGAAAAATATGCGACAAGTATACCGAAGACGAGGTTAAACTGGAAAAGTGCCACCAGCAGTCCCCGGTTTTTGGCAGGGGCAACTTCACTGATGTACATGGGAGCGACTACAGAAGATGCGCCCACGCCCAATCCCCCGATAAACCGGAAGAACATAAAAGAGACGATTTCGGGAGCCAGGGCCGAGCCCAGTGCTGAAATGAGATAAAGTATCCCGATCCAGATCAGCGCAGGCTTTCTTCCATACTTGCTGGCGGGAATTCCTCCAAACAAGGCACCGATAACTGTTCCGTACAAAGCAATGGCTACCGCCATCCCATGGGTCCAATCGCTTAATTTCCAAAGCTCCTGTATATCCCGCTCCGCGCCTGAAATAACCGCTGTATCAAAACCAAAAAGAAAACCTCCGAGGGCGACCACCAGGGAGAGGAACAGGACATAATGGTTACTTTTCATAAAAAGGCGAAGGGTTTATTGCTGAAAAGTTAAGCTGCTGATTTTATTTTTACAAATCAAGATTTCGCCGGACAAAAATTTGGAACTGAAAAAGAATATCCGGTTTGATGATTTTTTGTTGCTGGTCGTTGCCATCTAACTGACCAAAGAAACTGATCATCATGGTCGGCTCGAGTCCTATTTCCCAGTCCTCATTGACATCCTTTGTCACCCCGGCGCGGACGGGGACATAGACGGAGGTGTTGCTGCCTTTGAGAGAGCGGGCTGTTCCTAAAATGGCTTCTCCATAAATATCTTCGCCTATGATGCTAAGGTAGCGGTCAGTCCGGCTGACATGTGCTACTCCCAGGCCCGCACCAAGGTAAACTTTATACATGGCTGGTAAATAGCCGCTTTGGTTAGGGTTCACATGGAATACAGGCATGATGTCAGCATAGAATGCATTGCCCTTGAAGCCATGGGGGAG
>CAZHZP010000455.1:0-1831 GCA_964537165.1 uncultured Roseivirgaceae bacterium | reverse complement strand
GGTAGAAGGCTGATGGATCCTTTGGCAGAGCTGGTGAAGATCGATCCCAAGTCGATCGGTGTAGGCCAGTACCAGCATGATGTGGACCAATCGGCCTTGAAGACCGGCCTGGACGATACCGTGATGAGCTGCGTGAACGGTGTCGGTGTGGAGGTCAATACAGCTTCCAAGGAACTGCTGACTTATGTTTCCGGCTTAGGGCCTTCCCTTGCCGCAAATATTGTAAAATACCGGGATGAGAATGGCCCCTTTAAGAGCCGGAGCCAGATTAAATTGGTGCCGAGGCTGGGAGAAAAGGCTTTTGAACAGGCTGCGGGCTTTTTGAGGATCAGAAATGCGGAGAATCCTTTGGATGCCAGTGCCGTCCATCCGGAAAGTTATGCGGTGGTAAACAGAATGGCAACCGATATGGGGGTGAAGTTGGCTGATCTGATCAATAACGCGGAACTTCGGGCTAAGGTCAATGTAAAACAATACGTCACCGAGAGCATTGGACTGCCCACGCTACAGGATATCATGGAGGAACTGTCCAAGCCCGGACGGGATCCCAGGGAAACCTTCGAGGTGTTTAGTTTCCAGGAGGGGGTCAATAGCTTGAACGACCTAAAAGTAGGAATGAAGCTGCCCGGTATTGTCACCAATATCACCAATTTTGGTGCCTTCGTGGACATCGGGGTGCATCAGGATGGCCTGGTCCACCTGAGCCATCTGGCGGACCGGTATATTACCGATCCCAATGAAGTTGTCACGGTCAACCAAAAGGTAGAAGTTACCGTCATGGAAGTGGACATCCCGAGGAAGCGGATCGGGTTGAGCATGAAAAAGGATCCCTTTGCCGAAAAAGGAGGAAAATCCCGGGAGGAAAAAGGTCAGAGACCGCGTAGAAGACAGGAGAAGGAACAAGAGGCTGAGGGCGATTTGGCGGCTAAGCTGGCCATGCTGAAGAGCAAGTTTGGAAAATAATAAAATTAACTCCCGCAGACGGACCGTTCAGTAGACCTGTTTAGACGGTTGATTTACCTGAATTGGTGGGTCTGCGGGAAAACACGTATCTTCACAAAGGCGTTTATGTTCTTCCATACATCGATGGCAGACAAAAAAAGGGGGGTAGAACTGTCCTATGTTTAACCTGGTAATTTGCTGTTTTTGTGTATGAAACGGTTGTATCGAATTATACTTACTCCGGAGCCGGATGGAGGGTTTACCGTAACGGTTCCCTCTCTACCAGGATGTATAACTTGGGGGGAAGATATTGAACATGGAAAAAGCATGGCGAGAGAGGCAATTAGCCTCTATATCGAGGACATGGTAGCTCAAGGAGAAGACATACCCGAGGATAACAGTAGTTTAGAATTAACAGTGGTAATGACTTAAATTTTTGTCCTAATAGCTTGATGAGGGGATAGCCAACTTTGGGTCTTGAAAGCGACCACTCCAAAACAATTGATCAAGATGCTAAAAAAGTCATGGTTTTCAGAGAAGCAAAGGCAGCCGTTACCTTTTTCGACATTCCCATGGAAGGAGAGCAGTCGTGCCCTTTCATAATAAAGACTCAAAAACAGGGACTCTCAAACCGATTTTGAAACAGGCAAAAATTGCTTTTGGAGATGAGGTTTAAATCAAACTTTATTTTACCGCTTAATTTTTATGATGAAAAAATGCCTTTGCAAAGTATAGGGCGTGTTTTTTTTAAAGTACAAATAATTTTTTGGTTCAGAAAGTTATGAACCAACAAAACTATTCTTACCTTTGCCCCGTTAAAAAGCCAAATACCAAGTCAATGAATTTATCAGAAAAGAAAAGAGAGATCATAGAGAGGATTGGTGTCTTT
>CAZHZP010000454.1:0-1835 GCA_964537165.1 uncultured Roseivirgaceae bacterium | reverse complement strand
AGGAGAATTTTCACCAAAGATGGCGCAGTTTTAGGCCCTGATACAACACAATTGGTTTACTATGGATGACAAGAAATTATCAAGTCGGGTGGAAGTTGTCCTCGGAGACATTACAACAATGGAGGTTGATGCTATTGTCAATGCCGCCAATACCTCCCTGATGGGAGGCGGCGGAGTGGACGGTGCCATACATCGGGCAGGCGGTCCGGCCATATTGGAGGAATGCAAAGACATTGTAGCGCAACAAGGCGGTTGCCCTGTTGGGGAGGCTGTGATTACAACGGCGGGGGATTTACCGGCAAAATTTGTGATTCACACCGTTGGACCAATCTGGAATGGCGGGAAAGCTAATGAGGCGAAAAAATTAGCCGCATGTTACCGTAATGCCTTAAAAATCGCAGCGGAACGGAACCTTAAGACCGTTGCGTTTCCCAACATCAGCACGGGTGTCTACCACTATCCTAAAGAACAGGCAGCAAAAATCGCCGTAAATACCGTTGTTGAATTCTTGGCATCTACGGAGAAGATCGATAAGGTTTATTTTGTATGTTTTGACAAGGAAAACTTCAAGCAGACTCAGAGCCAGCTGCCAATAATGAAAAAAAATGGAAGCAGCCTTTAATTGCCTCCATTTATGTTTTCCGGAAGCGCTTGATCACGCCTCTACTTTTTTCGCCAGATCCGCCACTTTCATGATTTCATGGAGGTCCTCGTCAGTGATTTCCTTTTTGATATCTGCTTGCTCCAAAAACAAAGCATATACTTCGTCCAGATCGCTTTTGGTCAAGGTATAACCGATTTTATGGGCGCGGTAAGCCAAGGCGGCCCTTCCGCTTCGGGCAGTCAGCCGGATCGATGATTCGTCAACCCCTACCTCTTCGGGGTCAATGATTTCATAGGTTTCACGGTTTTTGATGACACCGTCCTGGTGGATTCCGGAGGAGTGGGAAAATGCATTGGATCCTACAATCGCCTTATTGGGCTGCACCATCATCCCCATTTTTTCGGTTACCAATCTGCTGACCGGGTTGAGCAATCTGGTATTGACATCGGTAAATACCCCCAGTCGCGGATGCTGTTTGATGACCATCACCACCTCTTCCAGGGAAGTATTGCCTGCCCGCTCCCCGATCCCGTTAATGGTGCATTCCACCTGCCGGGCACCGTTCATCACCGCTGAAATGGCGTTGGCGGTTGCCAGGCCCAAATCGTTGTGGCAATGCGCCGAGACGATCACATTTTCGATTCCACGGACATTGTCTATGAGGTATTTGATCTTTGCGCCGTATTCATCCGGAAGACAGTAGCCGGTAGTATCCGGGATGTTCAGAACGGTGGCTCCGGCCTTGATGACCGCTTCACAGACCTGAGCCAGATACACATTGTCGGTCCTTCCGGCATCCTCGGCGTAAAACTCCACATCTTCCACAAAAGTTTTGGCGTATTTGACGGCATCGGTCGCCCAGGAAAGGATTTGGTCCCGGTTGCTGTTGAATTTATATTGAATATGATTGTCGGAAGTTCCTAATCCGGTATGGATCCTGGGTCTTTTGGCGTATTTCAGGGCTTCCCCCGCTGTTTTAATGTCTTTTTCTACTGCCCGGGAAAGACCGCAAACGATAGGATTTGAGACATTCTTCGATATTTCTACCACAGATTTGAAATCTCCGGGACTTGAAATGGGGAAACCTGCCTCAATCACATCCACACCGAGATGTTCCAATTGCCGTGCAATCTCCACTTTTTCGACGGTGTTTAGTTTGGAACCGGGAACTTGTTCACCGTCCCTTAACGTGGTATCAAAGATAAGTACTTTCCTGTTTTCCATATTTTTG
>CAZHZP010000453.1:0-1837 GCA_964537165.1 uncultured Roseivirgaceae bacterium | reverse complement strand
TATCTTTAAAGATTTTCCTGGCGGCGTTGGCCATTATCGATGATTTGATAGCCATACTGGTGATAGCCATTTTTTATTCGGCGGAGTTGAGCGCCGTCTACCTTCTCTATGCCGCAGGAGTATGGTTGCTACTCTTCGTTTTTAACAAGATGGGCATCCGCTCTCTGATTTTCTACTTGTTGCCGGGAGTCTTCATCTGGTATTTTATCCACCATTCGGGGATCCATGCTACGATAGCGGGCGTCCTGGTGGCCATAGCAATTCCATTTTCACCCAAAGAAGGAGACCATTCGCCGTTATTGAAACTTGAACACGCACTGATCAACCCGGTTAACTTCGTGATCGTTCCTATATTCGCGCTTGCCAATACCAATATCCGCTTTGAAGAGGCCATGTTCGCAGGCCTGACAGCGCCATTGGGTATAGGGATTATCGTGGGCTTGTGTATAGGAAAGCCCCTAGGCGTGTTGATTATGTCTAAATTGGCCGTCAAACTGAGAATTGCGCAGCTTCCGGCCCATGCCGGATGGACCCATATTGTAGGCGTGGGATCGCTGGCCGGCGTAGGGTTCACCATGGCAATTTTTATATCGCTGCTGTCTTTTGCCGACCCGGTTATAGTTGCCGAAGCAAAACTGGCTATTCTGATTGCCTCAGCCTTATCAGGCATTATCGGATATGTGCTCTTAAGTAGAACAAGAGGTGTCCCGAAGGTATGATATGGTGTCAGTCACCTACCCTTCCTGACTAAAACCTGTTACGACAAAAAAAGACCATCAGTGTTGATGGTCTTTTTTTGTTTTTGTCTTATCCCAAAACGCAGCATGGAAAGATGCCAGAAGAAGAGGCATGCCGCCGTTAAACGCCGGCAACCAGCAGCACCGGACATCTCGGGTTAAGGACGATTTGCCGTGCGAGACTTTTATGAAACAGTTTTTCGAAAAATCCCCGTCCCCCAATCAGCGTAAGGATGGAAAGGTCTGTACCTAAATCATCAATAATGCGGTTCACCCGTCCCAGGCTCTCCTTGTCCCGTGCAATTTGGCTCCGTAATAATTCATAGCCAACTTCTTTTTGCAGATGTTGCTTCCATTCCTCTAGTTTCAGTTCCTGTTGCTGATCTTGCTTGGAGTCCGGCACAATGTGAACCAGGGTACAAGGTACTTGACGGTCGGAGACGACATCTTTGAAAGCGCCCAAAGTCCGGACATCGGAGGCTTGGTAGTCAGTGAAAAAGAGGGCATTATCAAGACGGAATTCCGTGATGTGTTCCGGCACGACGATCAAAGGAACAGGAGCAGACTTGGCCACATCGTAGGTGTTGCTTCCCAAGACGTCCTTTCTTGTCCCCGAAGCACCATGGGTGCCCATGACGACGAGCCCTGCTGATTTATCTTTTATAAATTGTGTTAATGCGTCGACGAGGTTGCCTTGGACAATGCTGGAGGAGGTTGTTAGGCCGTCGTTGTTTCCTATTTCGTCCAGGAACTCCCGCATGGCGGCTTCCGCCATTTCTTTGGTCCTGCTTTCATCTTTTTGGTTTGCCCTTGGATTTTGGAACGCGGAATTAAAAGGCAGGTAGGAATGCAGGAAGTGGGTTTCATAGCCTTGCTGTCTTGCAAGTTGCAGGGCATACCTAGCCGCTATTAAAGCATTATGTGAAAAATCAGTGGGTACTACGATTGCTTTTTTCATGGTATTATTAAGCCTTTTTGAATGCTGTTTACAATATGACCTCTATCCAAAAATAGAGGTTTTTTGGTCACACAAAAAGTAAATTTTGGACATAGGGGCTTCCGTTTCTGCTGTCATTCCTTCCTTTGGGAAACGAGCCGTT
>CAZHZP010000452.1:0-1839 GCA_964537165.1 uncultured Roseivirgaceae bacterium | reverse complement strand
CTTCCGTATTCATATACTGCACCTTGATGTCGGTCATCCATCGCTCGTTTTCCCCGAAGTTGGAAGTGACACGCGTCATCAGGTTAATTCTATCCAGGGTCACCCCCGGTGTCTTGCTGTTGTCTCGTAGGTAATTAGCGGAAGAATAGATGGTCGTACCTTTATTTAGCGACTGCTGAAACGAGAGGTTATGTGTGGTATTGCTGCCGGTCCTAAAAAAGTTTCCCAGGTTGTCGTATGCGCGGAAAGGTACGGTAGTGCCGGTCCAATCGGGTATCGGTTGCCCGGCGATCTCCGGTCCCCAACTGAAACCCGACAGGGGGTCATGGACGCCATTGGATCCCTGCCCAAAGGAGTTTTGCAATTCTGGCTGCATGAATATATTTTCAAAACCTACCGTGGCAGAGTATGAAATACCGGCACCCTCACGGGCTCTTCCGGATTTGGTGGTAACAAGAATCACCCCATTGGCGGCCCTGGAACCGTACAGGGCTGACGCTGCGCCACCCTTCAGTACGGACATGGATTCAATGTCTTCCGGGTTGAGGTCACCCAAGCCGTTGCCCATATCGGCTGTTGGGTTCCAGAAGTCGTTGTTGGCCGCTCCGGTAAAGTTGGCCAAAGGCACCCCATCGACTACGATCAGCGGCTGGTTATCCCCGGTAAGCGAATTGAACCCTCTGAGGATGATCTTGGATGATGCGGCCGGGCTGCTACTGCTTCTCATGACCTGCAGACCGGACACCTTGCCTACCAGGGCATTGGCGATGTTGTTTTCCCTGGATTCGACCAGGTCAGCCGATTTGATCTCCTGGAAAGCATAACCCAGAGCCTTCCGCTCCCTTTGTACCCCCATGGCCGTGACCACCACCTCTTCCAGATTCTGGGATTCTGATTGGAGGACAATGTCGATTTCGCTTCGGTTTCCCACTTCCACAGTCTGGGATACAAATCCGACAAAACGGAACTGTAGTGATGCATCTCCGGGTACCGAAATGCTATAGGCTCCGTCGATATCGGTTGTGGTGCCGGTAGACGTTCCGATCACCACGACATTCACACCGGGCAAGGTCTCTCCTGTTTCAGCGTCTGTTACCACGCCGCTGACCTGCTGCTGCGCCCACACAGGAAAACCGCACAAAAGGAGCAATAGTCCCGATAATAAAGCATGAGTAAGAATTTTTTTCATAGAGGCTTAAATTTATTGATGTTTGAAAATTGACGGGTTTTTACCCTTCCCGGCTTTTTAAGTTTTGATAGGATTGCGTTCATTCATAAAATCTACGGTTATAGATGTGTATCATGAGGTACTCACGCCGAATCTTGTTCTTTATATGCTAACAGCAAGACGAACTTTGAAATTAAACATTTTCTTGGATTAAAATTCAAACTTGTCGTTTTTTTAAACAAACCCATCACCGCTTAAATGGATCCGTTACCGCTTAAATTAAATCCCGGGCTTCTGTTTTTCCCGCTAGATTGTGGGATCTTAACCCCGTCGAATAATGAAAAAGCCCTCGATTTATCAACTTGCCCAAGATACAAGAGCCGCCTTTTCCAGGTATCCCTTGGTCGTCATTTCCGTTTTGATCGGCAGCTTGGCGGGAATTTACCTGGTGCAGATCACGGAGGTATCCGGATGAGGATCGGGCTAAATAAGCGGTTTAATTAGAGCCGAATGGACTTGAATTCCGTATATTTGGCTCTTTATGGCTTGGAAAAATCAGTTTAACGTTTTAATAAAAGATATGAAGCGATTAAGTATCAAATCCTTACTCCTTTTGATGTTGCTGTCTTTTAATCTGACCGCACAGGAGCATAAGCAGATTGTGGATAAAA
>CAZHZP010000451.1:0-1845 GCA_964537165.1 uncultured Roseivirgaceae bacterium | reverse complement strand
CGGGTTCGCCCTGGGCCATTGGAGGCAAGGAAGGAGGGCATAAAGCCATTCATCCGGAGTTGGGAAGTTTTGAGGATTTTGCCAGTCTGGTGCAGAAGGCCGGGGAATTAAACCTGAAGATCGCCCTGGACTTTGCCATTCAATGTTCCCCGGACCATCCTTATGTGAAAAAACACCCGGACTGGTTTAAATGGAGACCTGACGGCACCGTCCAATATGCCGAAAATCCCCCCAAAAAATACCAGGATGTGCTTCCCGTAAATTTTGAGACTGAAGATTGGGAAAACCTCTGGAAGGAATTGAAGAGCATCGTCGATTTTTGGATCGATAAAGGGGTCCGTGTTTTCAGGGTGGACAATCCCCATACAAAACCTTTCCGCTTTTGGGAATGGCTGATCCGGGAAGTACATGCCAAGCATCCCGATATTATCTTTTTAGCCGAAGCTTTTACCCGCCCACGAGTAATGGAAAAATTGGCCAAGATCGGATTCAACCAATCTTATACTTATTTTACATGGAGAAATACCAGCGAGGAATTCCGGCAATACCTGACGGAACTGACGAAGACGGACCGCCGCGACTATTTCCGCCCCAATTTCTGGCCCAATACACCGGACATTCTGCCTGTTTCACTGGAAGACAAGGGAGAGGCCGCCTTTCTGACCCGGTTGTTTTTGGCAGCCACTTTGTCCTCCAATTACGGGATCTACGGCCCTATATTCGAACTCGGCCTCAACAAGGCGTACCCGGGCAAAGAAGAATACATTGATTCTGAAAAATACGAGATCAAAAATTGGGATTGGGAAAGGGACACCAAGGTCAAGCAGTTGATTACCCGCATCAATCAGGTCAGAAGGGAGAATGCGGCCCTGCAAAGCACCTGGGAGATCACTTTTCATGACAGTGACAATCAGCAACTGCTCTGCTACAGCAAGATGGATCAGGAAAACAAGCTTTTGATGATCGTCAGTCTTGATCCCCTTCACACCCAATCCGGCTGGGTGAAGGTGCCCATGGCAGCATTCGGCCTCACCGACGGCGAGCCTTATGTACTGCATGACCTCGTCAGTGACCAAAGGTATTCATGGAAAGGAGAGTGGAACTACGTGGAACTGAGACCCCATGACATGCCTGCCCATTTGTTTAGGCTCGAAACGCTTTAACCATAACTTAGAAGGACAATGATAGATAAGAATGAAGTCGAAGATAACCTGCATTGGTATAAGGATGCCATTATCTATGAATTACATATAAAAGCTTTTTATGACAGCAATGGGGACGGTGTAGGAGATTTTCAGGGGCTTTTGGAAAAGCTCGATTACCTGGAAGACCTGGGGGTAACCGCCATCTGGCTGCTTCCTTTTTACCCCTCTCCCCTGCGGGATGACGGATACGATATCGCCGATTACTATTCCATTAATCCAACCTATGGGGATATCAAGATCTTCAGGCAGTTTATCAAGGAAGCCCACAGGAGAAACCTCCGCGTGATCACCGAACTGGTCATTAACCACACTTCCGACCAACACCCCTGGTTTCAGCGGGCACGGCGGGCAAAGCCGGGCTCTTCTTACCGGGATTATTATGTGTGGAGTGATGACCCCAACAAGTACAAAGACGTCAGGATCATCTTTACCGACACGGAACCTTCCAACTGGTCCTGGGACCCGGTGGCAAAGGCCTATTATTGGCACCGCTTCTTTTCCCACCAGCCTGATCTGAATTTTGACAATCCCAGCGTACAGAAAGAGATCTTCAAAATCATGGATTTCTGGTTCAAGATGGGTGTGGACGGCTTCCGGCTGGATGCCGTTCCTTATCTTTTTGAGCGGGAAAATACCAATT
>CAZHZP010000450.1:0-1859 GCA_964537165.1 uncultured Roseivirgaceae bacterium | reverse complement strand
TAAACACACCCAAAGCACCCAATGATACTTTAGCCGCATTTAGTAGATTCGGTTCCCTTGCTGTAATCTCCCTGATTTGGCCAGTGCCGTCCACCACCCTGCATCCGGTGATCATTCCCGATAAATTCTGCAAGGTTATGCCCGATCCGTGAGTGCCGGTTCCAAAGGCTCCACCCAAAAATTGCATGTCCACATCCCCTGTATTGTGCATGCTTAGGTTCAGCTTGATCAAAGCTTCGCCCGTCTCTTTAATATCAGTTCCAGGAAGAATATTAACTCGGTGATGTTCTGGGTCATGCCCTACTATGCCTTTAAGCCGGTCTTGCGCCAGAAGTATTTGGTCGGTCTTTACCAAAGGAACCGAAGAATGCCCCGCACCCGCCACTCTGATTTTTTTTCCATCATCCAGTGCGTGTTTAATAATTTGTTGGACTTCTTCCTCGTTTCGTGGATTTTCAATTACTCCGGGGGTAAATTTTATACTTCCTGACCAGTTTATCCATTCCTTCTCCATGGCTATATTAAATAAAAAGTCTTGTTAATTCTTGCTTATAGTTGGTCTGTCATCGATAAATATTGGGTGATCCAAAACAAAAAAGGCTGCCAAGTTTTTGCCTTGGTACAGCCTTTTTTATCCGATAAACCTGCGTACGGCAGAATCCCGATTATTCAAAAAACTCCCGTTTTAACTCATCTCGGGCTCTTCCTGTTTTTTTCTGAAGCTTCCCCAACAGTTCATCTTCTTTCCCTTCCACATAGGTGAGGTCATCGTCTGTTAGCTCAGCATACTGCTGCTTCAACTTACCTTTCAACTCATTCCAGTTGCCTTTTAATTTTAGGTTGCTTGCCATAATATGATTTGTTTTGGTTTGTTTTACAGTCAAAGATTACAAAAATCAAGCCACGGGCTCGCCGGGAGAGCGCCGGTGAGCCAAACGGACTTGCGGAAGGTTGCTAATAAGTTATCCGATAAATCACACCGTTGGTATCATCGGAGACAAGTAGCGACCCATCCTCATGCACGGCCAGCCCGACGGGCCTTCCAAAATTTGCTTGGTTATTATCGACCAAGAACCCCGTAAGGAAATCCTCAAAACCTGTCGGTTGTCCTTCTTCAAAGCGTATGCGGCCGATTCTGTAGCCCACCGGAGAACTTCTGTTCCAAGAGCCGCGAAACGCCACAAAGGCATCTCCCCGGTATTCTTCTGGAAATTGGGTGCCGGTATAAAACTCCATTTCCAAAGGAGAAGCATGCGCCGTGTACAAAAGGCTGGGCAAGGTTGTCTTCTCCAGGTATTCTTGATAAGTCGTAGTCCCTTTTGGCCGCTCAATCGGGTTGTATTTGCCATCGCCAAATATGTATGGCCAGCCGTAATCCGCCCCTTCTACCAAAAGATTAAGCTCCTCTTTTTGTTGTTCGTCTCCCAGCCAGTCAATACCGTGGTCCATTCCCCACATGTCACCAGTGGAGGGGTGCCAGCCAAATCCAATTGTGTTCCGGAGACCTTTTGCAAAAATCTCAAGTTCGCTGCCGTCTGCATTGCCGCGGACGATGGTTGCATGCAAAGGATTGGGTTCGGTGCAGGCATTACAAGTACTTCCGATCGAAACATACATCATTCCGTCGGGGCCAAAGCGGAGGGTTCGGTTGGGATGTTGTCCACCATCGGGCAGAGCATCCGTCAACAAAACCGGATCGCGCAACGAACCATCCAGATTGATACCAGCTGCGTAGATTTCTCTGATCGATACAATATATAAGGTGTTGTCCCAAACCGCCAGGCCATGGGCCTGTGGGATATCCGCCACAGTTTCAATCCTGTCCGCCACGCCATCGCCGTCCGTATCCTCCAACAGCA
>CAZHZP010000449.1:0-1861 GCA_964537165.1 uncultured Roseivirgaceae bacterium | reverse complement strand
TGCTTTTTGCCAATGAAGAGGAGGCAAGGCTTTTCACCGGTAAGGAAGATTTACTCGAAGCCAGGGAAGAATTAAAGAAGGTGGCCAAGCATTTTGTCATTACTTTGGGAAAGAACGGGGCAATGATCTTTGACGGCGACACTTTTATTGACATTGAACCTTACAAGACGGTCTCCATTGACAGCAACGGGGCAGGCGATATGTTTGCCGGGGCATTTATCTATGGCATTACCAACGGGCATTCTTATGCTTCCAGTGGGAAACTGGCCAGCATGGCGTCATCCAAAATCGTCAGCCAGTTTGGACCCAGGCTAAAATGGCATGAGGCGAAGGAGATATTGGCGAGGTTGAACCCGTGAAGGGGACGAAGAGACTTAGGGACGAAGAGGCCGGTTTCTTTGCCAAGGTCTCTCCGTCACTTTAGTCACTCAGTCACCTCTTAGTCTCATAAACAATGTGCCGAAACATATATTCACTGCCGACCAAGGTATCCTGAGCCGCAGGTTGATACTTCAATCGGAGATCATATTTGTTTAGATCCAGAGCATCGTTAATTACAAGTTGGAAGGTCTGGTCAGGCAGAAGGGTGACCACCGCTTGGTAGCCGATCACCTGTACGCTTAGCTCGCCTTGAAATGCTATAGGGAACCGGATTTTGGCGTAATATTTATCTTCAAAGAAGAACTCTTCCACAAATTTCGGGTATAGCTGGTTCGCTTTCTTGGCTTTATTGTCGTATTCTCCTTCATAGATCAAATTTCCCGCGTCAAAAATTTGATGTGCTTTCAATATTCCCGCTTCAAATACAAAAGCATTTCCATCCTGCATTCCTTTTTTCCATTGTGAAACTGCCGAAAGTGCCCCGTTTTCTTCATAGTGAAAAGCATATCCATTTTGCAACCGCTCATCATCCAGAGGTTTTATATTTAGGGGGAGGCCATTTTCACCCCAATCGATGATAAGCCTCTTCCCGGACAACTGGAGCGTATCTGCATTTTTGGCTACTTCTTTTAAGGGTTTAGAAGCGTTTGAGGCTGGATTTTTGCAACCCAGTAAAGTTCCAAAAAGGATGGTTAGAAGTATAAAATCAAATTGCTGCATTATAGGCCTTCGTATTTAAAGCCAAAATTAAGCGAATTCTCATCCGCAACCGCTGTATAACGTATAAAAGAGCTGGGAGGAACTGGCTCTGATGACAAGTTTTGGCATGATGCTCACTTGAGGTAGTAGAAGGATAACCAAATTGCTTTGTTGAAGATTCGAACATCAAAATTATTTTATTATGGCGAAATACTTGCTTTTAATGGGTTGGTTGTTGATCGTTCAATCCGACGACCGACAGGCCGAGCGGAACCGGATGGTGCGGCAGCAGATCGAAGCCAGGGGCATTGATGACAGCAATGTCCTCGAAGCCATGCGCACCGTCCATAGGCATAAACTGGTACCGGAAGGCCAGACAGCGGCAGCCTACCGCGACAGCCCTTTGCCGATAGGTCAGGGGCAGACCATATCCCAGCCCTATATCGTGGCTTATATGACTTCGCTGATCAAGCCGAAAAAGGGCATGAAAGTATTGGAAATCGGCACGGGTTCGGGCTATCAAGCAGCGGTACTGGCCGAGATCGTGGATCAGGTCTATACCTTGGAAATTATTCCCGAACTGGGTCAGCGGGCGGAAAAGGATCTGAAGTCCTTGGGTTATGAAAACATCCATGTAAGGATAGCCGACGGCTATAACGGCTGGGAGGAACACGCTCCTTTTGACGCTATTGTGGTCACGGCAGCGGCGGACCATATACCCCCATCCCTGATCGGGCAGCTTAGGAATGGCGGAACCATGATTATACCCATTGATTCGGGT
>CAZHZP010000448.1:0-1862 GCA_964537165.1 uncultured Roseivirgaceae bacterium | reverse complement strand
GTGACCTCATAGGCCAGCTTTTCCAGTTGTGAATTTTCCGTACCCTCCTTGACAATTCTGTCCACGATGCCCTTTTGGTCCTGTGCGTGCAGGCTTACCGAGAACACCATTAAAAGGAGGAAAGACTTAATGCTTAATCTCATAATGGATAAATTATTGGTGAAGTTATGCTGATTATTAATCTGCCAAATATAGCTAAAAAATCAGAGCCCCTTTCTCTAAATAGTACAGACGGCAGGCGCTGCCATCCTCTTTTTACCGACCCGACCACCGCTTTAAACGATGTAGGGCCTATTTGCCCCCTATTTATCTTTGATCAACAGAAAGCCCGAAACAAACTGCAAGCGTCTCCTCCCTTCTCCCATATCCTGAACATTGAGCTGATGGATTTCAAATTTCAGGATAAAATCTAAACCTTCCTTTTCAATTATTTCCGGCTGGGACATCTGGTAACTGTCTCTATACCGATCCTGCCGGTGGTTTTTGATCAGCCTATCGATCACCGGCGCCAAGGAGATGCTAAAGCTATCGTCGTCGGACGCTATCAGTAGGCCTTCCCCTGCTTCTTCTAAGCCCAGTTGATAACGGGAGGCACCGATAGTAAAGCGCTTCGCGTCGAATTCATTGACATGGAAATTGACCACATAGTCAAAGCCATCGACAGCAATGGCACTCTGAGTGCCTTCCACTTGAAATGCATAAAAACCCGTAGAGGAGTATCCAGATGCGGGAGGATAAGGCAATCCCATGGTCTTCATATAGAGCTCCGTTTCTTCCATTCGTTGCCACCGCAACTTGTCCTGATTGACAGCGGATAAAACCTGGTCCATATCCTGTGAGAACCAAGGCGCCAAAGCATCAAATCCGTGGTAGTTATCCAGATAATGTAAAATTGAAACAAGCTCAGCGGATAAGGAGTCGCTAAGCGGCAACTTAGGCTCCGGGGGTTCGGGACTTCCCAACTGAGGAAAATGGCCGGGATCCCAAAGGACCTCCGTTTGGAGCCTGTTGTCCTGCAATATCGCAGCCTGTGTCAAAATCGCTTCTAAACGTTTCACTTGGCTTCTTTCGCTTACTGTAAAGGCGCCCCATGGGCCAAAAGAAGCCAGCAGGAACACCAGGCAGAGCGAAATGGGAATGAACATGATGTTAGCCTTCCCCAAGACAAAATACAGACAAGTGGCGGCCAACCAGATGCCCAAGAGCAAGACCATGTAGCGGTTGACGGTAAAACCGTAATCCCCCAGCCTCATGCCAACGGCCAAAAACAATAAAACCAGCAAAGGAATCAACAAACCGTAAAATAGCCGGCCGGATTTTTTGATCCATGGGTTATTCTTCAGCTGCCCGTAGGGATGCAAAAAGAGAAAAGTCGAAATACCCAATACCGCCACACAAATGATCAGGTAAGACACTACGCCGCGCGGCCAATCCCAGTTTGATACGATTTTGACACCATACCCGTAGAGGATCAGCAGGTACACCAGCAGCAAGGGCAACAATACATACTGGGCAAATACTTTCAGTTCTTTGGGAGGAGCCTGCTCATTGGTTATCACTTCTTCTGAAGGAATACCTGCCAGGAAAATCCATGTGTTGAACAGGCCTATAATGAGGATAAAGAGTTGCGGGTAGATCTTGGAATCTATGTTCAGGTCAAACAAAAGATGCAGCGCCAGCAAGGCCAGCAAGATGCCCAAAAACAGCACCAGAGAGTACAACAGGGATGTCAGGATCCGGATCAACAAGCTGATGTTGTAGGTCCAGAAGCCGGCTTTTTTCCCGCTAAACAGGAAGGGGGAAAAAGAGACAAAAAGGTGCAGACAGGCATTGTAAACCGCATATCGGAGATAGGGCTGAAA
>CAZHZP010000447.1:0-1876 GCA_964537165.1 uncultured Roseivirgaceae bacterium | reverse complement strand
TTTCAACCAAAATAACAGAAGCCTTGTTCTTCATATCGAAAATCATGATGGTTTTTTCGACGCCGTCTTTTTGTTGCTTTTGATCCGCCGGACTAAACTCCATTCCGGAATAGTCGGCACTTTCACTGAGATAGGTGATCATCAATATCGGATCGATGGCTTTTCCCTTTTCATCGGTCCCGGTCATCTCCATCACCGCTTTACCCGTAAAGTGGTAGGAATCCTCGGTAGGGACATTGACATTGATCCCTTTCATGATCTTGCTCAAGTCGATGCCTCCCTCCGCATTTTGGGCTTCTGGGCCATATAGCTCGCCGAAGGCCTTTTCCAGTTGCCGTTGAGCCGCATTTTCTACTTCTTTTTCCACCCGTCTCTCTACCGCGTTGCTTACCCCTTGTTCAGCGGCCCGGCGGATCCTGTTGAGGATTTGTGCGTCTGCAATGAAGGGAGTAAAAAGAAACACGAGGGTTACACAAAAGTTGGTGAGATGTTTCATTGCGCTAAAAGATTAAAGTCTACACTTTATTTAACAAAACAAAAATACCAATAAAACTGCATTTCGCAAGACGATTTTTGAATTATGTTGTACAGGGCAACATGCTCATCCTATTGAGGCACGGTCCGGCAACCGCACCTACCAGCGGTTGCCCTACCGTCGGGAAATTAAATCTCCAAAATGTAATCCAAAATACCGGCGTTCTTGCCTTTGGGCCGGATGACCAACATGGGGATCTTGTCGTTCATCTGGATCAGCCGCTCCGCGATACTTCCTAAAAACAAGGCTGTGGCCGCGGTACGTCCTTTTGCGCCAATGATAATCCCGTCGGCCAGGATTTCCTGTGCCTTCTTGACAATGTCTTCTACCGGATCATCATCCTCATCCCGGGTATAAACCGGGGTGATGGTTACCCCTTTGGTGTCAATTTTCCTGATGAACTTTTTGTATTTTATTTCAGCATGGGTGTGCATGATCGATGCAAACTCATCGTAGCTTTTTCCGGTATAATGGTAGCCGGAAGGGACGGTGTACACATTTTGGCAAATGATCTCTATGTTACTGCCGTTTCTCTCCGAAATAAGGATCGCCTCCTCCAGAGCATCTTTAGAATACTCGGAAAAGTCACTCGGCACCAGTATTTTATCCACTTTCGGCCTGCTGTTTTCAGGTATGATCATTAAGGTACAACTGGCTCTTCTGGCGAGACGCTGCGCCCCCACGCCGGATCCTGGCAGGGTCACTTTTCTCCCCACCACTATCATGTCCGCTGATTTATCGTGAGCCAGCTTAAGTACTTTCTTGGCCAGCTGTCCCTCTTTGACGATGTAGGAGATTTCACTCGTGCTGTCTTTGTCCCAGAATTTCTCTACTACTTCCTTCATCTGCGATTTCCTTTCATCCACCATATTTTCGATCAGATTAGGAAATTCCTTCAGCACATCTTTCGGGATCTGCAGGTTTCGGATGATGTTGGTAAAGTAAACCTTCTTGGTCTGGTTGATCTGGGCGATAAAAACCGCAAACTTGATCAATGTTTCGTCCAGAGGGGTTTGGTCCAGGCAAACAATAAGTTTTTTGATCTGATACATCTCGGTCGTTAATTGAATACTATAAAAAGAATGGATTTTGGGTTCAGGTAGTTCCTTGTTTGGTATGTTGGCGAATCATAAGAAATACCGATTTTAAAAATAAAAAATAAAATCCACTTATTCTCAGCCCTATCCCCGATTTTGTCGCCAACGGGACTTTTCGATGTCCAGCGGAGTAGATGCCGTCCGGTCGGTTCGTTTTGGAATTCCAATCCCCGTTCGTATCTTTGTGACAGAGTTCGGGTCTAAGACATGTTCAAACTTCACAAATTAATTAAAATTCCGAGTG
>CAZHZP010000446.1:0-1880 GCA_964537165.1 uncultured Roseivirgaceae bacterium | reverse complement strand
CAGCTCACGCCGCATCCTGGTGCGGATAACCCATATTTCCTCGCATATGGGATCACCAACGCCTATGTAAGAGACCACGCTTATGGAAACATCAGAGTGGATTGGACGATCGCGCCAGGGCTGACTGCCTTTGGCAGGGTAGCACATGATGCTTCTACGGAGAACAGAGAGTCCAAGCTTCCATGGAGTTACACTAGGGAAACAAAAGGGGCTTATTATATGGATGATTTTAGTCATCGGGAAACCAATATCGACGCCCTCTTGACCTATCAAAAGAAAGTAAAGGATTTTGATCTTAGTGTGTCAGCTGGGGGCAATAGCATGCATCGGTCGGGAGACAGTTTTTCTATGGGAGGTAGAATCCTATCTGTCCCTGGATTATATCGTATTTCAAATATCGCAACTTCAGCCCGGGTATCCTCCAATTATACAGAAGAAAAGCGGGTGTACAGCGTCTATGGACTCGCTTCTGTTGGGTTTAAAGACATGTTATATCTGGATCTAACAGGAAGAAATGACTGGTCCAGTACCTTGCCCATCGCCAACCGATCATACTTTTATCCCTCTGCATCATTGAGCTGGTTGGCGAACTATACCTTTAACCTGCCCTCTAATATCACCTTGTTAAAATTACGGGGAGGATTGGCTCAGGTTGGGAACGATACCCATCCTTATCAATTACACAACGCCTTACAAACCGGAACGTGGGGAGACTTGGTGACCACGAACATGCCCGGCACCTTGCTGAGTCCCGCGTTAAAACCGGAAATAGCCACGTCCCAAGAAGTTGGACTGGATTTGGAATTATATGATAGGAGATTAAGATTTGAGGGCACCTATTTCTATGTAGAAAACAGCAACCAGATATTCAATGTCAATACAGCTCCTTCATCTGGTTACACTGCTTCAAAGATCAATGCCGGCTTGTTGGCCAGTAAGGGTCTGGAACTTACGCTTGGAGGCAGTCCGATCAACAATGTAAACGGTTGGAACCTTGACCTCAGTGTGAATTGGACGCGTACCCGCACCACGATCAAGGAGCTGGTGGGCGATATGCAATATTTCCAATTCTGGTCTGACAACGGAGGGGGGGCATACACCTGGATTGGAGAAGAAATCGGGGATCTATACAGCCGGGGCTATATAAAAGTGACCGATCCGGAATCTAAATATTATAATTGGCCCATTCTGGATAAAAACGGGACATGGCAAACCAACGACGGTATAGAAAACATGGAAAAGGTTGGCAACTACAATCCGAAATTTTTAATGGGAGCACAGACAACCCTTACCTACAAACGGTTTCGGTTATCTGCCAGTTTTGACTGGAGAAATGGCGGTGATTTTATGTCCTGGACCTACCGATACGGAGAATCAAGTTGGTTGTCACAACGTCAGTTGGACAATATGATACCGAGAGGAAATATGTCCGAAGACGAATTTGCCGCCATGTTGGCCGCTGATCCTGAACGGTATATTATACCACGAAATGGGAACTTCCCTCGAATCGGTGGCCACACACAGGAAACAGGGGGTATGCTAACGGCGGAAGGCATATATGATGGCGGGTTCACGCCAGGTGTAAGGCAAGATGAGGAAACCGGAGAATTGATTCCACATTTGGGGTACAACCCAGGATTTGATGAAAGTGCCGGTACGGTGATCATCCCTATTACTGACATGTATTCCTGGCGTTATAACAGATCCGCGACCTTTGACGCCTCTTATGTCAAGTTAAGAGAACTGTCATTGGGATATTCTTTCGCCGATATCGGAGCATTCAAAAACATCAATCTGTCTGTATATACCCGGAATGTGATATTGTGGACCCAAGCCAAAATCGGAATTGATCCAGAAAGAGCTTTTAGAAACGACAATGG
>CAZHZP010000445.1:0-1906 GCA_964537165.1 uncultured Roseivirgaceae bacterium | reverse complement strand
TTTTTCTCAACTTGGCAAGATTATAAAAAAAATTCGAGTTTTTCCCTTCAATATATACAGGAACGACATCTTTTTTATACCTGCGGGCTTTACTGATAAAGCTTTTCTTCCATTCCAAATCCTTTATTCCTTCTTCCTGCTTCCGGGAGACCAAGCCGGCAGGGAACACCAGTACCGCTCCCGCATGGGCATAAGTCTCTTCTATGATAGCCGTAGCCTGCCTCCCGTGGCTACCATGTTTATTAACCGGGACGAACAGGCTGTCAAAACTCTTGATATTCGACAATAGGTCGTTAACCAGAAACTTGATGTCTTTCCTGTATTTCCCCAGCGCATGCATAAAGGCAATTCCATCCAGTCCGCCCAGGGGATGGTTGGCAGCAAAGATCACCGGCTCTTCCAGCGGGATGTTCTCCTCTCCCCTCAGGACTACTTCTACCCCAAATTCGGCGATGAGCCCATCCACAAATTCCAAGCCCCGAAGGTGGCCTATTTTAGCCATAATGGCGTTAATATCATCCTCGTGGGCGATTCGGGTAATGTAACGCAACAAAAGCCCCGGCATCCATTTCAACAAAGCTGGATTTTTATTTTGGATGACTTTCCTAATATCAATAAATTTTTCTTTCTCCTTGTGCATTCAGGTAAACAAACTTTTCACTAAATTACTTGTCGACCCTCCGGTAAACATTTCACTGTCAGCATCCTCGGTATCAAATTATAGTTGATAAGGCAGCAAACGGCTATTTTCGGGATGAAACGGCTGATAAAAATACGAAAAATATATGGAAGGAAAGGAAATTCTCTGCTTTGATGGCCGACGGGGAATGTCCTTTAGCACATATTGACAACAAACCTAAACAGGACCATTATGAACTTAGCGATCACGGGAGCCACATCAGGTATTGGAACGGAAACAGTCAAAGCCCTGGCGTCAGGGTTTAAGCAGGTATTCTTGCTGGTCAGGAACACCTCAAAGGCCAAGGGACTGATTACACAATGGAAGGAGGATGGCTGCTCTTCGATTTTTCATGTAATTCCCTGCGATTTATCCGACCTGGAGACGGTAGCCGCCGCAGCTGAGAAGATTAAAACACAATGCCAGCACCTTGACGTATTGATCAACAATGCCGGGGGAGTTTTTGAAGAAAAAAAACTGACCAAGGATGGCGTGGAATCGTCCTTTTCCATCAACCACTTAGGCCATTTTTTACTTACCAAACGGCTGTTACCGCTGTTGTTGGCCGGCCGTAAGAGCCGAATCGTTAATGTTAGTTCGGAGGCTCACCGAATCGCAAAACCCGAAATCTTGGACATGCAGTCCATAAGCTCCTATCACGCGTGGCAGCTTTATGCCAATGTCAAGCTCTATAATATCCTTTTTACCCGTTCTTTGGTTGATCGCTATGGCAACAGGGGAATATATGCTTTTGCCGTGCATCCGGGCATGGTAAAGACAAATTTCGGCAATGAGTTTACAGGCTTGGTCAGGCTTGGCATGAAGATTATCAAACCCTTTCTGATGACCCCGGAAAACGGTGCAAAAACGACCGTGTTTGTGGCCAGAGATCCCTCCGTATTATTAGCTAACGGGGGGTATTTTAAAAAGCAAAAACTAACAAAGACTTCCAAAGCCGCTGCCTCTGTAGATTTAAGGAATCTCCTCTGGGATGAGAGCGAAAAGCTCCTGCAGTTGAAAGGCTTTTAGGGACGTACAAAATGCCCGGTCCGCCGACCGACAGCGTTGGACTTTCCGATTGGCGCTTGGCTTGTTCTTTTACCCACGTAATACATTTTGGATGTTTTGAGGAAAATCCCTATTCTTAATTTTTATTTCTTTTATGAAAAATCTCTCTCTGCCAAATATGGGGCTTTTGTTGGGGCCTTTATCTTTTGTTTTGATATT
>CAZHZP010000444.1:0-1922 GCA_964537165.1 uncultured Roseivirgaceae bacterium | reverse complement strand
GCGATCCGCTTCCCGCCCAGCTCGGCCAGTATTTCCATCTCCTCTTTCATCTGCGCAAAACCTTTTTTCTTAGTCGCCTCATCCTCTGCCATCCAAGGGGCAAAGCCAATGGCATTTTCCAGTTTCAGCCGGTGGTCTTCCAAATGCTTTCGGAGCTTGGATGCAGGGTTACCTTCTTTCAAAAAAGCCTGGATATCCCCCATCCACAACTCAATGCCGTCATATCCGGCTTTGGAAGCAATTTCTATGTATTTTAGGATGCCGGGATTCTGCCCCCGGATGGTGCTGGTGTTCAGGCAATAACTAAAGGAACTTTTTGGGGCGTTTTGGGCCTGCGAAAACTGAGGAGCGAGCAATAAAGCCGGGCCGATTCCCAAGGCTTTAAGGGCATTTCTTCTACTTGTCATGGGTTTATTTGAAGGGCTATTTCTTTCGTTTGATGTTAAATGAACGGTCTCCTTTCCAATCAGGAAACCAAATATATCATAATTCCTGAAAACTTATGGCAGAAGTATTTCCGCGTCCCTCTCCTCTCTTTAAATGACCAGTCATCACAATTAATCTATTCAAATCCGAAATATGTTACATTTCTTCTACTTGCTACGTGATGGTTAAATTATATTTCTATTTTTATAGCCATTGGAAGAAAAAATGTACAGACTGCTTTTATGTTTGGTTGTAACGGGATTTCCGTATTTGCTATCGGCGCAGAACGATCCTGCCTTATTTTCGGCTTATTCGAAAATCATTCCCCATTTTCCCGATCTCCATATGGGTGGACAATACCGGCCGCCCCATCGGTTAATGGAAAACAGCTCGCTTTATAAAAACCATAATTATGAAGCGGGCGACGTGGTCTTAAATGGCGTTGAATTCAAAAACATACCGATGGACTATGATGTTTGGTACGACGTCATGGTCACGATCAATCCTATCCATCGGCAACTGATCATCCTAAACCATCTGAAAGTCGATCAATTTACCCTTTCGGACGGGACGACTTTCGTAAGAAAAAACAATGCCCCTGACTATTTTTTTCATAAAAACGGCTTCTATAGACAGCTTATCGATGATGATATCGGCCTCTATTGCAAACACTGGAAGATCTTTTCCAAACGCCAATCCATCTTTGAAAAGTTGGACAAGTATGTCGATAATGTCCGTTATTTTATCGAGATGGAAGGAGAGCTGATACCTGTCAATAAAAAGAAGGAAGCCTTCAGGGTATTGGGGGTAGAAAGGAAGGAGGTACGACCCGCATTGAAAAAGGAAGGTGCCAACTACAGAAAAGACACGGAGCATTACCTGCGCATCCTGGTGGAAACAGCTAACCGGCAACAATATGAATAGTCTGTTACAGAAAGCCTGTTGGCTGTTTTTACTGTTCGCTCCGCTCTCCCTTCATGCGCAGACTACGGAGGAAGAAAAAATCAGCGGCATTTTTTCGGGTCTCTCTTTTGAAAACTTTGCCCGGCAGGTGGAAAACAGAAGCTCCTACCGTTTCTACTACAAGCAGGAGGATGTGGACAGCCTCTTGGTAAATGTCCATGCCTACCAAAACAGTCTGGGAGAAATCCTGGAAGTGCTTTTCTCCGGCAGCGACCTCCACTTCGGCATTGACCCTCAACAGCGGGTGTTTATTACCAGGGGCAGAGAACTGAGTCTTAACCTTTCGCCGGGATATTTTACCATCAAAAAAGAAAAAGCCAAAGAAGAAGACAAGGTCTCTCAGGACGGCCAACAGGAAAGGATTTTCGCCAAAAACCGGCTCTGGGAAATCGGGCAGAGAGGCTCTCCCGGCTCCCAAGCTACCTTGAGCGGAAAAGTCCTGAGTGTAGATTCCAAAGAGCCCATTATTGGCGCGATCATCTATGCCCGCGACAGGCCGGAGCGGACCATCACCAGCGAAACCGGCGAATACA
>CAZHZP010000443.1:0-1923 GCA_964537165.1 uncultured Roseivirgaceae bacterium | reverse complement strand
CCCAAGGCGTAGATGCCATCATCCTCAATCCCTGTGAAATGGAGGCCAGTTCCCCTGCTGTCCGCAAAGCGCAGGCGGCCGGGATCCCCATCATCAACGTCAATTCCGAAACCTCGGTTGATCCCGACGGATTTGTGGGATCCAGAGATGAGGAATCTGCGGAAATCGCTCTTGAACATATTGCCGGATTAATCGGTGGCGAAGGTAATCTGGTGGTGATGCATGGGTATATGGGTCAGGCCGCACAACTAAAACGTGCCGCCGCTACCAAAATCCTATTGGAGAAATATCCCGACATCACCCTGCTGGCCGAGCAAACCGCGGAATGGGACCGTGCCAAGGCCATGAGCCTGATGGAAAACTGGATCCAGTCCTACGGAGACCAGATTGATGCGGTATTTGCCCAAAACGATGAAATGGGACTGGGTGCCTTACAGGCGTTGGAGCAGGCCAATCTGAAGGACCGGGTGGTCGTAGTCAGCATCGATGCGATTGCTGATGCTTTGCAGGCCGTCAAGAATGGCAGACTCGATGCCACGGTTTACCAGGATGCCAAGGCTCAGGGAAAACAGGCGGTGGAGATGGCACTGAATTTTGTTAATCAAAGGGATTCCATCTCCAACAAGACCGTGTTTATCCCCTTTCAGCTGGTGACACAGGACAATGTGAGCAAGTTTTTGGATTAAGGTTTGATTAAAGTGAAAATGTAGCATCCACTACCTTTTTCACGCAGACACCCAATTCCTTTTTCACCTGAAAATCCCAAAACCTCAATACGGTCCAGCCTCTGGAAAGGTAAAAGTGGTTGATTTCCCGGTCTCTTTGCATGTTTCTCTCAATCTTTGGGATCCAGAAGTCGCGGTTGGATTTGATGCTTTTTTTGCGGGTCTCCCAGTCATGTCCATGCCAAAATGACCCATCCACAAAAACCACCAGTTTGTGTTTGATAAAGGTAATGTCCGGCTTGCCAGGGAGACGCCGTAGGTTGCTGCGGTAGCGAAGCCCGGCATGCCACAACGCTTTTTTAAAGTGCTTTTCCGGTTTGGTGTTTTTAGCCTTGACCATAGACATATTATAGGACCGCTCCTTGGTCGTATAGAATCCGTTTTCCTCACAGAACTTGGGTACAGTGATCTTAGGTTCGGGATAAATTTTCATACACTGGATCGGGTTTTATGGTCTCGCAGAAGGAAACAATAATTTCTTAATGAAGGTTTATCAATGTACAGTAACTTCGCCTCTAGTGTCGTGTCAAGCATAGCCGTTCGGTTTCAGCCGACGGCAATTGATAATGACGCTTGATGTGGCTTTAGCCACGTGGCCTATGCAGGCGAGTGTGGCTAAAGCCTACTCAATAGGAGTTTGACTACCCGTCAGCCCCGACAGCGATCGGGCAGACGGGAATGGGTTGCTCTTCAAGGTTAAAAATTAAAATACCCCCATGTCTCAGCAAAGGAAAATCATACATGTGGATATGGATGCATTTTTTGCTTCCGTAGAGCAGCTGGATCATCCGGAGCTGCGGGGTAAGCCTGTAGCTGTCGGCGGGAACAAGGAACGGGGAGTGGTGGCCGCCGCCAGTTATGAGGCAAGGAAATTTGGCGTAAGATCCGCTATGGCTTCATCCCTAGCTGCAAGAAAATGTCCCCGTTTAATCTTTGTAAAACCGCGGTTTGAACGGTATAAGGAGGTTTCACTTCAGATCCGTGAGATCTTTCATTCCTATACGGATCTGGTGGAGCCTTTGTCCCTGGATGAAGCTTTTTTGGATGTAACACAAAACAAAGTCAACAACCCCTCCGCTACTTTGATCGCGCAGGAAATCCGGGCTGCAATCAAAGTGACGACGGGATTAAATGCTTCGGCGGGGATTTCTTACAACAAGTTCCTGGCAAAAATAGCTTCCGACATCAACAAGCCCAA
>CAZHZP010000442.1:0-1954 GCA_964537165.1 uncultured Roseivirgaceae bacterium | reverse complement strand
TACCAAAGGTGCTATTGTGGCCTTTACGCGATCGCTTTCCTCCAATCTGGCCAAAAAAGGCATAAGGGTCAATGGTGTGGCACCCGGCCCGATATGGACCCCCTTGATCCCCGCATCCTTTGAAGAGGAGAAGGTGGATGAATTCGGAGAAAACGTGCCGATGGGCAGGCCGGGAGAACCCCGCGAAGCCGCCTCCTGTTATCTTTTTCTTGCCTCGGAAGACTCCAGTTATATGACGGGACAGTTCCTTCACCCCAATGGCGGGGAAATTATCAACACCTAATATGCATTCGCAGAATCGACGGGGCCCGGCAATTCAGGATGTGTAGGCCCGCCGATAGAAAAAAATTCAACCGGATCAAGCCAAACGATGACTAGAGCAAACACCACGGGAGTCAAAAACCGGACAACCGATCCCCTCCAGAGCCAGGGAGACAAGACTTCTATAGAAGAAATGATCACCATAAGCAGCCCCCATATAGCGGAATCCCTGGCCGTTGGCCGGGTGCTGGGAAAATACTCCCAGGGAACAAACGGGCCTGCACTGGTCATCACCGCAGGCGTACATGGCAATGAACCCAGTGGAATTATTGGATTTAGGAGGGTATGGCAGAAGTTGACCCAATTCAATCTCCCCTTAAAGGGTGAACTTACCGGTCTGGCCGGCAATATGGCCGCATTGAGCAAAAACTCCCGCCTGATCGACAAGGATCTCAACCGGGTCTGTTTCGTGGAAAATGAAAAGAAGCTTAAAGCGGGAGAGGATTTGGGCTATCATGAAAGTTGGGAATTTAAGGCACTGATCGAGGAATTTGAAAAGGCGCAACATCAGGGGGTGGATGAGCTATTGTTTCTTGAACTCCATACTACTTCCTCAGCAAGTCAGCCCTATATCAGTGTTAACCGCGGAAGTGAAAGCTATGAGTTTGCAAAAAAATTCCCGCTTTATATCGTAAAAGGGATTGAGGATTATATCCCGGGCCATGTCGACTACTACTTGAACCACAAAGGCCATAAAGGCTGCACCATTGAGGGCGGCCAGCACGAGGCAAAAAGTGCTATAGACAATCATGAGGCAGCCATTTGGCTCGCCCTGGTCAACGCGGGATGTATGAAGAAGCGCGATGTGCCGGACTTCGCTCTCTATTATGAAACGTTGGAAAATTATAAATCGGAATCATCTTCTACATTTGAGGTGATTTACAGGTATGAAATCGGGGAAGGTGAATCTTTTAAAATGAATCCAGGGTACGCCAACTTTCAGAAAATCAGCAAAGGGGAAATACTGGCCAGATCCGAAGGTAGAAATATCGTATCGGAATGGGACGCACGCATTTTTATGCCTCTCTATCAGTCTGAAGGAAAAGATGGTTTTTTTGTGGTCCAGGAATGTTGATTACCCACTGGCATCACGCCCCCTTTTTGTCCCTGACATGCTCCAATCCCAAAGGTCAATCACCGTCGTTTAAGATTCATTTTGCTCGGGTGATATCCTTTGTCCGGAATTGCCTGGTGTTCAGTCAAGGGTCGATTCTCGGATACCACGGCAGGTTTTTCTGATTATTAACTGCATCGCCGTTGGCTAAAGCCGAACGGCGATGTTTGACTTAAGACAGGCCACGAAGATCATACTGGGAGCAGGTCAAAGGGACCTGCTCCCAGATGTAGATTGATCATAAGTCTTATTTCCAGCTCAATTCATATCCTTTGCGATACTCCCGATGCAACTGCCTGGAAGCCTCCCGGTCCTTGACAAAGGTTTCAGTATCGGGATTCCACTTGACCGGCCGCTCCAGTTCATAGGCAATATTGCCCAAAGTACAGGTGACACAGGTACTGTGGCCTACTTCTACCGGGGCTATCGGATCTTTCCGCCTTCTGACCGATTCTATAAAGTCGATATAATGGGCGACATTGCCGCTCCCCTGCCCTTCTTTTTCCTCGGGGAACAGGG
>CAZHZP010000441.1:0-1954 GCA_964537165.1 uncultured Roseivirgaceae bacterium | reverse complement strand
CGGTGCCTTACCCTTCTTTACTGGCCCGTCGTTTGGTAGCTTTTCACAAAGAAATAATAAATCATTAACGCCATTCGCAATGGATGAAATCAAAATATTGGCTGTAGGGGATCTTCACGGGAAATCCTGCTGGCAGGTGATTGACTTTATGCAATACGACAAGGTGATTTTTATGGGGGATTATGTGGACAGTACCAGCCACAGTGATGGGGAGATTGTAGCCAATTTAAACGCAGTCATTGGGGCGAAAGAACGTTTCCCGGAAAAAATAGTCCTGCTGTTGGGCAACCACGATATCCAATACATGTATTATCCCGACTATCGTTGTTCAGGATTTCGGTCGGGTATGCAGGCCCACTTGACAGAATTGTTTAACCGCCATATCCATCTTTTTCAGATTGCTTATCAGATAGACAACTATCTGTTTTCCCATGCGGGGCTAAGCCGTCCATGGTATGACAGGTTTGTGTCGCTACTGGATAAAATTCCCCTAGGGGAAATGGCTGAGGGAAGCAACGTGGCCACACTACTTAATGGGCTTAACCAAACCTGGCACAGAGGGCTGTTGCACGAAGTGGGGACAGTAAGAGGCGGATCTAAGGAATTCGGCGGCGTGACTTGGGCGGATAAAGAAGAGCTTCGTAATCATCCTTTGGAGGGCTATCATCAGATTGTCGGCCATAATCCTGTTCCATACATAGAGGCCTTGAGTTTCAATGATGATACGTCCGTGACTTTTGTGGATGTTCTGGGCATTCAGGAGTCCTATTATGAAATCAACATCAAATGGGACAAAGAGGTGATCTCCTCAGAAGGCCCCCACTAAAGAAGGTTATATAAAAATGCAATAGCCGGAAAGATGGCTCTCTTCCCGGCTATTTATGTTCGGTTTTCTTCCGTCTCCGGTTTTCCGTCTTATTTTATCTTCTTCCCATTTTGGGCGCTAAGGCTCCCATGGCTTTTTGGGCGCCACCCATTTTGTTCATCTGCTTCATCAGCTTTCTCATGTCGCCAAACTGTTTCATGAGGTTATTGACCTCCTGTATGGTTCTCCCGCTACCTGCCGCAATTCGCTTTCTTCGGCTGCCGTCGATCAGGTCGGGGTTCTGCCGTTCGGCAGGGGTCATGCTTCGGATGATGGCTTCGATGGGCTTGAAGGATTCGTCATCCACATCCAGCCCCTTCATGGCTTTGCCCATGCCTGGGATCATTCCCATGAGATCCTTCAGGTTCCCCATTTTTTTGATCTGTTCCAGCTGCGAAAGGAAGTCCTCGAAGTTAAACTGGTTTTTCCGGATCTTGGCATTGATACGTTTGGCCTCATCCTCATCAAAAGTCTGCTGGGCACGCTCTACCAGGGAGATCACATCCCCCATGCCCAATATCCGCTGTGCCATCCGGTCGGGATAGAAGATATCGAGGTTTTCCATCTTCTCTCCGGTGGAGATGAATTTGATGGGTTTGTTCACCACGTGGCGGATAGAAATGGCGGCACCACCCCGGCTGTCGCCATCCAGTTTGGTCAAGACCACCCCGTCAAAATTCAACCGTTCGTCGAAGGTCTTGGCGGTATTGACCGCGTCCTGCCCCGTCATGGAGTCCACCACAAAGAGCGTTTCCGAAGGATTGAGTTTTTCCTTGAGTTCAGAAATCTCGTTCATCATTACCTCGTCCACTGCCAAACGGCCCGCGGTATCGACAATGACCGTCTTCTTTCCGGATTTCTTGGCGTAGGCAATGGCGTTGTTGGCGATCTGAAGGGCATTTTTGTTTTCGGGCTCCGCATATACTTCTACGCCGATTTGCTCGCCCAGTACTTTCAGCTGATCGATAGCAGCCGGCCGGTAGATATCGCAAGCCACCAACAATACCTGACGCCCCTGCTTTTTAAGGTAGGTAGCTAATTTGCCGGAAAAAGTCGTTTTACCTGAACCTTGAAGACCCGAGATCAGGA
>CAZHZP010000440.1:0-1973 GCA_964537165.1 uncultured Roseivirgaceae bacterium | reverse complement strand
GATATCCGTCACCAAGGCCACTTTATCCACCTGTTTCAAAATTTGTCTGAAGTGAGAAACGGCAAAATTAATCCTTGATTTAAAGGCTTCCGGTTTTATTCCGTTGAGCTCCACCACCTCCAGATAGATTTGAAAAGCCGAATTGCCCTGCAATTTTGACTTTATTGCTTCTATGGTGCTTTGCATGGATTGTTCATCAATCTCGCCGTCTACGCTGAATGCCAGGACATCGTCCCGGTCCATATCTATAGGATGAATCATAATTTGTGTCAGTTTTGTTGTTGTTATACGGATGGGTGTCCGAAATGGTTTACAACGGATGGGTTGAAGAAGGCGGTATGGAGTTGCTGGTCTGATATTTGGGGAGATGTATAAAAATTTATTTGATCCTTTTAACGACAATTGATTCCGATTCCATTGAGATCCCTGTTAAAAGCTGTTAAAAGATCCTATACTTTCCCGATCAAAAAAACAAAAAGTAAGTGAGAAGGGTTATAAGGTTGTAAAAAGAAATCAAAAAATCAAAAGAACACGAATATGAATAAAAAGCAGTTTTTCTTAGGGGTAATCCTGGCAGCGCTGATAGGAGGCCTGGTTGCTTTGGCAGGAGCCAGCTTCCTATCTAAGCCTCAGTCTGCCACTAATTTTACCGAAAAGCAAAATACCAGTTTTGTAAATTGGCTCGCTGATGATAAATTCATCGTTCCGGATGGATTGAATTTCGTGGCTGCCGCCCAACAGGTGACACCAGCCGTGGTCCACGTCACCAGCAGCATTACCATCCAAGGGCATTCGGGAATGAACCCGATGGAGGAATTTTTCGGCTTTAGAAATCCCAGAGAGAGAGCACCCAGAGAAGGTCGGGGTTTTGGTTCGGGCGTGATCATATCCGAAGATGGTTATATCGTAACGAATAATCACGTGATCGATAATGCTTCTACCGTCACCATTGCGTTAGAAGACAATAGAAGATATACGGCAAGGGTGATCGGTACAGATCCCACCACCGATCTGGCACTTCTGAAGATTGAAGAAAATAACCTTCCCTTTGTAAAATTTGGAAATTCAGATGATGCTCAGGTGGGAGAATGGGTTTTGGCAGTAGGTAATCCTTTCAATCTAAATTCCACCGTGACTGCGGGTATCATCAGTGCGAAAGCGCGGAACATTGGCATCCTTCGGGATGAGAACAATAACCTGCAGGTGGAGTCATTCATCCAGACCGACGCGGTCGTAAACCGTGGCAATTCAGGAGGTGCATTGGTCAACCTGGCCGGTGAACTGATCGGCATCAATACCGCAATCGCTTCACAGACCGGATCTTTCAGTGGGTACTCGTTTGCTGTTCCCAGCTCCATCGTCAAGAAAGTCATGGATGATTTATTGGAATTCGGAACTGTCCAAAGAGGATTGTTGGGAGTCCAGATTCAGGATGTAAGCCCTGAGTTGGAAGAATTTATTGGGGAAAAGATCAACGCAATCCGCGGCGTGTATATCGTCGAAGTAAATGAAGGAAGCGGCGGAGAGGAAGCAGGTCTGAGAAAAGGGGATGTTGTCATCGGAATTGACGACCAACCCACCTATAATACCTCAAGATTGCAGGAAATGGTCGCCCGAAAAAGGCCTGGTGATCAGGTAGTGGTAAAATATCTCCGGGACGGGAAAGAAATGACCACGACCGCGACGCTGAAAAATTTTGAGGGAACCACCAAAACAGTGGTTAAAGAAGTGCCGAAAACCTCTGAATACAACGGAATCATGTTTGAAGATGTATCTACTACCATTAAAGAAAGGCTTGAATTGGAAGGCGGTGCGTCTATCATTTCGGTGAACAATGAAGCCTGGCAAGATGCCGGTATACAGGAAGGCTTTATCGTAACCCGTGTGGGAGGAACCCGTATCCAGAATGCAGAGGAACTGGTAGCCACGCTTCAAAAATTAAAAGGACAAGAAGTAAGTATCCTGGGTGTCTA
>CAZHZP010000439.1:0-1975 GCA_964537165.1 uncultured Roseivirgaceae bacterium | reverse complement strand
TCAAAATTCTATGGTTGTTTAAAGATTTTACTGCAAATATCGGATATTTTTTTAAATATCAACAATCCCGCTCTTTTTTCCTGCTGAATTATTGTTTGCCCAACGAACTGGCAATGATATTTTTAAAATAGTCTACAAATTCTTCCGGACTGAAGCTCCCTAAGTCCCCCTCTCCATGTCTGCGGACAGAGATCTTTCCTTCGGCCTGCTCTTTTTCCCCTACAATCACCATAAACGGCACCTTCTTCACTTCCGCATCCCTGATTTTTCGGCCTATTTTTTCATCGCGGTTATCCAAAGACCCTGTGATGCCGTGTTCCTCAAAAAACCGGCTAACCTCCTCCGCGTAAGCGGTATATTTCTCGGAAATGGGAAGGATATTGATTTGCTCGGGGGCGAGCCACAACGGAAAATTCCCTGCACAGTGCTCAATCAAAACTGCTACAAAACGTTCCAGAGACCCGAATGGCGCCCGGTGGATCATCACGGGACGGTGCTTCTGGTTGTCCGAGCCTACATATTCCAGCTCAAACCTCTCCGGCAACTGATAATCTACCTGTATAGTTCCCAGCTGCCAGCTTCTACCCAACGCATCCTTCACCATAAAATCCAGCTTCGGCCCATAAAATGCAGCCTCACCCAATACCGATACGGTTTCCATCCCCTTCTCTGCCGCCGCTTCAACAATGGCCGCCTCGGCCTTATTCCAGGCCTCGTCCCCCCCGATATACTTTTGCTTGTTTTCTGGATCCCTTAAGGAAATCTGAGCGGTATAACTGTCAAATCCCAAGGCTTTAAACACATAAAGAACCAGGTCAATCACTTTGATAAACTCTTCCTTTACCTGATCGGGACGGCAGAAAATATGTGCATCATCCTGGGTAAAACCTCTCACACGGGTCAGTCCATGCAATTCACCACTCTGCTCGTACCGGTACACCGTACCGAACTCGGCATATCTTACTGGCAGGTCCTTGTAAGACCTGGGTTTATGCTTATAGATTTCACAGTGATGCGGACAGTTCATCGGCTTCAGCAAAAACTCCTCTCCCTCGTTGGGAGTAGTGATCGGCTGAAAAGAATCCTTACCATATTTCTCATAATGACCGGAGGTCTCGTACAAAGCTTTATGCCCGATATGGGGGGTAATCACCTGCTGATAACCCGTCTTATCCTGTTCCTTTTTGAGGAAACTCACCAGCCGTTCCCGCAACAGTGTGCCCTTAGGCAGCCACAAAGGCAAGCCCATCCCCACTTTTTCTGAGAAAGTAAACAATTCCAGCTCCCTGCCCAGCTTGCGGTGGTCCCTTTTTTTCGCTTCCTCCAGGAAGGTCAAATATTCCTGGAGCTCTTTGGCTTTGGGAAAAGTCACCCCATAGATCCGGGTAAGCATCTTGTTCTTTTCGTCGCCTCTCCAATAGGCTCCGGCAATATTCAGCAATTTGACCGCCTTGATAAATCCTGTATTGGGAATATGGGGTCCCCTACAAAGATCCACAAAGCTGCCCTGTTCGTAGAAAGTAATCCGGCCATCCTCCAGGCCTTCCAACAAATCCAGCTTATATTCATCCCCCTTTTCTTTGTAATAGTCCAAGGCATCGGATTTGGAGATTTCCTTTCTGATATATTCGTTCTTCTGCTTAGCCAGCTCCATCATTTTGGCTTCAATCTGCTGAAGCGCTGCGCCATCCACGCTCCTGTCGCCAAAATCGACATCATAATAGAATCCCGTTTCTATAGAAGGACCGATACCGAGCTTCACACCGGGATACAGGGCCTCTAAAGCCTCGGCCATCAAGTGTGCGGACGAATGCCAAAAGGTTGATTTGCCTTCTTTGTCATTCCAGGTAAGCAATTGGACAGTGGCATCCTCATCAATAGGACGGCTGGCATCCCATACTTCTCCATTTACTTTTGCCCCAAGGACATTCCTGGCCAGACCCTCACTGATACTAAGCGCGATTTGTAGCCCGGT
>CAZHZP010000438.1:0-1997 GCA_964537165.1 uncultured Roseivirgaceae bacterium | reverse complement strand
GAGTGGCACCCCTGATTATGATATTGGACAGGATCACCGACGTTAGGAATTTCGGCGCCATTGCCCGTACGGCCGATGTGGCGGGGGTACATGCTTTGGTGATCCCTGAGAAAGGAAGTGCCCAAATCAATTCCGATGCAGTCAAGACCTCTGCCGGAGCCTTGAACTTTCTACCGGTATGCAGGGTAAAAAACCTGTATTTTGCGGTAAAAGAACTTAAAAAAATGGGGCTCAGGGTCATCAGTGCGACAGAGAAAACCGACCGTTTGATGTATGATGTCGATTTTTCCCTGCCTACAGCCTTGGTGCTAGGCTCTGAAGAAGACGGGATCTCCAAAGAATTGATGGGACTGACCGATGAATTTGCAGGAATTCCTGTGGCAGGAAATATAGAAAGTCTCAACGTCTCTGTGGCGGCGGCTGTCTTAACTTACGAAGCGGTTCGGCAGAGAAGAGGGTAAGCCCAAGCAAGCTAAAACAATGATTCAAGTCAAAGACAAGCAATTTGTTCCATTTATCCAAGAAGCAGAGCTCCTTCAACGAGTGGCCGAATTGGGTCGACAGATTACTGAAGATTACCAAGACAGCTCTCCCCTTTTGATCGGGATTATGAACGGGGCCTTTATGTTTTTGTCAGACCTCTCCAAGAACATTGATCTCCCCGTCGAGCTTTCTTTCGTAAAAATCTCTTCCTACGAATCCATGGCTTCCACGGGGACGATAAGACCCCTTATCGGACTCGATACCAGCTTGATGGGGCGGGATGTGATCATTGTGGAAGACATCGTCGATACGGGGCTCAGCATGTCCTATGTGCTGGAAATGGTGCGGAAGAGCCAACCCAAAAGCTTGGAAATCGCAACGCTTCTCCTGAAGCCTGAAGCGCTGAAAAAAGACATCCGCCCAAAATATACCGGTTTCGAAATCCCCAACAAGTTTGTCGTTGGCTACGGCTTAGACTATGACGGCCTGGGCAGGAATTTAAGAGAAATCTACCAATTAGCCTGATTTGTTGGTAAATTGCTGGTGTAAACGAAAAGCTTATATAAAACTCTGATTTATGTTAAATATCGTATTATTCGGCCCTCCCGGCGCAGGAAAAGGCACACAAAGCGAAAAACTCATCGAGAAATATAAATTAAACCATATTTCGACGGGAGACTTATTCCGCAAACATCTGGGAGAAGGCACCGAATTAGGGAAACTGGCGCAAAAGTATATGGATCAAGGGCATCTGGTACCGGATGAAGTAGTCATCGGTATGGTCGATGATAAGATCAAGTCCACGTCAGATGCTAAAGGCTTTATCTTTGACGGCTTCCCACGGACGGTAGCCCAAGCAGAAGCATTGGATCAGCTATTGGCAAAGAACAATATGGAGATTGCCGGGATGATTGCTTTGGAAGTTCCTGAGGAGATCTTAAAGGAAAGGATCCGCGGAAGGGGGAAAACCTCCGGCAGAGCGGACGATCAGGATGAAGAGAAAATAGATACAAGGATCAAGGTTTATCTGGACGAAACGCTTCCGGTAGCCGATTTTTATAAAAAACAGGGCAAACTTTCTACCATCCAAGGCGTGGGCGAAATCGACGAGATTTTTGGCAAGATCGCCGGGGTGGTGGACGGGTACTGAGTCGGAAGACCGAACACGGAGGGTCTGCATCCATCGGCGGTATCGAATACTCAGGCACCGACACCTAAGAACCCCTATCAATGATCACTCATGAAGTGACTACATCCCGGTTTCAAGCAAGTGGAGCGCTAAATACATGCAATGGTCGACGGAAAAGAACCAGAAGAAAAAGCACCGATTAAATTCAAGGCAACTAATAAACATCAGATAGGGGCAGGTATTGAATCAAGCGGAAAGAACTAACGCCATACAGCCTTCTTGATTCGGTCTTCGCTCTTCTCAACTTCCCATAAAAACCCACACTGCTTCAATTACTGACAAAAAGCGTGTAACTTTGTGAAAATTATTGAATTGGCTAAGCATT
>CAZHZP010000437.1:0-2003 GCA_964537165.1 uncultured Roseivirgaceae bacterium | reverse complement strand
GCATCCGCTCTCACGCTGGCATCCACCCCGTATCTGTTTTTGATATTGTAGCTTGCCCTGGAGAAGAAAGACAACAGGCCATAGCTGCTGGCGGATGTGCTGCCGGTCTGTAGCGAAGAGGATCCGATTTCCTTAAAGTCATTGCTGGGGAAATTCTGCCCACTCAGGTTGAGATACTTGCTCTTGGTCTGCTGAATGGTATTTCCCAATAGGATGTTAAATAAGTTCTGCCCAAAACGCTTGTTGTAGCTCAATACCTGCTCATTAATCAAAGTAGTCACCTGGCTGTGGTACCTAGAGGCATTGCCCTGTGGCTGGCCCGCGGTGATCAGCGTGTTGTTGTAAGACCTGTCTTCATAGCTGTTATAGTCAATGCTCCAGCTGGATTTCAGCGTCAGTCCATCCAGGATTTCGTAGTCCGCATACAGGTTACTTACCAGCCTGTTTGATAATGCGCTAAGATCCAGGTTGTCGATCATGGCTAAGTGGTTGTCGAAAATCCCGTATTTGGCATAGCTGCCGTCTTCATTGAACACCGGAAGGTACGTCGGTATGTACAGAGAAGAGTTGATGACCCCAGCGGCACTGTCGTTGTTTTTACTGTGCACCCTTTTGGAATGGGAGATAGACGTGCTGGTACCCACCATCAATCTGTTGTTGATGGCCTGGTCAAAATTAAACCGGCCGGAATACCTTTCGAACCCAGAAGGCTTCACGATGCCTTCCTGGTTGAAGTATCCGCCGCCGATAAAGTATTTGCTCTTCTCCGATCCACCCGAAAGGCTTAAGTCATAGCTCTGGGTCAAGCCTGTCTGGAATACATCCGGAATCCGGGAATAGGTCGTTTGTTCTTCGGGAAGCCCTTGACCTCCTTCTGAAACAGGCCGGAAGGGACGGTTGGCATATTCCCCGCCATCATTAAGGAAAGTCTCATTGATCAACTCGGCTTCCTGGGGAGCGGTGACCGTTTCATATATTTGGGGGGCTTTGGCCACGCCAAAATAAGTGTTAAATGAGATGGTGGACGCTTCGTTGATCTTCCCTCTCTTGGTGGTGATCAACACTACCCCGTTGGCTCCCCTAGCGCCATAGATGGCGGTGGCATTGGCATCTTTGAGGATCTCGATGCTTTCGATATCATTGGGATTCAGATCCGCCAAGGGATTGGTGGACTGTCCGCCCAAGCTGGCCGTGGATAGGTTTTGGTTATTGATAAATACCCCATCGATAATGTACAAAGGATTATTGCCTGCATTGATGGAGGTCGTTCCTCTCACCCGTACGAATATCCCGCCACCCGGCACACCCGAGCCGGCAGACACCTGCACACCGGCGGCTTTCCCCTGAAGCAGCTGGTCCGGCGAAGGAACGGGTATTTCCTTTAATTCGGCCGCATTCACTGAAGTGACGGTACTGGAAATGGTCTTCTTGGATTGCGCGCCATATCCGGTCACGACCACTTCTCCCAGATCAGTGGCACTTTCTTCGAGCACCACTTTTAAAGGACTGGGCATATTAGGCCCGATCGTGATCTCCTGGTTTTGGAAGCCTATGCTCGAGAAGACCAAGGTCTGTCCGTTGGCTACTTCTATAGTGAATTTACCGTCGAGGTCGGTGACCGTCCCGCGGGAGGTGGATTTGATCAGGATGTTCACGCCGGGGATGCCAAGGTCACTGCCCTTTTCGAGAACGGTTCCTGTCACCTGGATATGCTGCGCCCATAAACCCCCTGAGAAACTGAACAGGATGATAAGTACCAAAAGGTACTGGTGTGGTATTGTTTTTTTCATTGGTAAAATAGATTTAGGCAATAGCGTCACCGTCAGCAGCGCTGAAATGATATCGCCAATTAATTAAATGTGGTGAATGGATTAAAATAGAGGAAGGCATTGATACAATATTCCTGTCCTGTCTGAAGAGACAAGCAGGCTTAGATCAAAGCACGACAACTGGGATTGGTGATTAACACATCATCTTAGATCCCATACAACAACTGCCCATGG
>CAZHZP010000436.1:0-2012 GCA_964537165.1 uncultured Roseivirgaceae bacterium | reverse complement strand
TCCCGAAGATGCCGACAAAGATAAAAGCCACTTCACGGATCGGTTCGAAATTAAATTCGTTGCCTTTTAACGCTTTTTGATCCGCAAACCTATACGAAAGGTAAGCCACGGAGAGCATGATGATCTCCCTGATAAAAGAGAATTTCATCCCGTCATAGTAGATTGCCGGCACCCAATCGAGCACGTTGGGATCAAGGAAAACGGAAATTATAATGATCAATAGCCAAAGGAAATTTCGCTGCCCAATCAGCGAAAACTTATTGCTGTACACTTCTTCCTGCACGATTTCATCATTGCCGGCTCTGCCGAATTTCTTGTCAATGAAATAAAATAATACGGCCAGTATCCCCAAAGCCAGTACCCATGCCGGCCAGTTATGCTCCAGCGTCCAGAAAAAAGGCACTCCTTTCAGGAATCCGAGGAACAGTGGCGGATCGCCGATTGGCGTAAGGGAACCACCCACATTGCTGACCATGAAAATGAAAAAGACGATATGGTAAGCCTGGATATTGTTTTTGTTTAAGCGGATAAAAGGACGGATCAACAACATGGATGCTCCTGTAGTGCCGATCAGGTTTGAAATCAACGCTCCTACCAGCAATAAAGTCACGTTGGCCATCGGAGTGGATTTCTTGTCTATCTGCAGTAAAATTCCGCCGGATGCTACATAAAGAGAAGCCAACAAGGCAATAAATTGGACATATTCCGCTAAGGCATGGACCGGTTGATGGACATTTTCCAAAACCAACAAATAATACAATACCACGATCACCGCCAGTCCAACGGCAATTTTCGGGTAGTTGTGGTGCCAGAAATCCTCATAAAACAAAGGGCCGGTGGCAATCATCAAAAGCAAGGTGACGAACGGGATGACCAGCCATAAAGGCGCATGCCCATGCTCTTCGATATGCTCAGGCTCCAACACTGACTCCGGCGTCTCATCCTGATCGGCACCGGATTGTATGTTCAATTCTTGTTTTTGAGCGTCTTGTTGGGCGAAAACCGTCGGGGTCACCGCAAAAAATGCAAATGTCAACAGGATCGTATAAACGGCAATAAAATTTCTCATACGGTGGCTCTATTTCGGTCTATCCTCAAGTATCTAAAAAGGTAAAACGGCGACGTTGTTAGCTGATTCCTTAAAATTTCGGGTTTTGGTTTTGCTAAACTACCGAATTTGGATCAAATGATCCAAATAAAAAAGGACGGCCGGATGAAAAATATTTTAAATCTTACCTCCCTACGAATCCATACATCGTTCCCCCACAACTGTCTTTTACAGCTCCCGTCACGGAACTTAGGCAATTGTTTTCATTTCGTATTCTTAATACTCCTAACAAACCAAAAATAACTGCCTCCTTATAGTCAATGATTTCTTTGTCGGGAACCTGGATAGCTACCTTGTCTCCACAGTGAATCGCCTGGCGGTGCAAAAAAAACCGGTTATAGGTTCCTCCCCCGGAAACCAAAAGCGTGGCAGAAGCCGACTCCGGCATGTATTCGGAAATGACACGGCTGATTTGTAGACTATAATGTTCCACCAAAGTCCTCAGATAGTTTTCGGGAGGTTCCCGGTACCTTGCGAAGAGCGGTAAAAATTCCTTGTCTATATCCTCCCTTCCCAATGATCTTGCGTCTTTTTTTTTGTAAAAAGGGACATTCTCCAAATCCTGAAGCAGTTCGGGAACGATCTTGCCCCGTTCCGCCAGATGGCCGTCTTTATCGTATTTCAGCCCTCTTTCTTGTGCGAAGTAATTCAAAGGGAGATTAAAGGGACAAATATCGAAAGCCTTCCTTCCGGCAGCGGTGTGCATGGAAATATTGGCGATGCCCCCCAGGTTTAGACAGAAGTCGTTTGACCCGAAAAGAAGCTGGTCACCGATAGGTACCAAAGGAGCACCCTGACCGCCAAGCTGCACATCCAAAGTCCGGAAATCACTGATCACCGGCAATCCAGAAGCCTGATGGATCGCCCACCCGTTTCCGATCTGGTACGTCAGTCCTTTTTCCGG
>CAZHZP010000435.1:0-2013 GCA_964537165.1 uncultured Roseivirgaceae bacterium | reverse complement strand
AATCATCTTCGTGCATACCGTCTTCGATAGACAGGATTGGATATTTGTTCACCCAGTCAGTCCAGTAATCCGCCATTTGCTGGGAAGTCAGCTCATCGCCGGTGGATTTTTTGAATACATAAAGTCCTCTTTCCTCATCATAGAATTCAGAAGAAGCGGCATCCATTGCGATGAACACATCTTCACCCGGTCTGAAACCTGCCTTTTCAATGGCTTGAAGTACGACTTCGATTGCTTCCACATTAGAGCGAAGGTTAGGTGCAAAGCCTCCTTCATCACCTACGTTGGTAGACAGGCCTTTGCCCTTCAAAACTGATTTCAGATGATGGAAAATCTGCGTTCCCATCCTCAAAGATTCAGAGAAAGTAGAAGCACCCACAGGCATCACCATAAACTCCTGGAAGTCGATGGCATTATCCGCATGGGATCCCCCGTTCAAGATGTTCATCATCGGAACAGGAAGGGTATTGGCATTCACCCCGCCTACATATCGGTAAAGGGGCTGCCCCGCTTCCATGGCTGCTGCTTTGGCAACGGCCAGGGAAACGCCCAAGATAGCGTTAGCACCGAGCTTGGACTTGTTTTTGGTACCGTCCAGGCTGATCATGATCTGATCGATTTGACTCTGGTCAAAAATATCGTAACCCAATAACTCCGGGGCAATCACATCGTTTACATTGGCTACGGCTTTCAATACGCCCTTGCCCATATATACATTTTTATCCTCATCTCTAAGTTCCACCGCCTCGTGGATACCGGTAGATGCGCCGCTAGGAACGGCAGCTCTTCCATAAGCGCCATTTTCGGTATATACGTCCACCTCTACGGTTGGATTACCCCTAGAGTCTAAAATTTGTCTTGCATGGATGGATTGAATCAATGTCATAATGCTAAAAGATTTATAGGTTTAATTTTTTATTAATGAAATGAAATCATCAAACAGGTAGCGGGAATCATGCGGCCCCGGGGAGGACTCAGGATGATACTGCACGGAAAAGGCAGGTTTATCTTTCAGTTTAAAACCGGCTACTGTCCCATCGTTTAAATGGAGATGGGTGATTTCGAGGTTGGGATGCTGCTCGACATCCTCTTTGGTTACATTAAAGCCGTGGTTTTGGGAAGTGATTTCACTTCTTCCGGAAACCAGGTTTTTGATCGGGTGGTTGATCCCTCTATGGCCGTGGTGCATCTTGTAGGTGTTTACTTCGCAGGCACGTGCTAATAACTGGTGGCCTAGGCATATTCCAAACAAGGGCTTTCCCAATTCCAAAATCCCCTTAGTGGTCGCTACAGCATAATCCATCACCGCAGGATCGCCTGGGCCGTTGGAAAGAAAATAAGCGTCGGGATTCCATTGTTCCATTTCAGAAAGGCTGGTTTTGGCGGGGAAAACCTTACAATACACACCCCTATCGGCAAAATTCCTCAAAATGTTTTTCTTGATACCGTAGTCAATGCAGGCTATCTTGACGGGGGCATTTTCATCGCCGTAAAAATAAGCTTCTTTGGTCGAGACCTGGGAGGACAACTCCAAACCAGCCATACTGGGGACCTTATCCAGTTCCCTTTGCAGATCGGCTATGTTGTCATATTCCGAGCTGATGATTGCGTTCATTGCGCCTTTGGCACGCAGATGCCTTACCAGCCTTCTGGTATCGATATCGGCAATGCCGGTGATCCCATGCTGTTCCAGGTATTCCTGCAGTGATTGTTTGGCGGTCAACCGGCTGTAAACCTCAGAAAAATCATTGGCTACGACGCCCGCGATCAGGGGCTTTTCAGACTCTGTCTCGTCATCCACCACCCCATAGTTGCCTATGTGGGCCGTTGTATTTACAATAATCTGTCCGGCGTATGAAGGATCAGTATAGATTTCCTGATAACCCGTCATCCCGGTATTGAAGCATATTTCGCCTCCGTTTGTGCCATGCTTTCCAATAAGGCTTCCGTAGTAAACAGTACCGTCAGCCAATAGGAGAGTTGCTTGTTTTTTATCCATTTGTTTTATTGAGT
>CAZHZP010000434.1:0-2013 GCA_964537165.1 uncultured Roseivirgaceae bacterium | reverse complement strand
TCTCCCGTCTCCTTACGTATTCAACCTCAAAAAACCTCCGTCGATCGGGTAATCCGACCCGGTGATAAAGGAAGCTTCATCTGAGCAGAGGTAGAGCACCAGAAATGCGATCTCACTTGGTTTTCCCATGCGCCCGATGGGTTGGGTTTTAGAAAGTTTTTCAAACATTTCTTCTTTGTTATGGGGGTAGTGCTTTTGCAGATAACCATCTACAAAAGGCGTGTGGACCCGGCCCGGGGAGATGCAGTTGCAACGGATATGGTAGGGAAGATAGTCCTTGGCTACCGAAAGCGTCATGCCTACTACGGCTCCTTTGGTGGTGGAGTAAGCAAATCGGTCCTGAAGCCCCAAGCTTGCGGCGACAGAAGCCATGTTGAGGATCACCCCGCCCTTATTTTTCATGACCGGAAGTACCTGGTTCAGGCAGTTATAGGTTCCTTTTACATTTACTGTCAATAAGCGGTCAAAATCCTCCTCTGGGGTAGACTCTGCTGTCCCGATATGGGAGATTCCTGCATTGTTAACCAGGATATCAATGGATGGGTATCGTTCGAGGATAGCCTGTACCGCTCTTTTTACCTCCTGTTGGTCCGATATATCGCAGCGGTGGAAATAGGCCCGGCCTTGATCGTCTTCGATCTGTTGTGCGACCGACGTAGCCCCTTCTTGGTCGATGTCCAGGATACATACGGTGGCTCCCTGTTGGGCAAACAATAATGAAATAGCTTTCCCGATCCCGCTTCCGCCTCCGGTGACAATGGCTACTTTATTATCTAGTCTTAGCATGGTGCTTATCTTTTATGTTTTTTTAAATTTAAAAAGGTGAAGGGCTGATACAGGTCCAGCCTCCGTCCACGATGATATTCTGTCCGGTGATGTGCTTCGCCTGATCCGATACGAGAAAAAGTGCGGTATGGGCGATGTCGCTTACGTGAGCTGGCCTGCCCATAGGTGTGATATTGGACCAGGTTTTTTCATAATCAGGGTCCTCCACGGTCCTGTTGGTTAGGGTGGCTCCCGGCGCAATGGTATTTACATTGATTTTGAAAGGGGAAAGTTCGATCACGAGGTTTTTGGCCAGCATTTCCAAAGCGGCTTTGCTCATGCCGTAGGCGGCGAGGTTTTTGTGTGCCTGATGTCCCGTCACAGAGGACATAAATAGCATCGAACCGCCATTTGGTTGATTTTTCATCTGCTTGGCGGCTGCCTGGGCCAGAAAGAAAGTGCCTCCCAGGTTGACTTGCATGACCTTAAAAAAGGCTTCGGGTGAATAGGTGAAGAAATCGCCAAACAGGGTGATGCCCGCGTTGGCTACGACAATGTCCAGATGTCCAAAGGCCTCGATGGCCTGATCGACCATGTGTTGGATCAAGGTGAGGTCGCTGCTGTCTCCCGGCATGGGGCTGCAGGATCCCGTCGCGTCTATTGCGACTTCCTCGGCGGCTTGTTGGGCCAGGAGGGGGTCTATATCGTTTAGGAAGACATGCGCTCCTTCCTTTGCCAAATATTTGCTTATTTCTAATCCGATCCCCTGCCCGGCACCGGTAACGATGGCTACTTTATCCTTATGATTCATTCAAAAAGCCTTTTCTTCTTTCTATGGCTGAATATAAATTAAAAGTAGAAGAATAAAATCTATAAAACAGATTTTTGGCCGAAAAAAGGGATGTCTGGGGACGGAGCAGGAGCTTTTCTTTTTTGCCAAACGGCGTTCGAACCGTCCCTGTCGAACTTCTTTTAGCCAAGCTTATTGCCCTTAATCCCTGATAAAAGTCATGAAGGGATTCTTGCGAAATGCTTACCTTTGGTAGATCAAAGGTGAAGTCAGTGAAACCGGAACCATTTGTGTGCGTGTTCGATAGTAGAACCCGATAAATTGCCGAACAACCATTGATCAACTTTATGTTTGAATTATTTTGTAAAGTTTATACGTTTAGATGTTGGGGCGAAACCCCGGAAAATTAAAACCGATTAGTTATGATGTTTATTGATCCACATATTCACGTCATTTCC
>CAZHZP010000433.1:0-2036 GCA_964537165.1 uncultured Roseivirgaceae bacterium | reverse complement strand
GCCAGCTGTATTTGGCATAAGGGCTATTCGGGTTTTTGCCGTAGTTGAAGGCGTGTGTGGAGGTTCGCAATCCGATAATGGGCTTACCTGATTTCAGGTATTCATCGAAATATTTCATTTGTTCATCGGGCAACTCCCTAAAACGCATCAACATAATGACCAGGTCCGCCGATTGTAGTTGTTCCATACCTGGGATATTATGTTGGTAGCTTGGTGTTATGGTTTTTGTAGCAGGGTCTATGGCAAACAACACGGTGGTTTTGAAACCATGGTGTTCGGAAAGAATTTTAGCCATCATCGGCAAACCTTCTTCAGAACGGTATTCGTCATCTCCACTGATCAGTACAATGTGTTTGCCTTGGCCGGGACCATTGTGGCCTCCAAACTGAAGCCACTGATCTGATGATTGGGCTTGGCAAGAAAGAGAAATGACGAAAAGTGAAAAAACTATCGCCAGGTATTTTCTTGACCAATCCTTCCGGATGTTCCATTTAGGGTTTAAATTATTCCTCATGTAGGTGTTGTTTTTCAGTGGATGATAAAAAGTCATTGCCCAGGAAGTTGTTTCCAACCTACCTGAGCAATGATCTCTCAATATATAAAGCCTGTATTATTAATGGGAGTTTAAGATCAGAAATATTTTAAATGGTAACTGAAACTATTACCACCTCACTAGTATCCAGGATTTTGGATTAACTTACTATTGTTCCTGATCTCGGCCGTTGGGATCGGGAACAGCAATTCCCTTTCCTTCAATACCGGTCCGTAAGAAAACTGGTGGCCTACGAAATCTTCAAATTCCCTCGTATTGACGTTGAAGGCTTTTCGGAGCCTGGCCATATCATACCAGGTTTTATTTTCAAAGCTGAGTTCAAACCAACGTTCTCTCCACACGGCTTCCCTAAGCTCCTCTTGGCTCAACCCGGTTAAATCCGGCAGTTCAGCCCTTCTTCTAATTTTGTTGACTGCTTCATAAGCTTCTGCTGTAGGGCCGTTCACCTCATTGGCCGCCTCTGCATAGATCAACAAGACTTCCGCATACCGCATCATCGGCCAATTTAGATCACTGCTGGTAGTAGACAGGTGCGCCTGGGTATCAAAATGCTTGTAGATATAATACCCGCCCAGATCAACTGTGGTATTCCGGTCTGCACTAAGGGTATAAGTACTGTAGTAAAATTCTTTTTCCCTTATCCGCTTGTCACCCGCTTCATGTGATTCTACGAATTCCTTATTGGCAAAAATTCCCCCTGTTTCATCAGAATAAGCAGAAATCCCCTGGTTATAAGGAACAATGGAGACCTGCCAGTTGGAAGGCTGGATGAATTCGGCGAACTGTACCATGAAAATATTTTCCTCGACATTTTTCTTGGAAGGATCATGAAGGTGATCATAAGAAGTAAATAGGCTATACTGGCCTGAGGTGATCACTTCATTGGCCTTATCAGCTGCCTTCTGATAGAATTCCTCTCCCTTTTGCAAAGGATATCCGGCCATGGTCAAATATACGCTGGATAATAAGGATTTGACCGCACCCAGTGATACCCTTCCTGTGGCGTCGGTATAAGGAAGACCGGATGATTCCGCCGTTTCCAGATCTTCAACAATTAGGTTATAAATAGCTTCCTCTGTGGATGGATCAGGATATAATTCCGGTGAATTCAGGCTCACGGGCGCTGTAATAAGCGGAATTTTACCGAAGATTCTTACCAGTTCGTAGTAGTACAAGGCCCTTAAATATCTCGCTTCACCCAAGTAGCGCGCTTTGGCAGCTTCATCCATATTGATTTCCGGTATTTTGGCAATGGCTAGGTTGGCATTGGCGATACCCCTATACCTGGTGGTCCAATAGGTCTGTCCGTAGCCATTGTCCGAGTTGTTGACCAGGTTTCTCACAAAAATGCTGTTTTGGGCCTGTCCCAGTTCGGTATTGGCCAGTCCGGTAGCGAACTCCAACATCATCCAAGGGCCACCATTGAAACCTCCTGTTGGAATTTCTTTTAGTTCTTGATAAATAGAATTGACCACACTTTCGG
>CAZHZP010000432.1:0-2038 GCA_964537165.1 uncultured Roseivirgaceae bacterium | reverse complement strand
CATGTTGCTCCACCGTGTAATGGCCGTCGGCAAAAGACTTCAGCCTGGTGACTTCCAAGGAATGTGGCAGCGGGAGAAGGTGCTCATTTTTGGGATAATAATGAAAGGGAGTGGGGTCATCCTTTTCGTCAAATACCGAACGGTAGCCGATGTAATAGCCGTCTGCTACCGGGACAATAATATACCACAGCCAGGTGTTGAAGGCGGTAGGCTTGGTGATAAAAGAGACGGAGGGAAGCTGCTGCTCCCGCAGTGTCTTTTCTACTTGTCGGTTGATGGAGGCCTTATTAAAAATGGCATAAATCAGGTAAAAGAAGGAAAGAAGGATGCCGGCCAAGAGCCATCTATTTCGATTGGGTCGATGATTTTTTAAAATAAGCAAAGCCAGCAGGGAGACCAACATCGGAAACGAAAAGAAGGGGTCGGCTACAAAAAGCAGATCAAATGACAATCTTTCTGAACTGAAGGGCCAGAAAAGCTGGGTACCGTAGGCGTTGCAGGTATCCAGCAAAAGGTGTAGCGCCATCTGAAGGGCAAAAAACAGTGTCAGTTTAAGCCGTGAAAGCCGCAGGGAAGGAAAAAAGCGCTCTACTGCCCAGGAAAGTGCCGGGGCAACCAGCACCACAAATAAAAACGAGTGGGTGACACTCCGGTGAAATAAGAGGTTTTGGGTGGGCGAAAGGAAAAGGGAAGCAAGAATGTCCGCATCGGGGAAGCTTTGGGCAAAGACTCCCAGCAGCAGTGCCTTTTTACCTAACTTTTTGGAAAAGGCAGCCTCGCCGAGACAGGCTCCCAGAACAATATGCGTCAGTGAATCCATCTTGCCCGTGTTATGGAGAAATCAGGGTAAGCCCTTCCGATGGTTATATGCCTGGAAGGGCTAATCTTGCAGCAATATAAGCGATTGTTGATGTTAACCGAAAGATATCGAAAACATCTCCCGCAGACCTGTCTGTTCTTTAGGCAGGTACTGCGCTGCCATCATCAGCATAATCTGCGATACCTGCTACCGGCAGGCCTGCGGGAACAGACACCGTTTCGTGTCTAACCTAACACTATTTTTATCCGATTGCCTTTCTGACAGCAGGGGCTACTTGGGTGCCGAATAGTTCTATGGATTTCATGGTCATGGCGTGGGGCACATGGCCGACACTGGCCTGTGCCATAAAGCGGGTAAAACCGAACAGTTCATGCTCATAAAGGATCTTGTCAATCACCTGCTGTACGCTCCCCACCATCAATGCCCCTTGGGGCGACCTTGAATAGTCGAATTGCTGTCGGGATAAAGGGGGCCATCCCCTATCTTTCCCTACCCTGTTCATCATGGCCGCATAATAAGGATAGAAATCATCTCCCGCCTTCTGCGAATCCTGGCCGATATAGACATGGTTGTTGATGCCAAACTGCAGGTCCTTAAGATCCTTTCCGGCCTTTTGGGCGGTTTCTTTGTAGAGATCAATAAAGCCTACAAACTGCTCGGGCATACCGCCTATAATGGCCAGCATCAAAGGCAAACCCAGCTTAGCTGCCCTGACCGCGGAAGAAGGCGTACCGCCGGCAGCCAGCCACACGGGAAGCGGGGATTGATAAGGTCTGGGATAAACGCCGAGGTTATCGAAAGAAGGCCGGTGTTTTCCCTTCCAGGATAGCTTTTCGTTTTGGGTGACCCTTAGTAGGAGTTCCAGTTTTTCGGTGAAGAGCTCATTGTAGTCTTTCAGGTCTTGCCCGAACAGAGGGAAAGATTCAATAAATGATCCCCTCCCGGCCATGATTTCGGCTCTCCCATCTGACAGGTGGTCGACGGTAGCAAAATCCTGAAAAACCCGGACCGGATCATCTGAGCTGAGGACAGTCACTGCACTTGAAAGCCTGATGTTTTTGGTGACCATCGCGGCTGCGGCCAGAATCACCGCTGGGGATGACACTGCATAATCGGGACGGTGATGCTCCCCGACTCCAAAAACATCCAGCCCCAGTTGATCTGCCAATTGGATTTCTTCTATCAGATCCTTGATCCGTTGATGGGCGTTGATGCCCC
>CAZHZP010000431.1:0-2040 GCA_964537165.1 uncultured Roseivirgaceae bacterium | reverse complement strand
TATCCAGCCCCTGATTGTTGCGTTCCGGCTGTTGATAGACAGGGACCTGTTGTAGGTACTTTATTAGGATTTCCTCCTGCTTGGGCTTTGATTTCAATAGGCCAAACAAAGCTTCCAGGGATTGTTTGTCCGAGGCATATTCGGCACTAAGCTTGATCCGGGATTCTACTTTGGGGGAATATTTTTCCTTTATCTGCTCAAAAACCAGGATCGCCTCCTTGGCTACCAGGCTTTTAATAATAGCGTAGGCCGATTTTAACTGTAAAAGGCTTTCGCATTCCTCATAGGTCAATTCCCCTTTGGCGACCAAAGCATCCAATATGATCCGCTCACGGTCATCCAACGGAAAGCCGGAGGCAAGCTCATCAAAGTTGGGGTTTAGCTGTATTTTACTTTCGCTGCTGAGCTTTAGGCCGGTGGGCAGCGCGGCATTCATGACCTCTCCCAGGTGGCAACAATAATAATCCGACATCCATCCCCAGAACTTTATCTGCAAAGGGTTGACTATGGCGTGGTCGTCCAGGAGTTCCAAGATGGGCTTTGCCTCATAGGCTTCGGGAGGTTTTTGGTGGACCTTGCCAACAATGCCCGTCAATATTTTCTTCCTGCCAAATTGGACGATCACCCGGTATCCGATTCCCAAGGTTCCCTCCATGCTTCTGGGGATGCGGTAGGTAAACATTTTGGGGATAGGCACCGGCAGTATGACATCAGCAAAAAGCGAAACAGTGTCCTCTCTTTCTAAAATATCTCCGAACAGACTCTCCAAGACGAATTAGGCTAAAGTTGGATATTGGGTTAATGCTTCTTCAACAGTCGGCACGGGTCGTTGGCAGACCTTGTTAAAGCAGACGTAAATTAAAGCATTTCCCGACGGATCCCCGGATTTATTCTGTAAAAGCGGCAAGTTTTCTTCCTTTTCCTCAGAGGCGGCCAGTAAGGTATTGGGATGATATACTTGCTGGAGCGGTTTGGCCAGCGTTTTGGCGTGTTGTCCCGCGACGGCGACCTCCGCGGTGGGTACCAGAAGTTCCAGGTAGAGATTTGCCCAGTTTGCCAGAAACCCGATGTCCGACACCAATAATTTTTTGATGGGACCAAGCATATTTCGGACTAATGTCCCATAGCGATCCTCGTAGTAGAAAATACTTAGTCGGTGCAGGTTTCTTGCCATCATGGAATTGGAAGCGGGGATCACATTGTCAAACAATTCTTTCTTGTCGGCGATCAGTTTTTCCGCATCCGGGTTGTTGAAATAAAAATAACCATCTTCCTCATCAAAGAAATGGTCCAGGGTATAATCGGTCAATTGCTTCGCACGATCCAGGTATTGCTGTTCAAACGTCACCTGATACAGGTCAGTGAAAGCTTGGATGACCGCCGCATAGTCTTCCAAAAACGCCGGGGTGTAGGCAGTACCTTGTTTGTAGGACCGATAAAGCATGCCCTCTTTGATCATCTTGGACATCAAAAACCCTGCGTTTCGCGTTGCAAGGTCAAGAACTTTTTTATTCCCGGTTGCCAAATAAGCCTGGGTCAACCCCGAAATGCTCAGCCCATTCCAGCCGCTGATCACTTTATCATCCAATCCCGGAGCCACGCGTTCCGCCCGGATGGTATACAGCTTTTGTTTGATTTGCCCGAGGTGTTTTTTAAAACCATCGGGTTCAAAACCATATTTTGCACTGATTTCCCCGTAGCTCTTGGTCTGAAATAAGATATTGTCACCATCTTCCCAGTTTCCATCGGTTTTGATATTATACAAATCGGAGATCCAGCCAATATCTTTGGGGAGCTGCTCTTCCAGTTCGGCCCTCGTCCAGACATAAAATTTACCTTCTTTCCCCTCGCTGTCCGCATCCTGCGCCGCATAAAACCCGCCTTCTTCCTGAAGCATTTCTTTTTCCAGCCAGTCTACCGTTTCCATGACCTTTTCTTTATAAAACCCGTCGCCGGATACCTGGTAGGCTTTGGCATAGAGGCTTAAGAGTTGGCCGTTGTCATAGAGCATTTTTTCGAAATGGGGCGCAAACCATTTTC
>CAZHZP010000430.1:0-2056 GCA_964537165.1 uncultured Roseivirgaceae bacterium | reverse complement strand
AAAAGAATTTCTATGAACTGGCACTGAAGATTTCCGGTGCGGTGCAGGCAGGACGCTGGACGAATATCAAAGGAGGGGGAGGCTTTATCTATTCTTTTAATGGCCCCCATTCCCTATTTGTGGACACCATCAGATCGGTGCGTATTTTGATGCTGAGCCATCAGTTTGGCCATGTCCTGCAGGACGAAAATGATAGCAGGATCAACCTTCTGGTGCGGGGTCTCCAACATGCCAAAGCTACTGCCGATTTCTCGGTGTATTATGGGGAGGGACGCGACAGTTACGATCTTTGGGGCAGAACTGCCCATGAAAGTATCTTTAACACCAATGACGGGAACTTCAGGGCGCCCAACTCACAGCAGGGCTATACCGGTTTTTCCACCTGGACCAGAGGCCTGGCCTGGGCCATGGCAGGTTTTGCCGAAGAGCTGGAGTTTATTCAGACCCTATCAGATGAAGCCTTATCCGCCTACGGATCCAGAGAGGAAATTGAAGCTTTTATGCTTAAGGCGGCACAGGCTACCTGTGATTTTTACATTGAGCATACGCCGATTGACGGCATTCCTTACTGGGATACGGGTGCGCCCAACCTACATAAATTAGGAGATTATCTTTCCGTGGCAGCAGATCCATATAATGATTTTGAGCCTGTAGACAGCTCTGCTGCGGCGATAGGCGCACAGGGGCTTCTTCGCCTCGGACGGTATTTAAAAGAAAGAGGACAGGAAGAAAAGGGCAATAAATATTGGCAGGCGGGATTGACGGTGATCCGTAGCTTGTTCCAAGAGCCTTACCTAAGCACCGATAAAGGGCATCAGGGAATCATCCTACACTCCATTTATCATCAGCCTAACGGATGGGACCATGTACCCCAGGGAAAGAAAGTCGCCTCGGGTGAATCCAGTATGTGGGGTGACTATCATGCGCGGGAAGTCGCATTGTACCTGCAAAAGATCATCAACGGCGATCCTTATTACACCTTCTTCAACTGCGTGTCATGAGTGCGAGCAAAATTGAGAACTTAGACCGGCTCTGCATCCACACCATCACGACCAAGTCCTGGTCGATCGAGGAGGCTGCCGAAAATTACAGCCGCGTAGGAGTCAAGGGCATTTCGGTTTGGCGCCAATACCTGGAAGGCAGAAATATCGCCCAAACCGGCAAGATGTTGAAAGACCATGACCTGGAGGTGGTCTCTTTGGTGAGGGGAGGTTTTTTTCCCGCTACATCAGCGGATAAAAGAGCTGCCGCCATAGATGACAACAAAAAGGCGGTGGATGAGGCGGCTGCTTTGGGTGCACCCATGATCGTGTTGGTCTGTGGCGCCGATCCTGGCCAGTCGCTGGAAACCTCCCGGAGCCAGATACAAGAGGGGATTGAAAGTGTCCTGCCTTACGCCATTGCCAATGGCGTAAAGCTGGCCATCGAACCCCTCCACCCCATGTATGCGGATACCCGCTCGGCGGTCAATACACTCGCCCAGGCCAACGACATGGCAGAGGCCATCGCTTCGGACCACGTAGGGGTAGCGGCGGATGTGTATCACCTTTGGTGGGATCCCAATTTGGAACAGGAGCTTCTCCGATGCGGGAGAAACGGCAACTTGTATGCTTTCCACATCTGCGACTGGATGAGCCCTCCCGTAGACTTCCTCAATGACCGGGGTTTGATGGGCGAAGGCTGCATCCCTGTCGAAAAAATCCGGGGATGGGCGGAAGCCGCCGGCTTCAAAGGCTATAACGAAGTCGAAATATTTTCCGACCGTTGGTGGGCAGGAGACCAGAAGGAATTTCTGGACCGGATTGTAGAACAGTATTATAAGAGCTAGAAGACCGAAGTTGGACGACCGGAAACCGAAGTTTTAACCCGGATATACCCACAGGTAGGCTGAAGCACATGAGAAACCTCAAATAAATCAGAAATTAAACAGAACAAATAGTTGGAAGTCGGACGTAAGTGGGGTCAGGGAAACTTCCGTCTTCGGTCTCCGGTCTTCCGTCTTAAAATAAACCTAAAATGGAACACAAAATAGGCATTATCATGAACGGGGTGACTG
>CAZHZP010000429.1:0-2059 GCA_964537165.1 uncultured Roseivirgaceae bacterium | reverse complement strand
TTTTCAGGGCGGTGAATACGGAACAGCTATTCTCTCAAAATACCCCATTCTCGAGTCTGAACGATACGAATTGCCAAACCTAGAGGGACTGAATGCCGAATCCAGGACGCTTGCGGTGGTTACGGTTGAGGTGGAAGGGAAGCCCGTGAAGTTTGCCAATACCCATCTGGATTATACCAATGCGGAAAATAACCTGCTTCAGGTCACCAGGATTTTGGAAATTTTTGACGGGGAAAAATTGCCGGTGATTATGGTGGGGGATTTTAACGCACTTCCCGAAAGCGCTTCTGTCCAATTATTAGACCGTCACTTTACCCGGTCTTGCACCCAGAATTGTGGCTTCACCATTCCCCAAATCCAGCCCAAGCGGACGATCGACTATATCATGGCCTCAGCGGGTTCTCCCTTCGAGGTCAAAGAACATCAGGTGATTGATGAACCCTATGCTTCCGATCATCTGCCGGTGTTGGCGGTTTTCAGATTCCGAGACAGGTAATTGCATGATTTTCGCTGGTTTTTTTGTAAATTGATGTCTTAACCCCAAGAAAATGAGCAAACGATCAAACCAACCAACCCCGCAGCGTCCGGAGGGGCGAATTTTGGATGCGCCTATGGTGACCATTGACCTGGAAAAATTGGTCAGCCAAATCAAGGAGGAAGAGGCCTGGAAAGAGAAAGACCGTAACGCCATCACGGTGTACAATACCAATGGAATGAGCGTGGTAATCATGGCCTTGCACAATGGAGCTGAGCTCAAACGCCATCAGGCGCAGGGAATCATAACGGTCCAGGTATTGGAGGGAAAGATGAGGTTTGTGACAGACGAACAGACAGTGGAAAGAAGCAAGGGCGAAATGCTGGCGCTTCATGAGAAAATTCCCCACAGTGTTCTGGCACTTGAAGAGACCGTCTTCTTACTCACGCATGCCAAACCGACGGTCTGATCCCGGCTATGCCGATCATGATTTCTGAAATTTTTCTTATCTTGGTTCCTTAAAGTGAAAGCCATGGATTTTGACGCCAGTACTCTTGTTTATATCATCGCAATCGTTGTTTATTTTATCTACTCTAATTTTTTTAATAAAAAGCAACCCGAACAAGCTGAGGAAGGAACGGAGCAACCTGATGCTCCCAAGAAAGCCATGTCTTTCGATGACCTGCTCAAAGAGATCCGTCGCGAGCAAGGAGAAAGGGAGCGGGATTTAGAAGGAACAACAGTCGACGAAGATGACTATGTAGAAGAAGCTTATGAAACCCAACCGGCGGCTGCTCCAAAAAAATATTTTACTTATGAGGATCCGGAGCAGTTTCCCAGCTCCGAGGCTAATTACCAAAACAAGTATAAAGACCTTGAGAAAGGACCTTTGGTCAAGCTAGACGATCAAGTCGATCTGGATTCTGACGAAAAGATCTTGGGTGATGTGGAGGAAGTCGGTGGCTATTCCCGGCGTAAAAACAGATATGCAGAGATCCTAAAGGATCCCGGAACGGCCAAGGATGCGGTGATACTTTCGGAAATACTGCGCCCGAAGCATTTTTAAGCATCCATCAAATGGATGGTTCTCCGTCCCCAACCATTATCGGCTATACTTCTCGATACTGATCCATTGGTCTTCTTCTTTGTGGATTAAGGTGTAATGGTCTTCAATCCATTTCCTTGCCTGATCCATGTATTCCTGCTCCGCCGGGTAGGCGTGCCGATAGTATTGGTATACAAATAGCGTCAGGGATTCCGGCGGGTTTCTCATGATGTCTTCCATAGCCGCTAGTGAAGCTATAGAGGTTGGTGTCCGTGGCATTTGGAGAAGCACTTCCCGGCTGAAATAGATAAAATCATGGGTAAGTAAGGGCGAAGTTTCCGAGGTTCGGAATGCCTCCCTTTGGAAAGTTTTGAGAAAATGGGGATAATTCTTCAGCTGATGCTGGTAGTAGACAGAGAAGAAGGCCGGTAATAACAAAGCCAGCGCCATCGCTTTTATCTGTATCCTTTCGGGTTTAACGAAAAGCAAGCATGCAAAAAGAAGGTAAAAAAGCCCGACTTTCCAATCACCGAAGATGA
>CAZHZP010000428.1:0-2062 GCA_964537165.1 uncultured Roseivirgaceae bacterium | reverse complement strand
TGATGGCGGCGCCGGGCTTGTATCACCTTAATCAGCCCACAGAAGTGGTGGATCTAGCGATTCCCTACCTGGGGATTATTACTTTCTCACTTCTGCCTTTTATGATTTTTCAGACTTTCAGGCAGTTGGCGGAGGGCTTGTCCCAGACCAAACAGGCCATGGCGGTAGTTATTTTCTGTAATGTGTTCAATGTGTTCCTCAACTGGGTGTTGATCTATGGGAACCTCGGCTTCCCGGCTATGGGCGTAGTCGGAGCCGGATGGGCTACCTTTATTTCCCGGATTTTGATGGCAGTGATCATGTTTTATTATGTCTGGAATTCTAAACGATATAAGCGGTACAAGCTCAGTTTCGAAGTTAAGAAGCTTAGCTTTCCCATGATCTCGAAGATGGTTAATATTGGCGTGCCTACGGGCTTTCAGTTTGTCTTTGAGACAGGAGCATTCAGTGCTGCCGCGATCATGATGGGCTGGATCGGGGTAAATGCACTGGCGGCACATCAGATCGCTATCAACCTGGCGTCCATAAGTTACATGATGGCCTCCGGTTTGGCTGCGGCGGCCATGGTGCGGGTGGGAAATCAACTGGGAAGAAACGATATCCAAACACTCCGGGAGATAGGCTTTACTTCTTTTAGTATGGTGACAATTTTTATGTTGGCCGTGGGACTCGCGCTCGTCACGTTGCGTAGCTTTCTGCCTTCCCTGTATATAGATGACGCATCGGTAATCAAACTTACCGCCAGTCTGCTCATCATAGCGGGGCTCTTCCAGCTTTCCGATGGCATCCAGGTAGTCGGATTGGGAGCACTTAGGGGGATGTCGGATGTCAAGATCCCTACAGTGATCACCTTGGTGGCCTATTGGGTAATCGGTTTGCCTTTGGGTTATCTTTTGGCATTTCATTTTGGGATGAACGAACACGGTATCTGGTACGGTCTTTTAGTGGGCCTGACTTGTGCGGCCGTGATGCTGGTATTGAGGTTTAACCGGCTAAGCAAAAAGCGTTTGCTTGCAGCGGGGGCTATGACCTGATCCTCCGCCCTGAGCAGATGCACCATTTAAGAGACGCCCGCGTCGGACGATGGTTTTTGTTTATTGCGCCTTTTAAATTAGTTTTGTGTCTAAATCACCTGATAGTGGAATAACCCGGGGTTGTTTTCGGCTAACCTATCCTCTTCAATGGAAGTAGCGCATATTCTCTTTTTATAGAAAACAACTGCACCTTATTGCCCCTGATTCTCAGCATTACAACAAGGAAAATTATATCATGGAAAGCACACAAACGGAAATAAATGAAATGGTCAATGGATTGTTGTATATGCCAAAGGGCCATGGCCTGGCTTTTCCGGGCAGGGCAGGACAGCTGGCATTCCGCGAAATAACCTATGTCCCTGCTGAGGTAGATGATGAAAGCCTGAACTTTAAGTTTCTGATGCCGGCCATCGAAGCGGCTAAAGACGAGCCCGTCGATTTTATTTTGGGCTTTAGCGCTGATCTAAAAAGGGTGATCACGGCGGTGAAAAATCCGGAGGGGAAATTTCAGGCATTTACCGCCCATCAGCAGGCAGCTATTTTCGCGGAATATTTTTTGAACCGGCCGATAAGTGAAGGCAGCGGGGAGAGGCTCGTGCTGAAATCCTTGCTGCTCTCCAACCAGATCGACAGCATCGTCAAAAAGAACGAGGGGCGGATCGCATACTCCCACGCGGGCTATGAGAATTTGAGAAACGCCATGGTTGCCCACGGGCAGTATTCCATTATCGCCGTAGACGACCGCAACACCGTAATAATCGACGGGGATGTCACCCAGAATGCCTTACAGCTAGGGGAGATGCTTTCCCAGATTGTTTTGAATTTGAAGTCCCAGGAACAAAACCTTCTTGATAAGCATATATACATCCAATGCCGCTACAATCTCTATGGAGAAAAAACCTTTAATATACCGGCGGATTCAAAGAAAGCTTTCGATAAATACCGGACGAGCCCTCCCCAGGATCTTATCCACGACGAACTTATCCTGATCACCGATTACAAGAAGAAGGTTTTTTCCAATCTCTTGA
>CAZHZP010000427.1:0-2074 GCA_964537165.1 uncultured Roseivirgaceae bacterium | reverse complement strand
TTGGATTCGTTATAACTGGTTTTGCTGGCCCAAAAATCCGCAATGCTCAAGAAGATCTCGGCACCAAAAAAAGACAAAAACTGATGGTCTCCCGTGGCCTTGTAATAACTCCATATAGTGTAGGCAATTGCCGAATTTGCGTGATACTGCAAATAGGTGTGGTCCGGCAACCAATTTCCCGACGCGGGGTTCAAATGGATTTTCTGGCTTTCCTCCCTTCCGTTGCTGCCACTCTGCCAAGGAAACATGGCGCCTTTAAAGCCGGCCTCACGGGAGGCTTTCCTCGCCTGATCCAAACGGTGGAACCGGTACATGAGCAAACTCCGGGTAATCTCCGGAAAACGTAAGTTGAAAAAGGGGGTGATAAACAATTCATCCCAAAAAATATGACCCCGATAAGCTTCTCCGTGCCAGCCTCGGGCGGGTATCCCCACATCCAATCCGAGAGAGTTGGGAGAGGCCGTCTGTAATACATGAAAAATATGCAACCGCAATAGCCGTTGGGTCTTGTCACCGTTGAATAACCGGATGTCTGCCAGGGACCACAGTTTCTGCCAGGCCTGCCGGTGACGCGCCAGCAGTGCGTCAAAATCAGGTGCAGCAGCAATGTTTTCCGCCGCATCCAGAGCGGGTTCGGAAATGGCCCTGTCCCTTGATGTATACAAAGCCACCACTTTTTCAATCGTGACGGGAACCGCTTCTTCGACTTCCAAAAACAAGTGTTCCGCAACCGACAGATCTGTTTTTGAAATTTCCCTTTTAATCAGCTGAGACTCTTCTTTCAACACCGCAGTTCTGGCCGCTTGGGCCATGGCCAACTTAGACTGCCTGGTCTGTACAAGAAGCAAAATCCCCCCTTTGAGCGTTTTGGTTTGGATGGGCTCTAAATGCTGGCTCTCCAGCTCCCGGTAACGCTCCACCCCGTTATTGGTCACTGCTCCGTCCAATTCGCTGATGACTTCAATAGACCCGCTCCAGTTCAGTGCGGTAAAAGTCCATTCCAACGCTGCATTGTGCATGTCCCGCATGCTGACGAGCCGTCGGCTTTGTATTTGGATACGTCTGCCTTCGGGATCTTCCGCCACAAAGGATCGGGTTAGCAAGCCCTGAGCCATGTCCAGGTCCTGTTCGTATTCCAGAACTGTATTCTTTTCAAGGCTGAACCACTCTCCCTCCCCAAGCCGAAAATTCAGATGCAGCCAGTTAGGGAAGTTTACCAGATCCTCATTTTCTATGTCTTTTCCGGCAATTCTTGATATAGCCCGATTATATCCGCCGGCAAGGTAAGTTCCGGGGTAATTGACCCCGTCGTCTTTGCTTTCCTCCGCGGCCCCACGGGTGGCAAAATAACCATTACCCAATGTGCATAAGGCTTCCCGCAGCTTTTGCTCTTCTGGCTTCCAGCCGGAATAACGGATTGAGAAATTACCCATGCCGCTTCATTGTGTGGTGGAATTTCTCTAAGAACAAGCGGACTTCCTCAGTGTCTTCTAAAGCATAAGTGGCGGCTGTTTCTTCCCCGTGCGTGCCCACCAAGATCCCAATGCCCGTACCGGAGATAGAGACAAATGCATCTTCGTCGGTAATGTCGTCGCCAATAAAAATCGGGATGCCCGTTTTTTCATCCAAACCCAATGCTTCAAAGAGCCAAATTACCGCACGCCCTTTATGCCAATCTATCGCAGGCTTGAGTTCCAGAATTTTTTTCCCGGTTCCCTTTTTTAGGTTCGGGTGCTTCTCCAACTCCTGCAACACCGCCTCTTTTACCTTATCAACTTCCGCATCTGCCACGTTTCGGAAGTGGACGGCTATGGCATATTTTTTTGATTCTACCAGGCATCCTTTTACATCCCCCAGTTCCTTTCTTAAATTAACGGCCGCTCGATGGAGGGAGTCTAACATATCGTCACCCACTTTTTCGGGTATATCCAAACCTTCAGGCCCAGCCATGTCCAAGCCATGGCTGCCCGCATAAATCAGCTGGTCAAAGTCGACCTTTTGTTCCACGTCCAGCCTGTCACGTCCGCTAATAACCGCAACGGGTATGATTTGAGACAGCCTGATCAGTGCCTCT
>CAZHZP010000426.1:0-2094 GCA_964537165.1 uncultured Roseivirgaceae bacterium | reverse complement strand
GTTTAAACCTTAATTATTGGATACTCAATCCGGAAAGGAACATGCACGGGAATTTTTCCCTCGGCTTGGGCCTGAAACTGCCAACGGGAGATTACGGGGCCAAGGATACATTTTATAACCAAGGTCCCAACCGAGACCAGACCTTGGAGTTAACCGTAGATCAGTCCATTCAGCCGGGCGACGGAGGATTGGGGGTAACTTTGGATTTTCAGGGCTATCGGATGATTTCCCATAGCCTGATGATTAACGGCACTTTTTATTATTGGCTCAACCCCCGGGAGACCAATGGCGAGTCGGCCCGAAACGGCGGTACCGAATTCTCCGTTCCCGACCAATACGCCGCCCGTTTGGGAGTGACGTATATTACGCCATTCAGAGGGTTAAGCGTCTATTTGGGCGGAAGGCATGAATGTATTCCCGTTTACGATCTAATAGGAGGAAGCGACGGCTTCAGAAGGCCGGGCTACATCATCTCTGCCGAGCCGGGGGTCAATTATAGTTGGGACAGGTTTGCCTTGAACGTGAATGTACCCATTGCTTTGGAACGGAACCGGACGCAGAGCTACTTGGATAAAAAGAACAGTACACCCAGTAATCGACGGCATGGAGATGCCGCCTTTGCTGATTATCTGGTAAATGTAGGCTTTTCGTGGAGGTTGTCTCAAAAGACCTCGGATGTATTCCAGGTCCATTAAAATCCATGCCATCACCGATACCCGGGTGGTGGCGTGGCCACTCGGCAAGTCAATGGTTTCTCTGTGCGTTATATGTTTAAGAAGGGCGGTAGCCCCTTCCTCATTTCTCCAACACCTTCTCTCTTTCCGGCTGAACTTCTTTTTTGAGGCTTTTTCTAGCCAGTAGGATTAAAGTTAGGGATAGGAGGAACAGCGCTGCCGAAAGGATGGAAAGGGAATAAACTTTACCCACGAAGTTTTGCCACGCAAACAATCCCAGTGAACTCAAGGTTACGGTAAACATAAAGAACATGGGGATGGTGACAAAGGTGGCATTTACCTTCTTTTTGATCAGCCACACGGCCACAGCCAACAACGCCAGGGCGGCCAAGAGCTGGTTGGCAGATCCGAATATCGGCCACAGGGTAGCAAATCCACCAGACTGAAGCAACAAGACCGCAACCACAACAACCAGGGTAGTGGATATATAACGGTTGGTGGAAAGTGTTTTCCCCACAGGTCCTTTAACATCCTCAAAATATTCCTGCAAGGTAAACCTCGCCAGCCTTGTGCAGGTATCCATCGTGGTAAGAGCAAATGCCGATACCGTAAGTGCAACAAATACTACCGCAAAATCCTGGGGGATGCCGAGCGTGGCGATGATTGTCCCCAATCCATCGGAAAACAAGGACACTGGGCCGTCGCTACTGAGCCTCGCGGCATAATCCGTTCGGGTAAGCACCACTACGGCGCCTACTGATATGATGGCCAAAAATGTTTCGATCAACATCCCTCCAAATCCTACCAACTTTACATCTTCTTCTTTATCAATTTGTTTGGAGGTGGTGCCGGATGCCACCAGGGAATGGAACCCACTAATAGCCCCACAGGCGATGGTAACAAAAAGGACGGGAAATATAAAACCCAAGTTGTCTGGTGAAAGGTTGACATTCGTATCCATTTGAATGGAGGGGTTCGCAACTAGTATCCCCACCACAGCAGCGATGATTAGCCCATAAAGCAGAAAGCTATTGAGGTAGTCCCTAGGCTGGAGCAGCATAGAAACAGGCGTGACCGATGCCAAAAAAGCATAGATCAACAGCAGGTAAATCCACAGATCAAAGTCTAAAACAAGCGGGATTTGGGTTCCTAAATACACGAAATAGAATATTGCGATCGCTCCTATCACGGAAATAATAACAAAAGAATGCTTCTTGTGGGCGGTGAGTTTGTTGACTATTCCGAAAACGATGGCCAACAAGATAAACAATATTGAGGAAGAGGCTACTTCTGGGTTGCTGACGAAAGTTTTCGCTATAATATCAGTAAAAACAGCGATAACCAGGATTAACGTGGCAAAGCTGAACAAGATAAAAAGCCGTTTCCCAGACGTCCCTATGTTGTTTTGGATAATCACTCC
>CAZHZP010000425.1:0-2097 GCA_964537165.1 uncultured Roseivirgaceae bacterium | reverse complement strand
GCGGGAGAATATTATTTACTTCGTAGTTGACAAAAAGCCTAATGGGTGACCCCATTTTTTCTAGTTTTATAGCCCATCAACGCTAATGATTTAATCAGAGTAGTCTTACCTGAGGATGGCGCGCCGGTTATCACTACCCACCTTGTTTTTATGATATCGCGCAACCCATGGATATTAAGCATGCACCCCCCTAATCACAATGAAAGAGCATTTAACTCGTCTTTATATGGAACGATGGGAGAATAAAGCTTATGAAAAGCCCCTCCAATTGCCCCAGAAAAAAGAATGAGCTCTGGATTTTTCAAACCTCCACGAAGAACATGATTAATCGCTATTCCAGGATAAGGATCAATGTAGTAAATTTTCTTTATTCCAAGCTGATATGCTTTCTTCGCACACAACTCACATGGGCTCGCTGTGGTAAAAAGAAATCCACCCTCTATTGAGGAAATTCCGTACTTTGATACCTGAAGGAATGCATTTTCTTCTGCATGTAAAGACCTTGTATGCACTTGGTTCTTGTCATTTTTGAGAGCGTTATATTCCGATTTAAAGCAGTATGCATCATTTCTCCCATCTTCCGAAATTTGAATATACCTGATAGATCTCTGCTCAAAATGATGCAGGTATTCTTCATTTTTCCTTTCAAACTCACTATAAGCTCCAGAGTCTTTTCCTGCCACAAGATCATTCCGACTCCTTAGGTTACATGGAACCTGCCCATGGGGAACATCGTTCCACCCAATCGAACGTATAGATAAATTTTCATCGGTAACTACTGCCCCAACCTGCCTTGAAATGCATCCAGAATTTAATTTCGCAGTATATGCGATTTGCATACATCTCTCCGCAGCAGAAGGAGTAACGATACCTGGCCGCCTGATTAACGCAACAAACTTTATCAATTGATTTGCCAGCTCTTGAAACTTATTTACCCTTGCAGAAACATCTGGATTACTGACATACAGATCAGCTCTTTGTAGGCAAGCTTGTATATCTTGAACAGAATAAGATTCCGCATCCTCCAAATCATGCTGAGTATATTCAACATTATCGATAGATTTTATATCGTCTTCTGAATAATTTTGAGACCTAAGCCTTCGAATTCTATCTTCGTCTGGCGCAGATATAGCCATAAGGAAAAAGGAAGAAAATCGATCTTGCAACAAGATGGCCTCCAGCGGATTTCTTATTGCATCAATTGCAACAAATGTTTTTAGTTTTTTCTTTCGACGCTCCCGGACCAACTTAGCTGCTATTTCAATTAACCTTTCCGCTATTGTAAAAAATTTCCCCTCCACCAAATTTGGCTCAAACGGATTCCCCGACATTCGGATATTTTTTCCAATTTTTTGATACAACCTTACAAAATTATTCTCACCCAAAGCCGCCTTCAACTCTTCGCACAATTCCGGAAGATCTTTGGTATAAAATTTCTCGTACTCCATAAAGTCACCTGCATTCGCAGAGACATATAAATTACGAAGCTTATTAAATATCAAAATTGACCTTTCCTTTTCTTTCTCAAAAAGAGTCCCCAATTTTTCCAGCACAACATCCGGGTCATAGTCGAGCAAGAATGATGTTATAACTGATCGAACCTGAAGCAGAAGAAAAGGTTCCCACTTCGCCGAAAAGTGTCTGTAGATTATCCTCTCTTTCCTTTGTTCATTATCGCGGGGCGAATCTCCGTTATACAGGCTATTTTTAATATTGCTTTTTTCCGACGTCAATATGGATGCAGCCGTACTACATCCACTCCCTGTCCTACCTGTCAGTCCAATTATTATAAAATCGTCCTCTTCTCCGTATATATTTGAGATTGCTGACTTTAGATAGTTTTCATTTGGCTTTAGGCCTACGACATCTTGCATTTGAACAATCCTTTTTCCAAACTTAGGAATCTCAGTTATTTACATGTTGGTTAAAAAATTAAATTACATTTACGCTTTAACTACATACTCCCAAACCCCCACCCCCAAAAACCCCAAAACTCCCTCAACCTCTTCATACCCCATTCCCTTAACCGCCTCACAATACGCGCGCATTATTTGTTTATAGACGCTAACTTCCCGTTCCACAAATTGCTGAACACTT
>CAZHZP010000424.1:0-2113 GCA_964537165.1 uncultured Roseivirgaceae bacterium | reverse complement strand
GATGAAATCCCCTATTACCATTTCGTTGTGGGTGAATTTGCTGGTGTGGACAACGTGATCCTTTCCGCCACAGGCTATACCGGTGCGGGTGGATTTGAAGTCTATGTGAAAAATGAAGATGCGCTGACGGTGTGGAACGCGATTTTTGAAAGCGGAAAAGACTTCGATATCAAACCCATCGGCTTAGGTGCCAGAGACACCCTACGGCTTGAAATGGGCTTCTCCCTCTATGGCAATGACATCACGGACCTAACCTCGCCGTTAGAAGCGGGCTTGGGCTGGATCACCAAATTCAACAAAGATTTTATCAACAGCGCCCAACTAAAAGCACAAAAAGAGGCAGGGGTGGAAAGGAAGTTGGTGGGCTTTATCTTGAGGGAAAAAGGGATACCCAGAGCTCACTACGCCATTTTTAATGCAGAAGGGGATGTTATAGGAGAAGTGACTTCCGGCACCATGAGTCCCAGCATGGGAATAGGCATCGGCTTAGGCTATGTCAAAACCGAATATGCCAAACCAGGTACGCACATCGCCATCTCTGTGAGAAACAAAAGCTTAGGGGCAGTGGTGGAGAAGTTGCCGTTATTGAAAAAGTAGAAGAGAAAGAAAGACGGGAGACCGAAGACGGACGACCGAAGTAGTTCCCGTCGAGCCATCCTTTGGAGCCAAAAGGTGCGAATTAAAGTAACTATTCCGGTTCTCCGCGGACTTATGGTAGGTGTCTCTAACAAATGAAACATGCGTAAAATTGAAGTTTGCCTTAGCCCTGAGCTGATCCATCTATATGATTTGAAGGAAAAAATAGTGGTAGTAGTGGATATTTTCCGGGCCACTTCCACCATGGTTACCGCTTTGGCAAATGGTGTCACATCCATTACCCCTGTAGCGGACCTGGAAACCTGCCGAAATTTCAGCACTAGGGGATGCGTGATAGCCGGAGAAAGAAACGGCCTCCCCGCTGAAGGATTTGAGTTGGGCAACTCGCCTTTGAGTTATCTGGATAATGCCTATGCCGGACGGAACATCGCTGTCACCACTACCAACGGCACCCTTGCCATTGAAAAATCGAAAAAAGGAGCAGCCGAAGTTCTCATAGGCGCATTTTTAAACCTTCAAGCTACTGCCGACTACCTGGTCACTAAAGAACATGATGTCCTCATTCACTGTGCCGGGTGGAAGGGACGCTTTAATCTGGAGGATTCCCTGTATGCAGGCGCCTTGGTTTCTGTCTTATCCACTACCCATTCTTTCGACTGTGACGGGGCCCTGGCCATGAAAGCTTTATATGAGGCAAACAAAAAAGACCTTAGTGCTTTTCTCAGCCAAGCCTCCCATGCCAAAAGGCTTCAAAACCATAACATTGAGGCGGATATTGATTTTTGCCTTACTTTCAACCAATATGACCTTATTGGAAAACTGGTCAATGAAGAGCTTGTAGGGGAGATGGTTTGCAAGGCCAAACAGCCGTCGCTTCTGGAGCAATCCCGAAAAAGTTGATATGGCCCTTATTTCCCCCTCGGTTTCTCTTTCAGGAGGTCTTCAGCGTATTGGAGGGCATCCCGGATATTGTTATGGATATTATGTTTACCTACAAGCTCATACAGACCGGCCTGTAGAAGTTCCTTTTTAACCTCCCGATTGGCTCCGGAAATGATAACCACCGTCCCCTTGGTGAGAAGCTTTGTACACATTTCCTCAAGGCGGTTAATAGCGGTAGCATCAATAAAAGGCACGTGTCTCATTCGTAGCACCAGGATCTTCGGTCGCGGGTGCAAGTCAGCCATCACTTCCTGGAATTTTTGCGAAGCCCCAAAGAAAAGAGGCCCCTTGATCTCATACAAGACCACCTCCTTCGGAATAGAAGTAAGTTCTTCTTCAAAAAGCTCCTCATCTTCCTCTCCAACATTTAACAGATCGACGGACTTGTCGATGGAGGTCGCCTCGCTCATGCGCTTCATAAAGATAAAACTAGCCAAAATCATCCCGATTTGTATCGCCAATATCAGATCGAAAAATACAGTAAGGAAAAAGGTGGTCAGCAGCACAATGACATCCATTCGGTTGCTTTTCATCATCCCGAAGAAATGATGCCACTCGCCCATATTCCAGGCCA
>CAZHZP010000423.1:0-2114 GCA_964537165.1 uncultured Roseivirgaceae bacterium | reverse complement strand
GCAGCAGCCCATTTGAGCCCACTTCTCCTCCTCTTGGGGTGTCTTGGGTATATCCCGAGGGCGTCAGGTACAGTTCGGTGCCCCCTTCCTCCGTCCATTTATAGATGCGGTTAGGTGGGATATCGCAAAACAGCAGCATCTGTTTCTCCTCGATCCATAAAGGGCCTTCCGTCCAATCCAAGCCTTCAGCCAGCACATCCAGCTGGATAGCTGAACCGATGACCGCATCCAACCGATCATCCCAGCGTTCTATTTCGTACTTTACCTTTTTCTCTTGTTGCGCATAAGAAGGACAAAGGGCCATACCCAGCAAGCCTAAACTTAGGGAAACATGTAAAAATGTATTTTTCATTATAGAAGGGTTTATGTTTTAAAAGGTGCAGTTTTTCTGTTTTTATAAGCATGAAAGCTACTGGCAATAAAAAGCAAGACCGCGGCAACTAAAGCGACAATTGCCAAAGCAGCTTCCGTATCCCAATGCCTGTAGGCGATGGCGGCTATTCCCCAAGTGCCCACCAGGGCTGCTTCCCGCATGTTTCTTGCAAAGGTGAGCCAAAGGTAAATCAGGACAGCTACTGTTAGGACGATGATGGTCCAGGCGGTTTCATTAAATAGTCCCTCTAAAATCCCTGCATACTTAACCAAAACGGCAGTATTCACCACGCTGGCTAAGACTATCCACCCCACATAGATACAGACCGGCCACCAGACCATGAAAATCACCCGCTTGGGAGCATCCCACATTTCGAGCCCCAGCCTCAGCACCAACCTGATCAAGCAAAACAACAACAGGAATATCACCAGCACGGACGGTCCTATTTGCTCGCTCGTCCAAACCACAATCCAAAGGCCGTTGAAGACATTGGCCAGGGAAAACCATATCCCCGATTTGGACAGGGATTCATCCTTCCAACCCTTAAAATATTCCAGCCACTGGTTGACCACAAAACCCAGCAACAACAAATAGATCAGGCCCCAGATCGAAAAGGCATAGCCTGCCGGGGTTATCATGGTGGAGTATTGGTCACTGACCTCCCCTACCGACTGCCCCGAGCCGGAGCCTGATGAATAGATATAGTTGACATAAAGCGTCCCTAAGAAAGTGAGGGTATTGGCAAGGAGAAGGGCAAGTCGGTTCATAGCATCGTGATGGGTTATATTAAGAAGTCCACAATCCACGGCCGACAGCCCACTGAAAATGTACCCTGTTGCCCTGGAGCCTGTTGACAGTTCACAGAACATGCCAAAGTTTTAGTTACTAAGTTATTCGGCTATTGATCCAAAGTCCGGCCGACAGCCCACACCAGAAGCGCACAGCTGACCCCTTTGGGGTCTTTGTCACGTCCTGCTTCTACTTGCCTCTTTATTCACTTTTTTTACGCACTACACCTTTGTCATCCAACTCCTCCAGAGTTGTAAGTGGTAGAGGCCTCTTATCCCGGGGGTGGGAACCCGGGGATATTCAGATCCAACCCGCCATGGCGGGTTGGCAGCTACCTACTAATAGTTCTTCCCTGTACGTCGTACTTTTCAGCTGATACCCAGTACCCAATACTATTCTTCCACCGAAAAGGCGTAAATGCAAATCTGGCTGTACTTTTCACCTGGGTTTAGCACGACGGAGGGGAAATTGGGCTGATTGGGAGAGTCGGGAAAATGCTGGGTTTCCAGGCACAGTGCTCCCCGCTTGACATAATTTTGACCGTTTTTTCCTTTGATGTTGTCCATAAAATTGCCGCCGTAAAACTGTATGCCCGGCTCCGTGGTAAATACATCCATTCTCCGGCCGTTTTCAGGCACCACGACGGTAGCCGCATGCTGTGCGCCCGGATTCCCCTCCTCTTTATTCAATACCCAATTGTGGTCATAGCCTCCCGCAAATGTCAGTTGGTCAAAGTCATCATCCGCCCGTTCCCCGATAAGATGGGGGGTGGTAAAATCCATGGGTGTGCCTGCTACAGGTGCTATTTCGCCAGTCGGGATCAGTACATCGTTCACAGGAGTATAATGATCCGCATTGATAGACAATTGATGATTGGCCACATCCCCGTTGCCGGCACCATTGAGGTTAAAGAAAGAATGGTGGGTGAGATTGACAATGGTCGGTTGGTCGG
>CAZHZP010000422.1:0-2120 GCA_964537165.1 uncultured Roseivirgaceae bacterium | reverse complement strand
GTGGGCCATAAAGCAATCTGTCCGGCATCGGAAAGCAGAAACTGAAGAATGGTACCTTTTTCACAGGCTTCCTCCAACTCAAAAAGCGTTTCGCCAGGAACCCAGCCATCGGCTACCGCCTTATCCCAGGTTTTTGAGTCTTTTCGCTGCCCGACAATCACATTAAATCCATTATCTTTAAGATTAAGTGCCTGGCCGGGTCCTTGAACCCCGTAGCCTAAAACAGCGATAACCTCATCTTTTAGTGTTTCTTTGGCTTTTTCAAGAGGAAACTCTTCTCTTGTTACTACATTTTCTTCAACTGTACCGAACTTCAGTTTCATAGTTTTAAGGTTTGATATTTGTGTTTTTTATAAATATTTGTCTAATGTTTCCATGGGTTTGGCTACTGCCACGCGCCCTGAGCGGACAAATTCGAGAATGTTGAATTCCTTTAGGATTTCAAGAAGCTCCTGGGTGTCCTCTTTATGACCCGTCATTTCAATAACCACGAAGTCTTTTTCCGCTGATAAGATCCTGGCGTTGTACTGTCTGATCACCTTTTCCAAACCTGGATCCAAACTGCTTACAGGAATTTTATAAAGCGCTATTTCCTGAAATACCACCTCGTCATCCAGGTAATAGAATGCTTTGATCACGTCAATGATCTTTTCGATCTGACGTGCCAGTTGGATGACCTGCGCTTCCGTAGTCGTCACCTCTATGGTAATCCGGTAAATTCCTTCCTCCCTGCTTTCGGATGCGGTAAACCCGTCAATGTTGATCCCTCTCCGGGTAAAAATCAAAGTGATTCTGCTGAGGATTCCAATGAAATTTTCAGTGAAAACTGAAATGGTGTATCTATTCATGTATTTTTATTTAATCATATAAATACCCGGTGCTACCGACCAACGCTGTACGGGTCAGTAGGACGTGGTTGCTTTCTTGAATATCCATTGATTAGTTGAGCCTGACTTCCTCTACCGAACAGCCGATCGGTATCATGGGAAATACGTTGTCTTCTTTTTCTACCACTACTTCCAAAAAGTACGGTCCGTCATGCATAAACATTTCCGCCACAGCTTCACCGAGCCCTTCCCTGTCTTTAACCTTGGTGGTCATAATGTTATAGGCTTCGGCTATTTTTTGGAAATCAGGATTGTGAAGTTCCGTAAAGGAATACCGCTTGTCATAAAATAACTGCTGCCACTGTCTTACCATGCCCAGGAAGTTATTGTTCAACAACACGATTTTCACAGGAGCCTTCATCTGCATGATCGTACCCAGTTCCTGTATGGTCATTTGTATACCCCCATCGCCCAATACGCAGATCACCTGTCTGTTGTAATCATGGAGTTGGGCACCAAGAGCAGCAGGAAGCGCAAAACCCATCGTTCCCAATCCCCCTGAAGTGACCTGGGTCCTCGTGGTTTTGTAATCAAAATACCGCCATGCTATCATTTGGTGTTGGCCAACATCGGTAACGAGAATGGCATCATCCGCTTTATATTCATTGATAAAACGAACCACCTCGCCCATGGTCAAACCTACCTTGGTCGGGGAAATATCATTTGCCACCACGACACTTTGCTCTTCCGCATACAGTTCCTTAAAACGTTCGATCCATTCAGGATGGCTGTTTGGATTGACCTTGTCGACTAATAGACCCAGGCTTTCCTTACAGTCGCCCAGGACAGCGACCTCACATTGTACATTTTTATTGATTTCTGCCGGATCCAGTTCCAAATGGACCACTTTGGCCTGCTTGGCATACCTGCTTAGATCCCCCGTCACGCGGTCATCAAAGCGCATCCCTACCGCAATCAGTACATCACATTGGTTAGTCAGCAGATTAGGTGCATAATTCCCGTGCATGCCCAGTTTGCCGGCGTACAAAGGATGGTCCTCCGGAAGAGCACCAGTACCCAGAAGCGTGCTTGCGGCGGGAATGCCGGTTTTTTCCAGAAACTTAGCCAGTTCCGCTTCGGCCTTACCGATGATTACGCCTTGTCCATAAAGCACAAATGGCCTTTTGGCATTATTGATCACTTCAGCAGCATCAGAGACGGCACGTTCCGATACTTTTGGGTAGGGCTTATAGGACCTGATGCCGAGGCAAGGTACATAATTAAATTCCCCCA
>CAZHZP010000421.1:0-2123 GCA_964537165.1 uncultured Roseivirgaceae bacterium | reverse complement strand
AATGGTTGCTCAAATCAAACGCTTCTAGCGCTACCACCAATTCCCCGGATCTGGTGATATTTTGTCGGTCATGGATAATATCCATAAGGATCGCCAGGGCTTTTTCTTTTTGCTCCATTTTGCCCAAGGCCTTTGCTGCCAGATAGGATATTTCCCAATCCTCGTTTTTCAAAAGCGCTACAGCGGCATCAAAAGCCTCATCGGTTCCTATGGCCGCCAATTCTTCCACATACTTATAAGCTTCCTTTTCCTCCTTATCGGTCATTTTTTTGATTAAGGATTGCACATCTTTTTCCATAAGTCAAATTTCTGGTAACTTCACAAATATACTATCTTAATCTATCATGGACACGGTTATAATCTCAGAAGCACAAAGCAGAAAACTGTTGGACATCATCCTGAGAGACAATATAAGTTATGAACCGGATGGCAAGAAAAACCAATTGTTGTTCTGCCAAAACTACGCTAGGGTTTTATCATTCCGACTGCCCATTAGTATTGTTTCGCCCGAGGCATATTATAGCCATCCGGAAGACCGTCCAAACTACGTGCTGATCATCATACGTTCTGGCATTGCGGTGTCGGGGTACTTTGAAGACGGCGAAGTCATGGATCATAAAGTATTCCGGGCGTATATGGTAAGAAAGAAACAAGGCATGAGCCAGATTAAATACCTCAAGACAAAAGGGAAATCCAGGGCGGGTTCAAGGGTGAGGTTAGCTGAGTCTCTGGAATTCTTTGAGGAAATAAATCAACGTCTGGCGTTATATTTTAAGGAGCAATATATCGAAAGGATCGGGCTGAGTTGTCCGGTGACGCTGATTCCTTATCTTTTCGGATCAAAAACCGCTACTCCTTTTGAAAAAGGGGATAACAGGATTTTCAAAATACCGCAGCACGTACAGCATCCCACCTATAAATCTTTAATGGCTACTAACGACTTCCTTTTGAAAGGCGAACTAAAGTACACTAAAGAAGGAGAAGATTTACTGAACTATTTTTTGAAAAACATTGAAATTAAACAACCTCCGTTGCCGGATCCTGATGATTGGTAAAAATGAAAAAACCCCCAGTCAATCAATGACTGGAGGTTGTTCTAATGGTTCTTCAAAATAAATTTAAAAATCCTGTTCCATCCAATCCGGTCCTATCAAGGCCTGCAATTTTTTGTCATATTCCTGGACTTTATCTTCATTTTTGAGCCTGTAATGGATCTGGTAAAGAATCCTCATGATATCCGTATTCTCCGGCTGTAATTCAGATGCTTTGGTGAAGTAGGGTATTGCTTCTTCATACAAAGAATCCGCCTCTGCCAGCATAGACTCGGATTTTTCCTCCCATGCCTTATCGTCCAGGTTGCCCACTTCGTTGATAATCTCCCTGGCGTTGTCCAAATAAACCGCCCCTGCGTAGTAATTCCCTTCGAAAAACTCAGGATCTGTTTCCACCGTTCTCCTGTACTCTTCAAGCGCGCCGTCGAGGTCACCGGATTGTTCTTTCAAATAGCCGTACCGGAGTCTGATAGCCGTGTTGTCTGGGTCAGTTTCAAGTGCTTTTTGAATCGAAGCCATTGCCTCATCCATTTTATCCAATTGTAGCAGCAGTTGGATTTCAAATTCCGCCAATCCTTTGTCGTTGGGATAAAGCTCTCTTGCTTCATTTACTAATCGGTAAGCTTCGTCCTGATCTTTGTCTTCCGCACTGGCGATTTGAATGAGAAAGTAATAAGCGTTCAGCTTATTGTAATCTTCGTTCTCCAAGAGGATATTGAAGTACTTTTTAGCGGCCTCGTAATTCCCAATTTGGTTTGCAGTATAACCCGCATTGAATACCAAAGAGGTATCAGCCGGATCAATATCAGCTGCCAAGGCAAAGAATCCGAACGCATTATCCTCATCTTCCGCATCATACCTTTCCATTGCTTTGTTAAGAGAGGTATTTTTGAGCAGCATCACACCTTCGCCCTGCAAGCTGCCTGAAAGGCCTTCAATTACTTCTTTATAAACCTCTCTTCCCACTTTAGAAGAAGAATCATGATTTTCCAGCTCCATGGTTTTTTGAAACGAACCCAGCGCAGTTCTTCCCATTTTTAAAGTCTCTTCTGTATTGGAAGAATCTGCCGC
>CAZHZP010000420.1:0-2124 GCA_964537165.1 uncultured Roseivirgaceae bacterium | reverse complement strand
TTATGTCTATTCTTTGGTGTAATAGTCTAATAAAGAAATTAATTGGGTAGTAGAAGGGAAACTTGCAGTGAAATTATTTATAAATAAAGAGAATTGGGGTAACTTACTGCTTTAGTCGGTTAGGCGATCAGATAATTTTGCTGTAGTTTCTTATATGCGCTGTCTTCAGGTCTTTTTTTTGAGCTTTTTTAAATCAGGGATTGGACTAATCTTTCTGTGGTTATCCTTTTTCTTAATACTAAAAGCGTCAGGGCTGAGTCAAAGCGCCATAAACAGAACAGAGGGGAAAATGCCGGAGAATTTATCTCCTGAAACAAACCAATCCGACCCGGTAAATTATCAGGACCTGTTGATGGTGGCCGAAGCTTACCTCGCCCAGGCAAGGGAATATTCTAAAAATAACGATATAAGGCAATCCATAAGCTATCTTGATTCCTGTATGGAGCTGGCCATTGACCATGATCTGGCAAAACACCAGGCAGAGGCACTTCATCTTTTTGGGGTCAATTATGACAAATTAAGTCTCTATGACAGGGCGCTGGAGTATTTTCTGCGATCCCTCCAAGGCTATGAACTGCTAGATGATCAAGAAGGTATCGCGGCAAACCTTAACTCCATAGGCAAGGTGCACGGCTACACCCGCAACTTCGAAAATGGCCTGGCTTATCTCGACAGGGCATTGAGGGTAAATGATCAGCTAGGGAATGAGAAAGGGAAAATGGGAAACTACCTCAATGTCGGGGTGATTCATCAGAAAAAAGGCGATTATGAAGATGCTTTGTCTTTTTACGAAAAGGCGCTGGATATAGCCATTGCCTTAGGGAATAAGGAAATCGAAGCAGTTGCCATCGGTAATATGGGAAGCACGAGGATGCAACAAGGCCAACCGAAACTGGGCCTGTCTTTTCTCGAAAAGGCCTTGGAATTAAAGGAGGAAAACGGCGATGAGAGAAGGACCTTACATACCTTGAATGACATCGCTGAGGCCAGGCTTCTTTTAGGGGACTGGAAAGAGGCCCGGGTGGCGGCAGGGAAAGTGGTAGGTTTGGCAAAGGACTATGAAGAAGGAAACCAGCTCCGGTATGCTTATCTCAACCTTTCGAGAAGTTACGTCCAATCCCGGGATTACGAAAACGCTTATATTTATCTAGAGCGGTTTGATGAAGTCAAAGACAGTTTGTTTGGTATAGAAAAAGCCCAGTTGATCAATGCCTTGCAACTAGCTTATGAGACAGAAAAGAAAGACCAGGCCATCGTGTCGTTACGGCAGGAAAAGGAACTGGCCGATTCCCAAAAAAGAGTTTACCTGCTCGCAGGGATTATTATTGTCATGACGCTGGCAGCGTTTTACCTACACCTCCATTTTAACAATAAGCGAAATAAGGCACTGTTGGAAAAGGAAAAGGAAGTAGATCGGCTGAAAGCGAACTTCTTTGCCAACATCTCCCATGAATTCCGCACCCCCCTTACCTTAATATTGAGTCCTATCGACCATCTTTTGGCCAGCTCCCAGGATTCGGAGGAGCGTTATCAATTGGGCTTGATGAAAAGAAACGGGTCGAGGATATTGCGTCTGGTAAACCAGATCCTGGACCTGTCCAAGCTCGAGTCCGGCCAGCTAAGGCTTAGCGTACGGCAGTCAGATATCGTCCCGGTGCTGCAAGGGGTAACCGCTTCTTTTGAATCTCTCGCCGTTTCTAAAAATATTGAGCTGGTTTTTGAGGCGCCGGCCCAGCCTCTGCTTCTTTATTTTGATCCGGCGCAGATAGAAACGGTTTTGATCAACTTGATATCGAATGCGGTGAAGTTTTCTGGGACGGGGGGTAAAATCCTGGTTAGGGTGGAGAGGGTTCAGCCCAGCAGGGACCATTCCGGCTTTTTGCAAATTAAAGTTAAAGATGAGGGCCGGGGGCTTCCGGCGGATAAGGTCCGGCATATCTTTGACCGGTTTTATCAGGCCGGCCATGCCGATGCCGCACATTTTGGAGGAACTGGGATAGGTTTGGCGTTGACCAAGGAGCTGGTTGAGCTCCATAAGGGAAGTATTTCGGTGGAAAGCCAGCTTCAAATAGGCACGGAGGTCACGGTGCTTTTGCCGATGGGCAAGGAGCATTTGGATGCTTC
>CAZHZP010000419.1:0-2127 GCA_964537165.1 uncultured Roseivirgaceae bacterium | reverse complement strand
TTTAAGCATCAAATTTGAGATGTATCTCATGCTCCCTTTCCACCTGATGTTGGCTTTGGGGTATGCGGTGGTGTTTTGTACTTCCTACCATTCTTATAAGACGCTGTCATGATAAAGAAAAGCCAGCCAGGGCAGGAACTGATTTTTGTATATAATGTCCGTTCCGGCTTATTCAACAAGCTAACCGACTACGCCCACAAGACTTTATCCCCGGGAACCTATGCCTGCGATTTATGCAGCTTGACACATGGCAATTTGGGCATGTACCGGGAATGGGAGGTTTTTGTGCAAAAACTGCCTTTACGGGCCAGCTTCCAATACAAAAACCAATGGCCCGAATTTCAAACTTTTCCATTGGTCCTGCTAAAAAGCGGAGAGGAAACCAACGTCCTTTTGGATACAGGTCAACTCAATGCCGTTAATTCCCTTGAAGAACTGATGGATTTGTTGCGGGTAAAACTGTTGGTTGATTCTTAAATAAATTTTTGTTTCTATTGCCATTGTATGTATCAAAAAGCTTTTCCGATTGATGTTATTATCCCCGCCTACAACGAGCAGCATGCCATCGCCAAAGTAATTGGGGATATCCCTGATTTTGTCAGGCATGTTGTCGTGGTCAACAACAATTCCAACGATGCCACTAAATCCATTGCGCAGGGTGCCGGGGCCATTGTAGTGGATGAGCCACAACGGGGCTACGGAAAAGCTTGCCTGGCAGGAATGGCCCACCTTAGGAGTCTTGAGCTCCAGCCTGGGATCGTGGTCTTCCTGGATGCTGATTACAGCGATTATCCCGAATTGATGGGATCGGTCGTGCAGCCGATACTGGACGGGGATGCGGACATGGTGATCGGGTCCCGGGCCAAAGGACAAAAGGAAGGCGGCTCGATGACATTTCCACAAATCTTCGGCAATTGGCTGGCAACCTCTCTGATGCGTTGGATCTATAAAGCGGATTTTTCCGACTTGGGTCCTTTTAGGGCGATCCGGTGGCCGGAATTATTGGCCTTAAATATGCGGGATCAAGACTATGGCTGGACCATAGAAATGCAGATTAAAGCGGTAAAGCAGGGTCTGAAGATCGCCGAAGTACCTGTCGATTACAAAAAGCGGATCGGGACATCAAAAGTCAGCGGAACCATAAAAGGAACGGTTATGGCGGGATATAAGATCATATGGACGATAATACGGGAGATGTAAGACATAAGATCTAAGACATAAGATATAAGACGTAAGACATAAGATTTAGGATTTTAGAGCAAAGAACCAAGTGATGGGAGACTGGGGAGGAAAGTGGGAACAAATATCCGTGGTACGAAGTCTGAGTCTTCGCATCCCCGAAAGCCGAGTCTTAGACTCGGACGCCCCGGTCTTGGACAAGTTTCCTCTTTTGCTTAAAATAGCATCTGCGGGAACTGAAAACAAAAGGATAACAAATAAAAAGTGTCAAGTAATATCAGGATGTGACAAAGTGAGCCCCTTGATCGGGTAACGATGGAGAAAAATGGGAATATCTCATAAACTTCTCAACTTAAACACTTATAAACTCCTCAACCCATTAACCAATAACCATGAAAACACCGCTTCCCATAAAAGCTCTTTTCTTTCTATTTACCCTCGTATCCGCCTGTGGGCCGGGTCAGCGTGAAGGCGTGGATTTTGATCAGTTTGGAGAATATTGGTTCCAGGGCAAAGCCGAAATCAGCAGTTTCGACCTTATCCAATATCGGTACGGGGAAGCCCGGGAAGGGGAAGCCGTCCTGATCTTTGTCACAGAGGATTTTTCAAGAAAAAACCAGGTGAAACTGGATGACCCCCAAGCTGCGGGTAAAGACGGAGTGAAGGTATTGAAGTTGAACAAGACCAAGAACTTTCTGACAGGAATCTACCCTTATCACATGATGCTCTCTGTGTTTACCCCGGTGTTTGACCCAATACATGCCATGAAAGCAACAGCCACCGTACAGGAGTGGTGCGGGCATACCTTTACCCAGATCAATCAGGGCACCAACCAATACAAAGGGCAGGGTTTTTCCTACTTCGAGACCGAAGGGGATTTCAGTTTTACCTTGAAAGGATTTCCGGAAGATGATCTTTGGAACCTTATCCGAATCAATCCCAACCAAA
>CAZHZP010000418.1:0-2131 GCA_964537165.1 uncultured Roseivirgaceae bacterium | reverse complement strand
GGTTTGACGAAATCAGTACCTTGTTTCCTGCTAGTATTTTGCAAGAACATTGCGGCTGCGAGTTATATTTGGATAAAGCTTCGGCATCTTTAGTCAACACCCAAGTCCCGCATAACCTATGAGCCAAACCACCACCGTTCAGGCGGCCTCCCTGACCAAGATCCAGACAAATATCTCCATTGCGATCATCGGCGTCATGTTTTTTGTAATTGGTTTTGTTTCCTGGATCAATGCCATCCTGATCCCGTATTTCAAGATTGCCTGCGAGCTTACCAATTTTCAATCCTATTTGGTCGCATTTGCGTTTTACATTTCCTATTTGATCTTTTCGGTGCCGGCTTCTTATTTATTAAAAGCGGTTGGATTCAAGAAGGGGATGATGTATGGCTTTTTTACCATGGCGGTCGGGGCATTTATTTTTGTTCCCGCAGCCATGGTGCGTACTTACGAAATATTTCTGTTTGGGTTATTCCTGTTAGGCGCTGGACTGGCCATCTTACAGACTGCCTCCAATCCCTATATCACCATTTTGGGACCCAAGGAAAGTGCTGCCCAACGGATCAGTATTATGGGCATTCTCAATAAGGGAGCCGGTATTTTAGCTCCTTTGATCTTTGCGGCAGTGGTGTTGAAGTCATCCGATAATGCGCTCTTTGAGCAGATTCCTTTGATGGCTGAAGCGGAAAGAAACGCCGCTCTGGACGAGCTTATCCAGCGGGTTATCCTGCCCTACACGGTTGTTGGGGTCGTGCTGATCGGCCTCGGATTGATGGTGCGGTATTCACCTCTGCCGGAAATAGACACGGAGCATGAAGATAAAGCCCTTGCCCAAAGCAACTCTGCCAAAACCAGCATTTTCCAGTTTCCCCATCTTATACTGGGAGCCGTGGCGATTTTTTTGCACGTGGGCACGCAGGTGATTGCCATAGATACGGTGATTGGTTATGCAGCCTCTATGGATATTTCCCTGATGGATGCCAAATATTTCCCTTCCTACACCCTGGCCCTTACCATTTGCGGGTATATCCTGGGGATTGTCACGATTCCCCGCTGGATCAGCCAGGTCAGTATGCTCCGGATATTTACCGGTTTGGGATTGGTTTTTACCTTCGGGATTATATTTATGGAAGGCGATATGCGGCTTTTGGGGCACCAGGCAGACATTTCGATTTGGTTTGTGGTGGCTCTGGGATTCGCCAATTCGCTGGTATGGGCGGGGATTTGGCCTTTGGCTTTAGATAGTTTGGGCAAGTTTACCAAGCTGGGCGCCTCGATCTTGATTATGGGACTTTGCGGCAATGCTTTGTTGCCGCTGCTTTATGGTTACTACGCGGATGTGTTTGACCCCCGTATGGCATATTGGGTCTTGGTTCCTTGCTATCTGTTTTTGGTGTTTTATGCCGTGTATGGGCATAAGATCCGTAGGTGGAGGGTGGCTTGAGAATAAACCAGCTATTCCCACTACTATCAGAGTGAGCACCGGTGCGCACTTTGATGGTTACGGATATTTTATTATTTCGAGCAATACCGACCCCTGAGATGGATTTGAAGTTCCAATCCCACATTTTTAAGCCTAGTGAAAGGAGTATTTTCCTGGAAGAACGTTGGAGTCTTTTAGGGTGGATGTCGATTTTGCTGTTCTTCCTATTCTTGATTCTTGAAGTCTATTGGCTAGCTCTCAGCATTATATTTTCCGTAAGTGTGGTCTGCTACGGATTGGCCGTTTCCCGATGGAATACTTTGGAAAAACCAAATGGTTCATTCCCTTTAAGCTTGACGATTAACTTAAGTGGTATCCAAATTGGAGATAAAACCTTCCCGATGAACGCGTTGAAAGTGACAAAACTTATTTGTTACGATTATAAAGGCAGATCGACCATGGGCTATGTGTTCGCAGCCCAATATCCCTTGAAATCCAATGGTACCTGGAACCACTTGTGGTTTGTACATGAACGAAAGGAATACCGCCTTCGATTTCTCATAGAATCTGAGCGGCATGCTCAACAATTGACTGAGATTAAGGCCAAACTTGGAATAGTGTAAACCCCCTATCATATTCCCAATATTTTTACGGCTCCTTCCGGCAATCGGTCCAGCGTTTCTTTCAGGATATACCGCTTCTGGTCCACCT
>CAZHZP010000417.1:0-2136 GCA_964537165.1 uncultured Roseivirgaceae bacterium | reverse complement strand
GTCTGTGACCGTTTTTCTTTTTGTACCCTTTTCTTCTTTTCTTTTTGAAGACGATCACTTTGTCTCCTTTCACGTGTCCAAGGATTTTCCCTGAAACCTTGGCGCCACTCAATAAAGGCGCACCGATTGATACCGTACCGTTGTCATCCGCCAACAACACTTCATCAAATTCTACGGAAGCGTCAACATCACCTTGCATTTTGGGTGCATAGATGTATTGATCTTTTGTTACTTTGAACTGCTTTCCGGCTATGTTAACTATTGCGTACATAAATAAAGCGATAAGAACTTTTTTATCAAAATTGAGGTGCAAATATAAGGAGAATTTACAGAGGAAAAAATATACCCTTCAGAATTTTGTCCTAAATCCTTTTATTCCAATAAGATCTGCGGGCTTTCCCGTTGTTTTTGTAGCAGCGATTGGTTTGGTGACAACATGGGTAACTGACTGATTTTACCATTTTCCGATATAAGCCAATCATCACACTGGTAGTCACAGCCGGTTGCTGCAGCGTCGCGATGGTAGAAGTACATTCTTCAGGATAAGGTATACAAAGGAGCCATCCGAAAGGATTGTTTTAAGTTGAATCAATGAGGGCGTCAAATAATGGCTAACAAGAACATTTAAACAGCAGGTTTTTATGTGGAAAAAAATAATGTTGTAAAAATTGATTTTTACAAAAAGCGCTTATCTTGCAGGGAGCTAAGAGAAGGTATGAGGAAGAAATTACAGTGGGGCATGGGGCTGATGATCATGATGATGCCGGTCATCAACCAGGCCCAGGGATTGGAGGATCCGACAAGGATCTATAGGCCTTTTAAAGTAGATGTAGGTATCAACCTTACCTTTCCCGCCAGTACGGACCTGGCGGTAGGAGGAGGATTTTTCGTAGAACCCCGTTATGGGATCAATGACCATTGGCATGTAGGCCTGCATTTAGGCAGCAATATCATCGGTGAAGGCCAATTTTTGTTTCATAACACCAAGGCCGTCACCAAAGCCCAGGCCATTGGGAATGTCTCCCTCACAGGCGATTATGTCTTTTCCCGGGAGAATGTGCGGCCCTATCTGGGCATGACTGCGGGGATGTACCGGAGGAGTGACTACGAGATCATCGATGAGAGCAACGGGACGATCATCAACAACCAGGGCAGCCATGTGAATTTTGGGGTGGCTCCGAGGATGGGCATGGTGGCGGGTAAATTTAGAATGGACGCTACCTTCCACTTTACGGGGCAGGGGATTACGGACTTTATCAGCCTTGGTTTGGGTATCCAGTTTGGCGGGGGTAGGATCAAGAGAGGGAGCTATCTCTAACAAAAAAAGCAGCCCCTTTAGGGGCCGCTTCTTCATTTATGGTTGGTGGTTGTTTTATTCGTTAGGAGCAAAATCCGGATAGGCGTACATGCCATGCTCGTTGATATCCAATCCTTCTATCTCTTCCTGTTCCGGCACTCTGATACCGATAGTTTTCTTCAAAGCATAAAAGATGATGAAGCTAAAGATTAGACAGAACGCCGCAACGGAAACGACGCCGATAAGCTGGGAAACCAATTGGGCGCTGCCCGCCAGATCACCAAAGATACCGATGGCCAACGTCCCCCAGATGCCGCAGACCAGGTGGACGGAGATAGCACCTACCGGATCATCAATCCTTATTCTGTCAAAGAAAATCACAGCGAAGACGACAAGTCCTCCTCCTATAAAGCCGATCAGCGCCGATTCCGAAACCGACATTACATCGGCGCCAGCAGTGATACTTACGAGCCCTGCCAAAATGCCGTTGAGCACCATCGTGATGTCATAAGCCTTAAACTTGATGTAGGAGACTATCAAAGCTCCAAATGCACCCGCTGCCCCTGCAATCGCCGTGGTCACGAACACCCGTGATACGTCTCCAGGTGAAGCACTCAATACGGATCCCCCGTTGAATCCGAACCAGCCAAACCACAGCAAGAATACACCTATGGTTGCCATGGGGATGCTGTGGCCGGGAATCGCATTCATGATCCGGCCGGTATATTTTCCGATTCTGGGTCCTAAGAGAAAGGCTCCGACCAAAGCGCCCCATCCGCCTACGGAATGTACAATGGTAGAACCGGCAAAGTCATAAAAAGGAGTTTCCAGCGCGTCTA
>CAZHZP010000416.1:0-2141 GCA_964537165.1 uncultured Roseivirgaceae bacterium | reverse complement strand
CACCGGGTCAAAATCACGCAGGCAGAACTTCATTATGTGGGAAGTATCACCATCGACGAAGACCTGATGGATGCCGCCCAAATCATAGAAAACGAAAAGGTCCAGATCGTCAACATCAACAATGGAGAACGACTGGAAACCTATGTAATCAAGGGGGAAAGGGGAAGCGGCCAGGTTTGCCTGAACGGACCGGCGGCCAGAAAAGCCCAAGTGGGGGATATCGTCATCATTATCTCTTACGCATCCATGGAATTGGAAGAAGCAAAACAGTATAAGCCGACCGTGATCTTTCCAGATGAACGGAACCAACTGACATAAGCAGTGAGACTTTCGCCCAAGCAACTTGTGCAAGTGGTCTTGCCGCTGATGGTGGCCGTTGTGATCTTCTGGTTTTTGTACAAGGATATTAAGTTGGAAAGCCTGGTAGACGCCCTCGGCCAGGCTTCCTTTTTTTGGATAGGGCTATCCATCCTTATATCCGTCTGGGGATATTGGATACGGGCATGGCGGTGGAAACTGTTGATAGATGCTGACGGACAGCAGCACACCGATACCTCCCGCTCCTTCTGGGCATTGATGACAGGGTACCTGGTCAATTTGTTGATCCCCCGCGCCGGGGAGGTCGCAAGATGTGGTGTATTAAAAAAGACGGACGACCTCCAGATGGGGAAGTTGCTGGGGACCGTCCTACTGGAACGGAGCGTTGATCTGTTGTTGCTGATTTTTGTTATCCTGGTGGCTTTCTTGTCCGAAAACCGAATTTTCCTATCTTTGGCAAATGATCTGATTTCCCTGGATTCCCTGAAAAGTGCAGCCGTCAATTACCTGCCTCTTTTTTTAGCTGTGCTGGTTGTTTTGGGCTTGTTGGGGATATGGCTGTTCAGGACATACCGGGATCAAGGACTGATCCGGAAATTGAGGTATTTCGCGCATGATTTTGTAACAGGGCTCAAGAGCGTGAAGCAGCTCAGGAACCAGACGGGGTTTTGGTCCTCTTCAATCATGATCTGGATCATTTATTTCATGATGATGTACTTTGTGGCACTGGGCATTCCCAGTACCGCAGGATTGGACGCCTCCTCGGTATTAATGGTTATGGTGATGGGCAGCATCGGGATGATCGCGCCGGTTCAGGGTGGCATAGGCACCTTCCACGCTCTGGTGGCTTTTATCCTGCTGTACTACGGTCTGAGCGAAGAAGACGGAAAAATATTCGCGGCCATCATCCATAGCACCCAGATGCTCACGGTGGCCGTATTGGGACTTATCAGTTTGCTTGTGGTAGTAAAAATCAGCCCAAAAGAAGAACCTAAAGAAAGTTTGTTGCGTTAAATCCACTAGTTTAAATAAAAAAGGTAAATAGAAAATGATCCTAATCTTAATTGTTGTAGTTTTTGGTATCCTTGGATACGTGGTAAGCAGTAAGTTGAAGAGTAAATTCAAAAAATATTCAGAAACTTCCTTACAGGCCAATTTATCTGGAAAAGAAATCGCGGAACTGATGCTGGCCGACCATAACATTTCCAATGTCCAGGTCAATTGTGTTGAAGGCCAGTTAAGTGACCACTACAATCCGATGAACAAGACCGTTAATCTGAGTCCGGAGGTGTACTACGGCAGAAACGCCGCTGCCACGGCAGTTGCCGCCCACGAGTGCGGGCACGCCGTACAGCATGCCACCTCTTATGCCTGGCTTTCTTTAAGGTCTGCTTTGGTTCCGATCCAGAATGCCAGCGGGAAAATCTTGAACATTGTACTTATTGCCGCGCTTTTTGGCGGGATCGCCTTGTTCCAGCTTCCTTATGAAGCGGTCGGCGTCATTATTGTCGGCGCGTATTCTATGCTGACCTTGTTTTCGCTGGTCACCTTACCCGTTGAATTTGATGCCAGTAACCGGGCCTTGGCTTGGGTGCAACAGCGTAATGTCGTCACCCCGACCGAGTATGGCATGTCCAAGGACGCCCTGAAATGGGCAGCCATGACCTATGTGGTTGCGGCACTGGCTTCTTTGGCCACCCTGGCTTATTACGCTTTCATATTCTTTGGCAACAGGGACTAGCCGCTCATCTTTTACAAATCTTTGCACGTTTGAGGAAAGGGACAATATTTGTCCCTTTTTTTTGTATATTCAAAGATGGATT
>CAZHZP010000415.1:0-2142 GCA_964537165.1 uncultured Roseivirgaceae bacterium | reverse complement strand
GAAAAATCATGATGGATACCCGTGATCGCGCGGAGGAAGTCACCAGAAGTATCCTAGCGGGCGGACCGGGGCTAGAGGACGGCAAATCCCTTTTGAACGACTATATCACCAAGGAAGAAATCAATGCCTGCACCAGTTGCAATGCCTGCGTGGAAGCCTGTCCGGTCAACATCGACCCGCTGAGCATCATCTTAGAAATGCGCCGCTATGTGGCGATGGAAGAAAGCAGCTCGCCGGCACAATGGAATGCGATGTTCCAAAATTTGGAAACAAGCTTTTCTCCTTGGAAATTCTCGCCAAGCGACCGATTTAATTGGGCGGAGGGACTGAAGAAAGAGGAGTGAGATGAGACGGAAGACCGAAGCCCGATGACGGAAGGACGATGGCCTTAATCGGATTGGGCTGTCGACGGTCGACAGTTGACCAACAACTCATTAACTGATAACTAATCACCAAACAAACATGTCAACTTATAAAGTACCTACCATGGCCGAGATGGCCGTCCGGGGAGAAAGCCCCGAGATCCTTTTTTGGGTGGGCTGTGCCGGATCTTTTGACGACCGGTACAAGGCGGTCACACAGGCTTTTGTCAAGATCCTAAACAAGGTAGGGGTAAACTTTGCGGTCCTGGGAACGGAAGAGGCCTGTACGGGCGATCCGGCCAGAAGAGCAGGAAATGAATTCTTGTTCCAGATGCAGGCCATCGGCAATATCCAGGTGCTCAATGGCTATAATATCAAAAAAGTGGTGACGGCATGTCCGCACTGCTTCAATACCCTTAAAAACGAATATCCTGCCCTGGGAGGCCATTATGAAGTGATCCATCATTCCCAATACCTACAGCAACTGATCAATGAAGGAAAAATAGTAATGAAGGGCGGCGGGGAATTTAAAGGTAAAAAAATCACCTTCCACGACAGCTGTTTCTTGGGCCGGGCCAATAACGTCTACGAGGCGCCGCGGGAAGTAATCCGCGCACTGGATGTGGAACTGGTAGAGATGAAACGCTGCAAGACCAAAGGACTCTGCTGCGGTGCCGGCGGGGCGCAGATGTTCAAAGAACCCGAACCGGGAAGAAAGGACGTCAACGTGGAGAGAACCGAAGAAGCTTTGGGCACCGGCGCCTCGGCGATTGCCGTGGGATGTCCCTTCTGCCTGACCATGATGTCGGACGGGGTCAAAAACAAAAACCGGGAGCATGAGGTCAAGGTTTATGACCTGGCGGAAATGATCGCAAAGGATCAGGGTTTGGGTTAGACCGGTGTTCTTATGCTAGAGGGATTTCCAAAGCTGTTGGAGGCGAGAGACGTGGTTCCGCTTAGATAAAAGAATCATTCTTGCTCCTTTATCGTTATATCAAGAGCATTAAATTAACAAAACATATGTATCTCCCTTTTCAGGACATGCCGGAGACGGCGAGAATATGGGTCTATCAGGCGGACAGGAAGTTCGAGGCCGAGGAAATAGCATTTATAAAAGATAAGCTCACTTCCTTTTGCGATCAGTGGAACACCCACGGCGCCTCCATGCCGACCTCCTTTGATTTGCAGTATGACCGCATCATCATTTTGGCGGTCGACGAGGCCGGCCTGGGTGCCAGTGGCTGTTCGATTGACAGCTCCGTGAGGGTGCTAAGGGACATCGAGCAACAGTTAAAGGTCAACCTCTTGGATCAGGGGAAAGTCTCCTTTATCAATGAAGACAAAGTACTCACCAGCAAGCTACCGGAATTGAAAAACCACGTCAATTCAGGTAACCTTCAAGAAGAAACGCCCGTTTTTAATCCGTTGGTCAACAAAAAGCGGGATTTATCCGACAAATGGCTGATCCCTGCGAAGGACAGTTGGTTGAAGAAATATTTTGTCCATTAATATGAAAAATAATTGTCCTATATTAGAAGGTAAGATTTAAACCATCTACAGATTCCCCCATGAAGCGTAGTTTTCCGATTCTAGTTTTCATCTCCCTCTTCATGGCTGCCTGTACCAGCCTCCAACAAAAAGCACAAAGCCAGTTCGAGGCAGGGGAATATCAGTTGGCCATCAATTCTTTTTCGAAGATCCTGGAGGAAAACCCTGACGATCAACAAGCCAATCTGATTGTGGCGGAAAGTTATCGGCTGTCCAACAGAATAGAGAAGGC
>CAZHZP010000414.1:0-2148 GCA_964537165.1 uncultured Roseivirgaceae bacterium | reverse complement strand
AAGAAACTCTGTTCCACTTCACCCGCCGATCCATCTTCTTGATAATATCGAAAGAGGCTCTTTTTCTTGGACGCCTGTATTTCCACCTCCGGCAGGATCATAAAAGTGGTGTCCTTATAATGTTTTTTGCTCAAGGTAAGCCATGCACTCCCCTTCGATCTCGTCCTAAGTTCAAAATAGCCTTCTTCATCCGTTAAGGTTGAACTCAAGCGGCTTTTGTCATACACACTGGCATGTGCGATACCCTCTCCTGTCTGGCTGTCCCTTACAAAACCTTTTACGGTTAGCTGCCTTGGATGCTCTTCCACCTGGGCATCCAGATCCAAAATCCCAGGCGCGTACCGGATGATTACATAGCCCGGAAGTTCTTTGAATTCATAGTCATCTCCCAACAGCATCGCCAAAAATCCCGACAGCGGGCCTTGATAATGATTTAGAGAGACAGGCTGTTCTGGTGAAATGATCGTATCCTGATAGGAAAGGTAAAAGCCATGGGCTCCGGATATTTTCTGCAAGGCATTTCCCAGACTTTCTTGGGTATCCCGATTATATTCTATCATTTCCCCGAGAATCCCCTGGGCATAGCTCTTGCCTGTGAGCCACCACAAAGACAGCATCAGAAAGGCTAAAAAAACACGTCTATATGTACTGATCATCCATTCAGAAAGAAGGGGCAAGTTAAAGAATTAATATAAAACCCATTCTTTCCCCTCCCCGGAAATACTGATACTGAGGGTTTCTTTGATCACTTCGAGATTTTGATCCAAGGAGCCATATTCTAAGGTGGTAGTCATCCGGGTTTGCCCAAGTTCTTCCGAAGCAATGGTGATGTGGGCGTCATAGGCGCTGTTTAAAGCCTCCACAATCTGGTATAAGGGAATATTTTCCGCTTCAAACCTACTGTTGAGGTAATATCGGTGAAGGCGGTTTTCTACGGTAGACTTTTCCAAGCTTTTGTCCTTGCCATGCGCAGACACTCTCTGACCAGGCTCCAGAGTCAGCGCCTGATCGCCGATTTGCACAGCAATAGAACCCTCATCCAAAACAACATCGGTATAATTCCCATGCTTTTTCACGTTGAAAGAAGTCCCTAAAACCTTAACCATCACCTCATCCACCTGGACATAAAAAGGCTTGTTGTTATCTCTTAGAACTTCGAAATAAGCCTCTCCCTCCAACAAACGTACTTGCCTCTCGCCACTGAACAACTTTTGGCTGTAATTTAACCTTGCATTCTTGTTGAGCGTGACCACGGTTCCGTCCAACAGTACTTCTTGCCGGATGCTACTTTCTGCTTCCAGAATGACCTCCGTAAAATAAGCTCTACCTGAATGGGGCAGGAAAGATAAGGTCAGCCAGCCCATGACCAGAACAACAAATACGGCAGCCACGCCACGGAGCCAGAAAGGGAATTGGACGGCTTTAGAAGTACGACTTCTTCTGGTTTTGAATTTCTCCCAAGCGAGGTTTTCATCCACCGTGCTGTGTTGCAAATTTGACTTGCTGTTTTCCCAAAGCCATTGCATCTGCTCATACTTCTTTTGATGATCAGGATGCGCAGCCAACCATTCCCCCACCTGTCGGTTTTCCTCTCCGTTGGTTTCTTCTAAAAGATACTTGATCAACAATTCGTCCTTCATCGCCTGATTAAATAAGAGAGCAAAATCAATAAAATCGGCATGTACTCAGCCAGTTGGGTTCGCAGGGTTTTTATAGCCTTCCCCATATGCGCTTCCACCGTTTTGACGGAAATATCCAGCCGCTGGGCAATCTCTTGGTATTTAAGTTCTTCAAACCTACTTAGATAGAATACCATCCGGCATTTTTCGGGTAGCCGGTCCAAAGCGCGCTTCAACCGCCCGCTCAGCTCCTCCTCCCTTTCTTCCCTAAAGGCCATACTTTCGACAGGTAATTCTTGCCGACTGATGTAAAGCTGCTGCTCCGAGTGTTTCATCCTCACTTTTTCATGTTTCAGGTGGTTTATACTTCCATGATAAACAGCCTTGTAGAGATACGCTTTTAGAGAAACGGAGATGGTAAGACTTCCCCGCTTCTCCCACAGTTTCAAAAAGACAGTCTGCACCACCTCCTCCGCCTCGGCACTGTCCTTCACGATGGCTTGCGCATAGGCGTGCAACGCTTTGAAAT
>CAZHZP010000413.1:0-2151 GCA_964537165.1 uncultured Roseivirgaceae bacterium | reverse complement strand
GGGAGAATAGACGGTATCGCCATTCGGATATTGCTGCGTCATCGAAAGGGAGTCTTTTCCGGTAGGAATATTGATTCCAAGTTCAATTGCAAAATTGCTGACAGCTTCCACTGCGCGGTACAGGCGGTCGTTTTCCCCCCTGTTTTTGGCTGGCCACATCCAATTGGCACTTAGCGATACTCCTTGCAATCCGTGTTCTAAAGGTGCCCAAATCAAATTGGTCAATGCTTTGGCTATAGCAAGTCTGGAACCCGCCTCCGGATCGGCCAGGGCGGCAACAGGCGCATGGCCTATGGAGGTGGCGATCCCTTTGCTGCCGGTATAATCAATGGCCATGACCGCCACATTATTGAGTGGAAGCTGTATGGCCCCGGTAGTCTGTTGCTTGGCTACCCTACCGGTTACCGAGCGGTCTACTTTATTCGTCAACCAGTCTTTTGACGCAACGGCCTCCAATTGAAGGACCTCCTGGATGTATTTTTGCAGGTGGCTTCTATCGTATGCTATTTCCTCAAAATCAACCTCAACAGTTTCATCCTCCAGTATGGTCTTGGGCGAACTGCCAAAGAGGTGATGCAGGCTCCAGTCAATGGGTTTTTCTCCGGTTACGGAATTTTCAAATTTAAAGTGCATGTCCCCTGTGGTATTCCCGACGACATAATATGGAGCCCGTTCTCTTTCGGAGATTTTTTTCAAGGTGGCAACATCTTTTTCATGGATGACCAAGCCCATTCTTTCCTGAGATTCGTTGCCTACCACTTCTTTGGCAGACAAGGTGGGGTCACCGATAGGAAGTTTGTCCAGATGTATGGTTCCGCCTGTTTCTTCCACCAACTCAGAGAGACAATTTAAATGCCCTCCCGCTCCGTGGTCGTGAATGGAAATAATGGGATTGTCCGGACTTTCAGCCATGGCGCGGATGACGTTTGCGACCCGTTTTTGCATTTCGGGATTGGATCGCTGGATGGCGTTGAGTTCGATGGCGTTGCTAAACTCCCCGGTATTGACGGAGGAAACGGCGCCACCGCCCATGCCGATCCTGTAATTGTCGCCGCCCATGACGATGACTTGGTCACCTTTGGAAGGCGATTTCTTCAAGCTGTAATTTTCCCGCGTGAAACCCACTCCACCTGCCTGCATGATCACCTTATCATAGCCATATTGCTTTCCCCCTTCTTTGTGTTCGAAGGTCAACAGGCTTCCACTGATCAGGGGCTGGCCAAATTTATTTCCGAAATCACTGGCCCCATTTGAAGCCTTGATCAAGATATCCATAGGCGTCTGATAAAGCCATTTTCTTTCCTCCAGGTCTTTTTCCCAGGATCGTCCGGCTTCGCTTCTGGAATAAGAGGTCATGTAAACGGCTGTCCCGGCTAAAGGGATGGAAGCGGTTCCACCGGCAAGCCTGTCCCTGATTTCACCGCCTGATCCTGTGGCCGCGCCGTTGAACGGTTCCACGGTGGTTGGGAAATTATGGGTTTCAGCCTTCAGTGAGATGACCGTATCAATGGTTTCTGTGGTGAAGAAGTCCGGCTCATCCTGCGTCCTGGGCGCGAATTGTTGCGCTTTTGGGCCATTGACGAATGCTACGTTATCTTTATAGGCAGAAACGATATAATTGGGGTGCTGGGCGGAGGTTTTCTTTATTAATTGAAAAAGCGAGCTTTCCTTTGTCTTTCCATCAATGATAAAAGTCCCGTTGAAGATTTTATGCCGGCAATGCTCTGAGTTGACCTGGCTAAAGCCAAAAACTTCACTGTCCGTAAGGGGTCTTCCCAAGTCTTTGCTTATATTTTCAAGATATTCAATTTCTTCCCCGCTTAACGCCAAACCTTCACTGCGACTGTATTCCTCGATATTGTCGATGGATTGGATAGGCTCCGGCTGGATGTCAATGTGGAAAATTTTCTGATCCAACCCGGAATAAACTGCCTGTAGCATGGGGTCAAAGGAAGTGGTGGCCTCTTTGAGAAGAAATTCCTCGATCCTTAACACGCCGATGATGCCCATATTAAGCGTGATTTCTACGGCGTTGGTGGACCAGGGGGTGATCATCTCTTTCCTGGGGCCGACGTATTCACCGATGATTGTTGACTTGTTCAGAAGATCTCCTCCAAACAACCAAGTCAGTTTTTCAATGTCCTTGTCAGT
>CAZHZP010000412.1:0-2152 GCA_964537165.1 uncultured Roseivirgaceae bacterium | reverse complement strand
TCCGCATAATGCCCTACCACCGAACTGCTGCTTTTTCTTACCAGTCCGCCCAATTGAACGATCTCTACCTCCGGCAAATCGATCATAGCCATGGTTACGTTCATGGCTCCGGTGAGGACCGTCAGCTTGAAATTTTTTGGAATTGCCCTTGCCAATTCCACCACCGTAGTCCCAGAGCCAATAATGATCGCATCATTGGGATGGATCAGTGCAAACGCCCGCTGCGCAATGGCCCGTTTCTCTTCCACATGTACCAATTCCTTTTCATACACCGACCGATCGTTTACGTAGGGATAAACGGGCGTGGCACTCCCATGAGCCCTGAAGAGCAGGCCTTTCTCCTCCAAAACCTTCAAATCTTTCCGCACCGTGACCATGGTTACCTCCATCTCCTTGCTTAATTCAGCCACACTCACATATCCCGCCACTTTTAGTTTATCCAGGATCCATTTGTGCCGTTCTGCTATGCTCATCATATTATTGATTTAAACTACAACATCAGGTAAATTAATTAAAAAAAGAAACATTTGCACTACAGAGGCTTTTCCTTTTGTTTCTTTTTATAGTACTTTACACCTCAAAAGTAATTAAGATGGAAAGGAAAGACAATCTTCTTCAACTGGAAAATCCCGGTTATGTTTGGGACATGGCTATCATCGGCGGGGGCGCATCGGGTTTGGGAGTAGCTTTGGATGCCCTTTCGAGAGGCCTGAAAGTCGCCCTTTTCGAGAAATCCGATTTTGCTAAGGGAACTTCCAGCAGGAGTACCAAATTGTTACACGGAGGCGTAAGGTATCTAGCGCAGGGAGATATACGACTGGTGATGGAAGCCCTGAAGGAAAGAGGGCAACTGTTAAAAAATGCTCCCCATTTAGCTTATGACCAACCCTTTATCATTCCCATATACTCTTTTTTTGACCGGTTAAAGTATGTGATCGGACTGAAAGTTTACGACTGGATGGCAGGCAGTCTCCGAATTGGAAAATCAACGTTTTTATCAAAAAGGAACACCCTTGCAAGACTCCCCCAAATCAAGCAAAAAGGGTTGATTGGCGGTGTAGTGTATCATGACGGTCAGTTTGACGATGCACGGCTCGCCCTTAATCTTGCTCAAACCTGCGATGAAATGGGTGCTTGTATCCTGAATTACGCCAGGGTAGACAAACTAAACAAGGACAGTAACGGCCAGATCAACGGACTGGTGGTGCGGGACCTTCTACAGCGCCGGTCTTATTCGATTAAGGCAAAAGTAGTGGTCAACGCCACAGGAGTATTTGCCGACAAGATTTTAAAAATGGACGAACCGGATACGCCAAACATGATCCAGCCCAGCCAAGGCATCCATCTCGTATTGGAACAATCGTTTCTTGGCGGCTCCGATGCGTTGATGATCCCGCAGACCTCTGATGGCAGGGTGTTGTTTGCGGTCCCTTGGCATGGAAAGCTGGTGGTCGGGACTACCGACACCATCCGGAAAAGGCCGAAGATGGAGCCTAGGCCCCTTCAAAGTGAAATCTCGTTTATTTTGAAAACCGCTGGAAATTATCTCACCAAGAAGCCCACGCGGAATGACGTACTCTCAGTTTTCGCCGGTCTCCGTCCCTTAGCTGCCCCCAAAGAAGGCACGACCAAAACCAAAGAAATCTCGCGCAGCCATAAAATCATCGTTTCAACAAGCCGGTTGATAACACTTACGGGAGGAAAGTGGACTACGTTCAGAAAAATGGGGGAAGATACCGTAGATGTGTTTTATAAAACACTCGGGTTAAAAGCAAAGAAAAGTGGATCTGCCGACATCAAAGTCCATGGTTCTACATCCCAGGGCAACGGGGGACATTTGGATATTTATGGAACGGACGCCGCAGGAATCCTTGACTTGGTAGCGAAGCAAGAAAGCCTTGCAGCCAAACTCCACCCCAACTATCCTTATATGGAGGCAGAGGTAATTTGGTCAGTTCGGGAAGAAATGGCGGTAAAACTTGACGACTTTCTGTCCAGAAGGATTCGCATATTGGTTTTAGATACCCGTGCAGCCATAGAAATGGCTCCGAGAGTAGCCGAGCTCATGGCTGCGGAACTTAAAAAAGATGCGTCATGGATAAGCGGGGAATTGTCGGATTTTAATAACTTAGCAAATAAATATTTAATCAAC
>CAZHZP010000411.1:0-2153 GCA_964537165.1 uncultured Roseivirgaceae bacterium | reverse complement strand
CACCTCTTCCTGCCAGGCCTTTACCTGATTGAGCGCATACCTTTTTCTTACCGTCCGTAAAGGAAGGCGTACTTCCAGTCTTCCCCCGCCTACAGAAAGGAACCGATAGTTTGCGAGCATTTTCACCAACAACAATACCAGCACCAGCGTAATCAAAGAACAACTGACCAGGTAAAACCAAAGGCCAAAAGAGGGTCCTGAATTGAAATCGTTCAAAATATAGATCAATCCGGCGATCAGGAGGACGACCAAGACTCCTAGGGAAAAATAGGTCGAGATTTTCGGCTTACAAACAATCATACAGCTGATTTTAACTCTTTTAATTTCTGGAAAGAGAAGTCCGACAGCTCCGGAAAAAACCGATCAAAATGGCGGTTGAAGATGCCGTAATTCTCTTTCAATGCAAGATGGGCAAATTCCATTTTAGAATCAAAACTTGCGCGTTTGGCCAAGTTTCGAAACGAGGATCCAATTCCCTCCAGTGTACCGTAACCGGTTAGCCAGTCTTGTTCCCGCATATAGGTGAACATATGCAGAAACTTTTTGGGTAGCGTGTTACTTTCTTTTGCTATGATGGCATATACCTGCTGAGAAAACACCTCAACGGGCCGCTTGTCATACTGGTTCCAATACTTGCATAAGAAATGGTCAAAGAAGAGGTCGGTAATAACCAATGAATACCGACCAAATTGAGGCTTGAGAACTTGCTGGGCTTTTTTCACTTCCGGATGGGAATCGGTAAATTGGTCTATTTCCCGATGAAGGAGGATACCGTGGACCACTTCCTTTTCAAAACGCTCTTCGATGTTGCCGCGCACAAAATCTCCGATGAAATTGCCCACCAAAACCTTCGGTTCATTGAATGATAAATACGCGTGGGCGAGAAAATTCATGAAAGCGGGATTTTTATACAAAACCGGATTAACTTTACAAACATTGACTAGGAAATTTAAAAATAGCCATTGATGCCGGATATACAGAAGGAATTAAAGATTACTTTACAGCTTTTAAAACAGGAGTGGGAGGAGGACTTACGGCAATATCTGGAAAAGAACCAAAAGGGGACCCTGTCAGATAAGGTAAAAGAGGGGATTTGCTGGTATCCGGTTCAGCTGAAAAAGATCAGGTCCGGGTATGGTGATAGACATATTGTCGAGGTGGAGCGCAAGGATGCAGATCAGTCACATGGCTTTCAATCTGGAAAATCGGTTTCCTTCTTTTCCAATACCGGTCGCAATGAGATCAAGCTGCAGAGGGCGAACGGGGTGGTGAATTTTGTGCGTAAAAATACCATGGTTATCACGCTTTCGGGAAATCGTTTGCCAGAGTGGGTTCGGGACGGCAAATTGGGAGTTGACCTGCTATTTGATGAAACCGCCTATCGGGAGATGGAATGGACGATGAAAAACATTATCAAAGCGGAAGAAAGCCGGGTTGCCCAACTGCGGGATATTCTTTTGGGCGAACAACCCGCCGTTTTTTCAGAAAATCCGTTTTCCCGGCATTTGCCGGAATTGAATGACGTCCAGAATGAAGCAGTAAAATTGATTCATGCGGCAAAGGATGTTGCGATAGTCCATGGCCCACCCGGAACGGGAAAAACCACTACCTTGGTGGCAGCGGTATGCCAAAGTCTGGAAGTCCATCCGCAGTTGTTTGTATGTGCCCCCAGCAATGCGGCGGTAGACCTTTTGGTGGAAAGGCTGTTGGATCAAGGCGTTTCGGTCCTTCGGATCGGACATCCTGCCAGGATCGATGACAAGATCTTGTCGCAAACGCTGGACGCCAAAATTGCCCAACACGAAAGCTACAAGGAACTTAAGGGACTGCGGAAATCGGCGGACGAGTACCGGAGCTTGGGGAGGAAATACCGGAGGAATTTTGGCCGGGAGGAAAGGTTGCAGCGGAGCAGGTTGTTGGATGAGGCGGCACGGCTAAAGGAGGACGCTCAAAACCTGGAAAATTATATTCTCTATGATATCTTCCAGCGGACACAGGTAGTGGCTTCCACCCTGGTGGGAGCCAACAATGCGGCGATTAAGGGAATGAAGTTTCCGGTAGTCTTTATTGATGAAGCCGGACAGGGGCTGGAGCCCGGCGCCTGGATACCCATATTAAGGTCCCATAAGGTGGTGCTGGCCGGCGATCATTGC
>CAZHZP010000410.1:0-2162 GCA_964537165.1 uncultured Roseivirgaceae bacterium | reverse complement strand
TTAGGGGTATACACGCTTTCCAGGCGTGCTCCTTCGACCGCTCGGACACCTCTCTGATTAATTTTGGCTACGATCAAGGCAACAAATAAAATTATAAATTTCAGTCAAAGCAAGCATTCTTTCTCTTTATTAGCCAAACCCGCTGCTTATGAACTAAATAAAAATCAAACATTTTCTAAGCGTTTGGTCATCAATACATTATTCAGCGCCCTTATTCCCGGTCGGAGTCATTTCCCCCGCCAAAGGCAACACTAGCTTTTTCCGGACCTCATCATCGTGGTTTTCATTGCCTAAGAGAAACATCATTTTGGTGACAGCGGCTTCGGTCGTAATGTCTCCCCCGCTTAGCACGCCCATCTTTTTCAGGTCTTTACTCGTCTGGTACCTCCCCTGGATCACCCTGCCCCCGTTGACCTGGGATACATTCAAGATAATGATCCCTTGATCAATGGCTTTCTGTATGATGTCTAAAAACCAAGGTTCACTCGGGCTGTTGCCCGAACCGTAGGTTTCTAATATGACCCCTCTTAAACCTTCAATCTTAAAACAGCTCTCCAAAACCTTTGTGGTGATCCCCGGAAACAATTTTACCACCATCACATTGTTGTCCAGCCGGTTCAGATACCGCAACCTGCCTTCCTCAAAAGGCTTGATGACAGCATGATTATAGTCAATGATGATCCCCGACTCCGCCAGCGGGGGGTAATTCTCGGACTCAAAAGCGTCAAAATGAACGCTCTGGACCTTCTTTGACCGGTTGCCCCTCAACAGCAGGTGATTAAAATACACACAGATTTCGGGGACAATGGGCTTGCCGTTTCGCTTCGCCGTAGCTATTTCCAAAGAAGTCATCAGGTTTTCCCGGGCATCCGAGCGCATGGCACTGATGGGCAATTGGGCACCTGTAAAGATAATCGGCTTATTCAGGCCCTTCAGCATAAAACTGAGCATCGATGCCGAATAGGCCATCGTATCGGTACCGTGCAGTACGACGAAACCATCATAGGTGTCATAATTCTCATAGATGATATAGGCCATATCAATCCAATGCTGCATGTTGACATTGGAGGAGTCGATAGGCTCTGGAAAAGAGATCACCGTGATACTGACATTCATGCTCGTCAGGTTGGGGATCTTTTCTAGTATCTGTCCAAAATTAAAAGGCACCAATGAACCCGAGCTGTTGTAAGCCATGCCCAGTGTCCCCCCGGTATAGATAATTAATACAGACGACTCAATATCCTGTTTGGCAGCCGTATTCAGGCGAACAATCTTATAATTCATTTTCCCATTTCTTAAAAACACCTAATGCATTTCGGTTTGTAATCTCCGCCACCGTTTCCAAATCCGCACCCGTGAGCTCAGCCACCCTGTAGGCGATCAAAGGAATATATTCCGGAGAGTTCCGCTTTCCCCTATGCGGCACAGGCGCCAGATACGGTGCGTCGGTCTCCAGTACCAAATGATCTAAGCCGAGCTCTGGGAGAACTTTGTCCAGTCCGCCGTTCTTAAAGGTCGCCACTCCGCCTATACCTAACAGAAAACCCATACTTACGATTTCTTGTGCTTGTGCCAGATCTCCCGTAAAACAGTGGAAAATGCCTGACAGCCGGTCGTCATTCAGACTTTTAACGAGCGCTATGGTTTCATCCATGGATTCCCTGCAATGGAGGATGATGGGCAATTCCTTCTTCTTGGCCCAGTCAATCTGAATTTTTAGTGCCTCCTTTTGATGCTCAAAAAAAGTTTTGTCCCAATAAAGATCCAGCCCCGTCTCTCCTATTCCCGCAAACGAACGTTTATCGAGCCAGCTTTCCATCACATACAGCTGCCTTTCGAAGTCCCTGTCCACATCACAAGGGTGCAGCCCCATCGTGGGAATGCATACACCGGGATGTTTCAACTCCGCTTCCAGCATCGCATCGATGGATTCCACATCGATATTGGGCATATAAATCCTGCCTACGCCATTATCCGCCGCCCTTTGAATCACCTCCTCTCTATCGGAGTCGAATTTTGGAGAATAAATATGGGCGTGGGTGTCTATATATTTCATCGGTATTGCCTCTCTTTCCACTTGATTGGTGAAGGCCAAAAATAGTAAACTATTGTACACCAAGAGACCGTCAGATAATAAAATTCAAAAAGGAGCAGGTGTAGGC
>CAZHZP010000409.1:0-2162 GCA_964537165.1 uncultured Roseivirgaceae bacterium | reverse complement strand
TTAAATTGCCCAGCTGCACGGACTGGTTGCCATCCAGTTTTCTCCTGCGAAACACAGCTTTGACCCGGGCATGCAACTCCGCCATATGAAAGGGCTTGGGAAGGTAATCGTCGGCACCTAGATCCAGCCCCTTAATTTTATCGTCCAGTGAATCCTTGGCAGAAACAATAATGACCCCTTCGGCTTTATTTAGCTTTTTTAGTTCCCGAAGCAGGTCCAGCCCATTCCCATCAGGAAGGGAAATGTCCAGGAGAATACAATCATAGTCGTAGACGCCGATTTTTTCCAGCGCTGTATCATAGTCGCTGGCCGTTTCTATCACATATTTCTCCTCCTCAAGGGATTGCGCCAAATTTTGACGCATATCGGGTTCATCTTCGACTATCAGGATTTTCATCGCAGGGGTTTTAGACTTTAAAATAACGAATCAAATTGGTAAAGAACCTGGAACGAATATAGAGACCGGTAATTTCTTTCACTAGATGAAGAGGAGAACCGCTAACAGACCCAATAAACCAAATAAAACACAGCCCACAATGGATGGGAAAAGATTAAGCTTTAATACCTCTTTATAATCAGAAAGGTTAGCCACAGAGGCAGCGGCGATGATATTGAAAAGGCAGATAGCGTTTCCCAATGCCGCACCCACGAGTTGCAGCGATAGGATTAAAACAGCAGGCAAGTCCAAGTAGTTTGCGGCTTGAAGTTGGGAAGGTCCAAAAACGATATTGGAAACCGTCGTGCTACCTGTCACAAAGGTTCCGATAGACCCTAGGACAGGCGATGCCATCACGTATCCAAGCCCCAAGCCGCTCATCATGGTGGCGATATTCTCGATCATGGAAGGGGCTGTTGCCCCGGAGTTGATCATCAATTGGGCTACAGCAATGGAGGGAAACAAGACGACAAAAACACTGGCTGTTTTCTTTAGCGAGCTACTGATGTAGAAAGTGTTGGATTTTTTCAGAAAGGTGACGCCCAGCGCGACGACAAGAAAAGGAATCAGCGGGGATTGCAATGGCTTGATGGATGAATGGATAGAGGTCCCAAACATTGCAGGGAAAGCCAGCTCCCAACCGATCCACTGGGAAAGAGGATAGTAGATTTTAGGAAGTAGCAGCAGTAAGGCCAATACCGCATAAGGTATCCAGGGTCTAAAGTTGATGGTGGCGTTTTGGGGCTTAAGATAGAGTACGGCAAAAGACAGCATGATCAATGCCGCAAGGACCGTCGCTAGTTCCGGCGCAAAATAGGCAAAGAAGAAGTAGGGAAACGAAAATGACAGGTAGAGGTAAACGATTTTTCGTTTATATTCCAGCGTGCCATGCCTGCGCCGGTAGATATAAAATGTGAAGAATAGGAGTACAAAAAATACGGCAATTCCCAAAAAAGCAGAAACTAGGGCGATATTTTGGTTGTCCAAGTCGGATAATTGCAGGGGAAACTGGAGGCCGGTGATGATCGGAGTGCCTACTGCACCGAAGGATGCGAAAAGGCCATCAAACAACAACACCACTGCCACTGAAAGAACCGCATTAAATCCCATGGCGATCAACAGCAGAGGGACTATGGCACCTGGCGTCCCGAAGCCCGCCACCCCTTCAAAAAAAGCGGTTAATCCTATAGCCAGAAGAAAAAATCTCAATTCTTTGGAAGGATGAATGTCCTCCAAAGAATGGCTGATGGCTTTGATCATTCCGGTTTTATCCATGGTGTCATAAAGGAAAGCCGCCCCAAATACAATCATCAGGATATTGACCGTGGTAATAAAGGATACGCCGATGGCTCCCAAAAAATGATTAAAAGAAGCACCCCAATAGAAGAAGAGGATGGTTGTCACAAACAAAGCAATGACAACGGATTCTTTTACACCCCTCATCAGCGACCAAAAAATCAGTATTAGTATAGGTAAGACAGAAAGGAATTCGGTCATAAAAAAGGGAATAAATTTATATCACCTCGTTGATCAGGGGCTGCTGATTCTTGAAATCCGCTATGTTCTGTAAGGTGATTTCTGAAATGCTGTGAAGCGCATTGCTGGTGAAGAAGGCCTGATGCCCTGTGATTAAAACGTTGTTGAAAGACAGCAAACGCATAAAGACATCATCCTGAATCACCTTGTCGGAAAGGTCTTCAAAAAAGAGATCTGCTTCCTCTTCATA
>CAZHZP010000408.1:0-2173 GCA_964537165.1 uncultured Roseivirgaceae bacterium | reverse complement strand
TGATCAGGTACGCTAAAGTGGTCATTGGATCTTAAACTATTATGGCAAAAAGAGACTATTACGAAGTATTGGGCGTCAGCAAGAGTGCCAGCCAGGAAGAGATAAAAAAGGCCTACAGAAAAATGGCCATCAAATATCACCCGGACAAGAATCCTGACAACCCCGAGGCAGAAGAGAAGTTTAAAGAAGCCGCAGAAGCTTATGAGGTATTGAGCAATGCCGAAAAGCGCCAGCGCTATGACCAGTTCGGCCACCAGGGAGTAGGCGGAGCTGGAGGCTTTGGCGGTGGCGGCATGAACATGGAGGACATCTTCTCCCAGTTCGGTGACATCTTTGGTGGAGGAGGCTTTGATTCTTTCTTTGGAGGAGGAGGCCGAGGCGGAAGACGGACCCGAAAAGGCACCAACCTTCGCGTGAAACTGAAACTCAACTTAGCGGAAATAGCCAACGGGGTCGAGAAGAAAATAAAGGTGAAACGCCATCTAGTAGCGGACGGGGTTACTTTCAAAAATTGCCCTTCCTGTAACGGCAGCGGACAGATCAAAAAGGTAGTCAACACCATGTTGGGCCAAATGGTCTCCGCCAGCACCTGTCCTACCTGTAGTGGCAGCGGCCAGCTCGTCGACAAAAAACCTGCAGAAGCAGATGCAAGGGGCTTAATTGTTAAGGAGGAAATCATCCCGATCAACATCCCCGCGGGTGTAAGTGACAGCATGCAATTGAGCCTGTCCGGAAAAGGTAACGAAACCCCGGGAGGTGTAGCGGGTGATCTCTTGATCGTCATCGAAGAAATTGAACATGACGAATTACAAAGAGATGGCAATAACGTCGTGTACGATCTTTATGTAAGCTTTATTGACGCGGTATTGGGCGCGCAAATTGAAGTGCCCACCATTGATGGAAAAGTGAAAATCAAACTGGAGCCGGGAACCCAAAGCGGAAGAATACTTCGCCTGAAAGGAAAAGGAATCAAAGAGCTTAACGGCTACGGAAAAGGGGACGAATTAATTCATGTCAACGTGTGGACCCCTAAACAGCTAACCAAAGAAGAAAGAGAAGTTCTGGAGAAACTGAGAGATTCCGAAAACTTCTCCCCTGCCCCAGGAAAATCAGAAAAGAGCATTTTCGATAAGATGAAAGAGTTCTTTTAAATAAAAGAGGCAAACATGAGCTAAAACCGGATGGTATCCGGTTTTTTTATGGCGTCTACAAAACCTTTTGCCATTCGTGCCGTATTTCTCGTATGTTCAAAAAATTAGGCTTACTGATCTGGGTACTGGCGGGATGTATGTATAGTGTAGAAGCCCAGATTGCCAAAGAATTCATCGTCAAGGAAACAGAAGGTTTTGATTTGGTCAAGTTTGATTTCTCTTCTTACAAAGGCAACTCGATCATTAAAAACAACACTTTTGGCGAACCCGTCCGGGTCCATGCCCATCTTTCAAAAGTAAATATCCTGCCTACTTTCACCCATACCATTGCGGGTGGCATATTGAGCACCAATATCGAGCACCAAAACACCGCATCGGAAAGCCTGGGTAGAAGCCTATCCTACAGGCTGCTTACAGGGGACAGCGAATCCTACGACCACGACTGGTTCATTGATTTAGACAGCAATTTTTTATATGATCTAAACTTTAACTTTGGATTGGGAAAAGCCTCCTTTGATCTCTCCCACCTGCCGGTGTCCAAATGCAAAATCAAAACCGCCAGTGCGGACGTGGCTCTGGATTATTCCAGCGGATCTCTCAATACCGCATCCATGGACACCATGATGGTAGTGATCACAATGGGTAGTCTGGACGCTCAACGCATCAACTATTCCAATGCCAAACACATGCTTTTCGACGTAAACTACGGTTCGGTCAACCTTTCTTTTGATAACAACATACCCGGCGGAAGCACCATCTCGACCATGGTAGGCGCAGGATCGGTCAATATCAATTTGCCTTCAGCTCACCTGCCCTACATTGTCAAGGTCAAGTCCACGGCCATGTGCAGGACCTCGCTTCCTAGGCACCTAAGGCAAATCGACAACAAAGTCTATGTCAGCAAAGGATACAAGAAAAACGCAGAAGACCTGATGACTTTTTTAATTGATATTTCGGTAGGCTCTGTTTCATTAAAATAAAAAATGTTAATATTGACCCCATAGCATCGCTTTTTCCATTTG
>CAZHZP010000407.1:0-2176 GCA_964537165.1 uncultured Roseivirgaceae bacterium | reverse complement strand
TTGATATGGTGCTGATAGAAGTTTTTAATGTTGGTGGGTTCATCTGAACGGTCATCGACAAACAAGCCCCGGTAAGTGGCATTGGCCTCGATCATGTGAAGGCTGGGGAAGTGGCTGACAATATAGTGATAGGCATTGGCGCTCCATTTTTTATTGGGCCCCCCGATCCAGTACACGCGTATTTTATCCTGGATATCCGGCGCATCATGTAGGGCTTGGGCGACGTCTTCCAGTCCTCCCCACACGAGCACCCATAGAGGATCTTCCGAGGGCCTTCTGGCGCATTCAACCATCCACCGGGACCCCTCGCTGGATTCATTAAATCCTTGAAGCGGTGCCCGTTCAATGGCGCCTTGCTTGGTGACAGCCCTCAATTCCTCAGGTGGTGGGAAGTTCGCCGAGCGGGCTTTCAGTTTTGGATAGTCCTTTTCATATAGATCTATGACATGAAGAATATCCGATACCCGGCCGTCGCCAAAGGCAGAAGAAATCAAGCCTTCTGTTCGGAACTGATCCGCATACATCATATAGTGGATCATCGATTGGAAGTCATCGTCGTCCGTACCGCCTATATCCGTGCTGATGATGACACGGTGCTGGGCTTGGGCAACGAGAAAAAGGTGGGTAAGAATAAAGGCAAAGAACAGCTTAAAAACGTTGCAAGAAGGGATTTTCATATATGATCGGTACTTTTGATTACTGTGGTTTAATATAGTAAATGTAGAGAAATCATACGCCCTTTGCCATGGATTCTGGTTCTTTGGTGATTTGGTCGGGAGTGGGAAGGTGGTATTTCGAAGCTTCGGCGGTTAAAGATCCGTAAGGGGAATGCGTCGGCTTCTGTCGAAATAGGATAAAAAATAAAGGCTGTCTCAGAGAGACAGCCTTGTAAATGATTAATGAGCGGCTACGGTGTCTATCGCTTGCTTCTTATTCTTTTGCCAGAAGTAGAAGAAGGTAAACAGCACGATAAGGATAGCAGGGAAGAGTACCATATTTGAAAGTGTATCCTGTCCAGCGGCCAGTTCCAGGGCATCACCGCTCAAGCCGGCAGCGACATTTTCTGCCCTAGCGGAGTCAATCCACCCTCCGATAACAGGTTGCCAGATAGCTGTAGAGAACATCCCTACCCCTCCAATAATAGACATACCCAATGCGCCACTTAGAGGCACTCTGGTAGCTGTTGCACCGATCATGACCGGCCAGAAGAAGCAAACTCCGGTAGCGAAAATAATGGCTGCCACATAGGCCAGTCCGCCGGTAACCGTGCTAAACATATAAATGCCGATAAGTGTCAAAACTGAACCTCCTAGAAGCACACCTGTTTGTCCGAATCTTCCTACAACAGGACCCGCGAAGAAACGTCCTACGGCCATTAATCCGGTGGTCAAAGCCAAAATCAACATGCCGTTGGCGCCGCTCGCACTCATCACAATATTAACCCATTGTTGCGGACCGAATTCGGAAATAGCGGTTAGCGACATGGCAATAAAAAGAAAGATAAAGATCGGAGAGAGCATCGCCTTGAAGTTTTCACCCAAAGAGGTAACGCCTTCCACTTTTGGTCTTGGGAATGCCTTTCCATAAAACAACACGACATAAATCACGGTCGGGATCATGGTGATCCACATCTGTGCCTGCCATCCGAACCCTAGATTGGTCATAATATAGGAGATGATCGCACCAAGGAAAATACCACCTGGGAACCACATGTGGAACCTGTTCAGCATCTTGTCGATTTTGTCCCGTGAATACATGTCCGCAATCATCGGGTTACAAGCCGCTTCCGTACATCCGTTTCCAAAGCCAATAAACAGGGTAGAAATCAGGAGCCCTGTGTACCCTCCTGCATAAATTGTTAACAGGATACCCAGCGTGTGAGACACAAAAGCTACCCGCATAATGTTCTTTGGGCCAAACGAGTGATACACCAATCCACCAATAATCATGGAAATGGGCATGCCCAAGAACCACATGGAGTTGATAAATCCAAGTTGGGCTGCAGTTAATCCGAACTCTTCTCCAAGCTCAGGCAGGATCCCGGCCCGGATGGAAAAGGTAAATGCCGTCGTAATGAGGGCAAAACAGCTCCCGTTAAAGAGGGCGCTTCTGTTAATGTTGTCGTTCATAAAAGTTGGGTTTAAACGTTGGATATAATGTTTTAGGGATGATTAAA
>CAZHZP010000406.1:0-2183 GCA_964537165.1 uncultured Roseivirgaceae bacterium | reverse complement strand
GTCGAGGACGTAACAAAATTAAATCACACCAATAACTGATACAACAACAAAGACAGCAAAAACCGGCCCGTGCGCTGCTGCTGTGGACTGTCGACGGTGGCCCGTGGACCTGTAACCTGATAGCTGAATAACTCAATAACCAGTAACCGATAACAACAACTTCATGCGATTACACTCCAATACCGTTTATGCGGTTACCAATGCCATAGATGAAATATTTAATCAAGAACGCTATGCGGATAAGGTCATAGAGAAAACCCTGCGTTCCAACCCGAAATGGGGTGCCCGGGATAGGGCTTTTATTGCCGAAAGTGTTTATGAAATGGTTCGTTGGTGGAGGCTGATCCATGAAATAAGCCCTTCGGATGATTTGTTCCACTTGTTTGGCACGTATTGGTTGATGCAGGGGAATGAACTTCCCGATTGGCGGGAATTCCGGGGGATTGATCCCGAAGAAATCAAAAGCAGGTACCATGCCATCAACGACCGGGCTACCTTGCAGTCCATCCCGGATTGGTTGGATGACTTGGGCGAACGGCTATTGGGTAAGAAATGGGATGCGGAACTGGACACCTTGAATCAACAGGCCAGCGTCATCATCAGGGTCAATACGCTGAAGATCTCCAAAGAAGATCTGATGAAAAGGCTCGCGGAGGAAGGCATAGAAACCTTTGCACCCAAAGGCTATAAAGACGCGCTGGTCTTGGCCAAGCGGCAAAACATGTTCCGTTCGCCCGCTTTTAAAGAAGGTCTTTTTGAGATACAGGATGCCTCTTCCCAGAAAGTGGCGACGGCATTGGATGTGGCTCCGGGAATGCGTGTGATTGATGCCTGTGCGGGAGCAGGGGGCAAATCCCTTCACCTGGCGGCATTGATGGAAAACAAAGGACGCATTCTGTCCATGGATGTGGAGGAATGGAAACTAAAAAACACCAAACTTAGAGCCCGCAGGGCGGGGGTGAGTATCATCGAGCCCAAAGTCATCGAAGGAAGTAAAACCATCAAGCGGCTGAAGGATTCAGCTGACCGGCTTTTACTGGATGTCCCTTGTTCCGGATTGGGGGTATTAAAAAGGAATCCGGACACCAAATGGAAGCTGAGCCCCGAATCGATCGACAAAATGGTGGCTGTCCAGCAGGAGATCCTCCAAAACTACAGCGATTTGCTAAAGCCGGGAGGAATCATGGTCTATGCCACCTGCAGCATTCTTCCCATAGAAAACCAGGATCAGATAGAAACTTTTTTAGCAAGTGAACCGGGAAAAGATTATGAGCTTATCGAGGATCAAAAAGTCCTGGCGCACGAGAGCGGATTTGATGGATTTTATATTGCGAAGCTGAGGAAGAAGGGGTGATCTGTTTTCTATAAGAAAGGTGTATGACTTGCGGGTGATGAAATCAACAAACACCCAATCTTGTAGGTTGCGGCGCAAACAAGAGATGAAAACTACCCACTAGAAAACCTGGTGTAACGGTAACCGAAAGATGCTGAAATAACTCCCGCAGACCTGTCTGGCCTTTAGGCAGGTAACGCAGATTAGTGCTGATGATTTCCGCGTCGACTTCGGGAAGCCAAACGTGATTTCATTCGTAACACAGCTTTATATTAACTTTTGTTACCCACTATAAAAGGGGAATTTTGCTCTGCGGTCCCCCGTTCCGAATAAAATTCCCCTCATCAGCGAATCTTAGTAGGAAATTCCCAAAAATTATTTGCTCCCCCCTTATGGATTGAAATTTTGTTCGTATATTTGACGGGCAAATAGGGTTACCTAACCAAATTTGCCATGAATCTCAACACAGATAAATTTCTTTTCGAAGCACTCACCTATGATGATGTGCTCTTGGTGCCGGGCTACTCTGAAGTACTCCCGCGCGACACCCAAACTTCTTCCCAGCTTACGAAAAACATCAGGCTCAACATTCCGTTGGTCTCTGCGGCCATGGACACCGTTACCGAAGCCGAACTGGCCATTGCGATAGCCTTAGAGGGCGGAATGGGTTTTATTCACAAGAATATGACCACCGAACAACAAGCCGCACAGGTGCGCAAGGTAAAACGATCCCAAAGCGGGATGATACTGGACCCCATCACCCTGCAGATTACCTCCAAAGTCAAAGATGCCCAGGCCATCATGAATGAACACAGCATCGGCGGTATTCCGGTAGTGGACGAAGACAGAA
>CAZHZP010000405.1:0-2183 GCA_964537165.1 uncultured Roseivirgaceae bacterium | reverse complement strand
TAAGCAAAGACAAATTGGAAAAGCTCGTCAACCAGACCCAAAAGATGATGGAAAAGGCCGCCAAAGAGCTCAACTTTATGGAGGCAGCCAGACTGAGGGACGAATGGCAAGGGCTCAAAAAAAGGCTGGAAGAAATGAAAAGAGGAGTAATATGAAGAAAATCTTAATCGCGTTAGGCGTGTTTTGCCTATTCTCCACAGAAGGGTTTGGACAACAGGCAGCAGGAAGTTACTTACTATCCGGGGCATTTGATGTAGGAAGAACCGATGCGCCCGGCGTGATCCGGAGGTATCAAGCCGCCGCCGAGCTGAATTATTTTCATTTGCATTCCCTCTCCTTTTCCGGAGGATACGAATTCAACTACAACCGTTCGAATCATGTTACTTTAGGTGCCCGGTTTTACCCTATTGAGCCGGTGTTCATCAGGGCTCGGGGCTTGTTGGGCAAGAACAGTGATTTTGCACTCGGAGCAGGTTATTCCCATAATCTGTCTTATCGCTTTAGGTTAGAAGGAATGTTGGATTATTATGCCGTGTCCAATGTAGCAGGCTTAAGAGTAGGTATAGGCTTTCTGATCAATTAGAGAGGGGTGAAAGTGGTTTGAAGAGGCGGTTGACCAATTGATTCAGTAAGTCCCCTCCTCCTTTAAGCGCTCAATGGCCTCCTGAACCAAATCACTTTCATAACCTTTATAAGCAAGGAACTGATACAGTTTCATCTTCCTTTTAAAGCTATCTTTTTCCTTCATTTCCCTTAACTTCCTTTCCGCCAGGCAGATTAAAGTGTCCCAGTATTCCTGCTCATCAATTTCTTTTAAAGCCGTCCGTACAAGGTTGTCACTGGAGACCCTATACTTTAATTCTTTGATAATACGGATCCTCCCCCACTTTTTCATCCTAAACTTGCCCCTCACAAAGGCTTTGGAAAAACGTTCTTCATTGACAAAGCCCTCCAAAATCATGGCGGTAACCAGGTCTTCTACTTCATAAGAAGGCAGCCCATAGTCATACAGTTTATCCCTGACCTCCTTCTGGCAACGCTCCTGATAAGCACAATAGGCGGCAATCTTTACTTTAGCCTCAGCGGGCGTAAAAGATTTTCGTGGGGCTTCTTCCCGGTATTCTTTTCTAGTGAAAGACATTTTGTGTAATTTTAACTTTGAAAGAAGACACTCATACCTGTATCGACTTTTACCAGAACATATGTTGTAGCAAATGGTGCTGTTATGTAGGAGAAAGGAACCTGTTAGTTTGCTTAGACGCAAAGCCGGGAACCACCCATTGATACTATAAAATTAATAGTTTTTAAGAAAACCTAAACCTTATAATAATGCGAAAGAAAATTGTAGCGGGAAACTGGAAAATGAACGGTACGCTGGAGGAAGGACAGACCCTTACTTCCGAAATCGTCAACATGATAAAAGATGAACGTAAAAAAGACGTCACGGTTGTATTAAACCCTCCTTTTGTTCACATTCCAAGCGTCAAAAGGCTAGTGGGCGAAACAGCTGATGTTTTCGTCGGAGCCCAAAACTGTTCTTCAAAAGAATCAGGAGCCTATACCGGAGAGGTTTCCGCTAAGATTTTGGCTTCTTTTGGGGTTACTCATGTGATCATTGGCCATAGCGAGAGAAGAGAGTACTTCAACGAGACCAACGAGGAACTGACAGAAAAGGTCAATCAGGCTTTGGCCAATAAATTGACACCTATTTTTTGCTGCGGCGAACCGCTGGACATCAGGGAGGCCGGCACGCATGAAGCCTACGTAAAAGATCAGTTGACGGCCAGCCTCTTTGGATTGTCTGATGCTGATTTTTCTCAAATGGTGATTGCCTACGAGCCCATCTGGGCAATTGGTACCGGTAAAACTGCCTCTTCAGACCAGGCGCAGGAGATGCACGCGGCGATCAGAAGCCATATCGCTTCCAAATATGGAGAGCCTATTGCCAACACCATTCCTATCCTGTACGGCGGGAGCTGTAAGCCCGACAATGCGGAGGAAATCTTCTCCAAGCCTGATGTGGACGGTGGCCTGATCGGTGGGGCTTCTTTGAAATCCAGGGATTTCGTGGACATCATTAAGTCATTTTAATCTCAGCCCGGCCAAATCGGCCGGGCTTTTTTCTATACATTCATGGAATATCTTGAGTTTAAAATTACCTGCAATGAGGAGTATCGGGAAAT
>CAZHZP010000404.1:0-2186 GCA_964537165.1 uncultured Roseivirgaceae bacterium | reverse complement strand
AGGGAAGGACAACAGATTGAAAGCTAATGCAAGTACAGAGGAAAGAATGAAAATAGGTAAAAACAAATAGGTACGCAGCATCATTATATCCTCTATTAACGGGTGGGCTTAGATGTAGCCATCGGCAAATTTATTGTTAAGTTAAATAGAAAAACAGATAATTTCCATATATGTGGCTAAGCCGTTTTTTAAATGCTTCGGGACTGACGAACAATTCCGACCAGCATGGTTATTCCGTATTCGCCCACCTTATTAGATGCATCTGGCTTGGCTTGCCTCCTGCCGTTTTTTAGCAGATAGCAATAACTATTCCCAGACCAATAAAAGGATGGGTTTGTAAAACACTTTCACCAAGAGACAACCACTATCGGATAAAAACCCATTCGTCCGGATTGCTAAGTTGCTCAGAATACTCATACTGGTCTATGTCGAAAAGTTTGAGTTGTTCCGGGTCGTCAATTTGGTTTTCAATAATGTAATTGGCCATAGCGCCTCTGGCCTGTTTGGCAAAAATGGCGATGATCTTATAAGCTCCGTCTCTGTACTCTTTGAAGGTAATGTGGATGACTTTGGCTTTCAGCTTCTTTAGGTTGACGGCTTTAAAATATTCCTGCGAAGCTAGGTTGATTATTGTTCCGCCCACAGCCGCTTCATCCAGGGCTTTCGTGATTTTATCTTGCCAGAATCCATATAGATCACTGGCTTTTTTGTTCTGTAGCTTAATGCCCATCTCCAGACGGTAAGGCTGGATTAAATCCATGGGCTTGAGCAAGCCGTATAGACCTGACAAGATCCTCAAATGATCCTGGGCAAAGGCAAGCTGCTCTTCGGAATAATTTTCCACATCCATTTTCCGGTACACATCACCTTTAAAAGTGAAAAGAGCCGGCTTCGAATTCTCTAAGGTGAAATGGGGCGAAAAATTTTTGAACCGCTCTCTGTTCAGCGTAGCGATGCTTTCACTGATCCCCATCAGCTGCTGTAGATCAGCATGGGATTTTTTCTTCATAATCCCTGCCAGTTCTTTTATCTCTTTTTTAAACTGAGGTTCTGTAACAGTGGCGAAATCAGACGGGTTAAGGTCCAGTGTTTTGGCGGGTGATATAACTGCAATCATATTATTCTAGTACGACAAGGGCGGTTTTAATGGTTTTTTCTATGCCTTGGTTTTCGCTTTTAAACCGTATAATCACGGGATAGGTTCCTATGGGAACCAGCTTGCCACCGACCCTGCCGTTCCATGGGCAGAAGGAGGTGCCGGGTTCTATGTTCTCATGGGTGCAATGAAAGATCAATTCCCCCCACCGGTTGTAGATGAGGGTTTCCACCTCGTCCACAAACGCATTCGCATAGATTACGAAATTCTTGTCTCTGGAATCGGGAACAATGGCATTGGGGAATGATATGCTCAATTCACATGCTTCTTCTACCACGAATTCAAGAACAAACTCACATCCTGCCTCATCAGCGACACGAAGTTCGTAATTGCCGGGGAGGGAGGGCGTAAACGTCGAACTCGTGGAAATGACCTCGTTCTCTAAAATCCATTCGTAAGTGTCATAGTCGCCTGGGCTAAGGGTTCGGTTTATATTTTCTACAGGGCAGATGATATAGCTTCTTTCCAATACAGGAGGGACGATCAAAGAGCGGGTGATAGTGACTTCGTCTTGTCCTATTTCACATCCTGCTTCATTGTAGAGTATCACCCGAAAGTTGCCTTCAGAGGAAACCGAAATGCTTTCCTCTCCATCGGTATTGGGGATAGACTCAAAAGCACCGTCAGTTAGGACAAACCATAAAATCTGATCCACTTGACCCATATCGGCTTGGACGTTGAGTGTGGTAAAGGGGGCTTCCCCGCACAGTGGGGTATATTCTATTTCAACTTCAACGGTTTCACCCTGCTCTGGTACGATGAACTCCTGCTCCGCTCCGGGACAGTTAATGGCTCCTGCGGGAGCTGCTTGTACAGAATAAGCACCTGGCAAAGCAGGGGTAAAAGTCAACCCGGACGCTATTCGTTCGCCGTTGCTGTTAACCCAATGCACCGTCACGGTCGCCGGATCCCTTCCCAATAGGTCGACTTCATAGGTAGCAGGTCCTTCACAGGATACGTCAGGCATGATCAATTCAAAATCAACCGCCTCTTCCAGAGCGACCTGTATGGTTTTTTCTACGGGACATAG
>CAZHZP010000403.1:0-2202 GCA_964537165.1 uncultured Roseivirgaceae bacterium | reverse complement strand
ATGGTGGCTGATCACGAGAAAGCAGTCAGCTTGTTTGAGGATGCTTCTGAAAATGTCGAGGATTCCGAGCTCCGTGGGTTTGCCGCCAAGACACTGCCTGCATTGCAAAAACACCTAGAGCATGCTAGAACTGTAAGAGATGCATTGAATTAATCCATTTGATCAATTTTGTTAATTTAAGAAACGGGGAACTTCCCCGTTTTTTTTATACCCGGCTCTAAAAAAGGAGACGTCATTTTTTCCACTTGAGGGTGGGTATTTCATATTAATTACTTTTCTTTATGCGAAAATTATTAGCAGGACGGATTTGGTGTTTCGCTTTTTGAACTTTGTCCGAAAGGTGGAAACCGATGTTCGCCCGCAGAATGAGCCGAATCAAACAGTATGGAGAACATCATCATTGCTATCAATGATATTATTTGGAGCAATTTTCTGATTTACCTGTGCCTGGGCATAGGAATCTATTTTTCAACAATCACCCGGTTTTTACAGATTCGTTATTTAAAAGAAGCGGTCAGGCTACTTGTTGACGGTTCCTCCTCAGATCGGGGGGTTTCTTCTTTCCAGGCATTTACCATGGCGATTGCAGGCCGTGTGGGCACGGGGAACATAGCAGGCGTTGCTACGGCCATTGCCCTGGGCGGGCCGGGCGCGGTGTTTTGGATGTGGATTATTGCTTTCTTAGGTTCTGCATCAGCATTTGTGGAAGCTACTTTAGGCCAAATATATAAGCAGGTGGAAAACGGTGAATATCGAGGCGGCCCTGCTTATTATATTGAGAAGGGACTGGGCGTAAAATGGTATGCGATGTTATTTGCCGGTGCCACAATCCTCAGTACTGCTTTCTTTTTACCTGCGGTGCAAAGCAACAGCATCGCTAGCAGTATTGATAACGCCTTCAATATTCCGGTTGAACACACTGGATTTGCGGTCACTGTTCTACTGGCTCTTATCATTTTTGGGGGTGTCAAACGTATCGGGAAGGTGGCGGAGATCGTGGTGCCGTTTATGGCTGCTGCCTATGTCCTGATGGCGGTGATCATCATAGCCTTGCATGCCAGTGAAATACCTGCCGTATTCGGGCTTATTATGCGTGCTGCTTTTGGTTTTGAACCTGCTTTTTCCGGGATATTGGGAATGGCGGTCTCCTGGGGGGTGAAGCGCGGGATTTATTCCAACGAAGCAGGGCAGGGAACAGCTCCACATGCGGCATCGGCAGCTGAGGTCAGCCATCCGGCCAAGCAAGGTTTGGTCCAGGCTTTTTCAGTATATGTGGACACCTTATTTATCTGTAGTGCCACCGCCTTTATGATTATTTTCACGGGGCAGTATAACGTCGTCAACGACACCGGAGGTTTTATCGTTGAAAACCTGCCTGGAGTGTCTATAGGCCCGGAATACACCCAATTCGCTATCAGTGCCCATTTCCCAGCCATTGGCAGTGGGTTTGTCGCCATAGCGCTGTTGTTCTTTGCCTTCACCACCATCATGGCCTATTATTACATTGCGGAAACCAATCTAAGTTATCTGAATAAAGATGGAGCCCCAAAGTGGAAGCTATGGATCTTGAGGTCGTTGCTGTTGATTTCCACATTTTATGGTTCCATTAAGACAGCAGAAATGGCTTGGATGCTGGGCGATATAGGAGTAGGGATGATGGCCTGGCTAAACATTATCGCCATCTTCCTTTTACGAAAGCCCGCATTGTTGGCTTTGAAGGATTATCAGCGACAACGTAAAGCCGGCAAGGATCCCCGTTTTAATCCTAAAGAACTGGGTATAGACAATGCGGACTTTTGGGAAGCTAAATATTCGAAAGACAGCCAACCGTAATTGACGACTCCATGAAGCTTTCGGTTTTTTCTCTGCTGCTTGCATTTTCGGTCACTCTGGTGGCTTGCGCCCCAAGGGCGGGCACTAAGGCAGGAAATCCTGTTTTCAAAGTTTTGTCGTATAATATCCACCATGCCAATCCTCCCTCCGAAACGGGTAAAATAGATTTGGAGGCGATCGCTAAAGTGATCAACGAGAGTGGTGCGGACCTGGTGGGACTGCAAGAAGTGGATGTGCATACCATCCGCTCCGGCAAATCCTCCAATCAGGCCGAAGAGCTTGGTGAAATGACAGGCAGGCATGTGTTTTTTTCGAAAGGGATAGATTTTCAGGGCGGTGAATACGGAACAGCTATTCTCTCAAAATACC
>CAZHZP010000402.1:0-2224 GCA_964537165.1 uncultured Roseivirgaceae bacterium | reverse complement strand
GGGATCCAAAAGCCTGGTAATAGACACCGGGCCTGATTTCAGGCAACAGATGCTTAGGGAAGGGATCAAGCAGCTGGATGCCGTCATCTATACCCATGAACACAAAGACCATACTGCTGGATTGGATGATATCCGGCCCTTCAATTTTTTGCAAAATACGGACATGCCCATCTATGGCCTGGCGTCTGTTTTAAACCAAATCCAGACGGAGTTTTCGTACATTTTTTCAGACCGTCGTTATCCGGGGATTCCTATGGTGCAAACCCATGCGATAGAAAACAAACCTTTTGAAGTGGAGGGAATCCCTGTCCAGCCCATTAGGGTCATGCATCATAAACTGCCCGTTTTCGGCTACAGGATTAATGGCTTTACCTATATCACCGATGCAAACCATATTCCTCCCGAAGAGCTCAAAAAGATCAGCGGTACCCGGGTTTTGGTGATCAACGCCCTTCAACATACGCCCCATATATCCCACTTTACCCTGCAGCAGGCGCTGGAGATGGTGCGCGTGATACAGCCCGAGAAAACCTACCTGACCCATATCAGCCATAAACTCGGCCTTCACCGGGAGGTGGAAGCTGACTTGCCCGAAAATGTGTTTTTGGGCTATGATGGATTGAAAATCACACTGGAATAATGCACCTGAATTACCACTTTCTAAAGTTTCTTTGCCCCCGTCTTCAAGCTTTGATGAAGGACATGCGTGTCAACGAGTGCTTTACGCAAAACAAAGATGAGCTGGTCATTGGCTTATCGGACGGGGAGCGGGAGCGGTATATCCGGGCCAATTTGTCCCCCGCCAATACCTGCGTGAGTTTTCCGGAGGAGTTTAAGAGGAGCAAAAAAAATAACGTCTCCTTGTTTTCCGAACTAGTTTCCGAAAAGGTTGTCGACGTTCAGGTACTTGAATTCGAACGGGCCTTTAGCCTTCGCTTTGCCTCCGGAAAGCTGCTTTTGTTCAAGCTGCACGGCTCTAGGAGTAACATTTTGTTTTATCCTGAGGAAGAAAGTTTGCCCGGCCAAATTTTCCGGCATGAGCTGAAAGAGGATAAGGAACTACGGATACAAACCTTGAGAAACCCCATGGTGCTGGGTAGGACCAGGTTTGAGGATCTTGGGGGAAATGCGTCCCGGTTTCTCCCGACCTTGGGAAAGGTGCCCCGGCAATGGCTTAAAGAAAGAGGATATATTGATGCCTCCCTGGAGGACAAATGGCGGTTGATGCAGGAGCTGATGGATATGTTGGAGCACCCGCTGTTTGCTATTGTCCGGGAAAATGGCGAATACCTGCTGACTTTATTGCCTGTGGAAAACAGTCTTTTTACCACCGCCGATCCGGTAGAGGCTGCCAATGAGTTTTTTAAATATGCGGTCGTGTACCAGTCTTTTGAGCGGGAAAAGGGCCAGCTGGTCAAAAAACTGGAAGAGGCGAGGAAAAAGACCCATAATTACCTGGACAAGACAATGGCGAAGCTACTGGAGCTGGAAGAGGATACCTCCCCGAGCCAAGTGGCTGATATCATTATGGCCAACCTGCACCAAATTCCTGCGGGGGCAGAGAAAGTCAGCCTCTATGATTTTTACCGCGACGAGCAAATTGAAGTCAGCATAAAAAGGGGAACCAGTCCCCAGAAGCATGCGGAAAACCTTTACCGGAAAGGCAAGAACCGTAAAATTGAAATCCAGCAACTTGAAAAGAACCTCGAAGGCAAGGAAAACTATTTGGCGGAGCTGGAAGCTCAATTGGCGGAGGTAAAGGAGATAAAGCACTTTAAGGAGCTTAGGATTTTTGAAAAGGAAAACAACCTGGTTTCCTCCAAAAAAGAACAACAGGAGGCCATTCCTTATAAACGCTTTGAGGTAGATGGTTTTGAGGTACTGGTCGGTAAATCATCCAAAGCCAACGACGAGCTGCTAAGGCATTATACCTGGAAGGAAGATCTATGGTTGCATGCCAAGGACGTATCAGGCTCCCATGTAGTTATCAAATACAAATCCGGTCAGCGAATACCTACCCCCGTCTTGGAAAGGGCGGCAGCATTGGCGGCTTATTATTCTAAAAATAAGACGGAGTCGCTTGCAGCGGTTATTTACACCCCCTGTAAATACGTCAGAAAGGTAAAAGGTTCCGCGCCCGGCGCCGTAATGGTGGATAGGGAAAACGTGATCATGGTCAAGCCCAAAGGCCCGGACCGGCATCTTGATCAATAAAAAGCCGGTT
>CAZHZP010000401.1:0-2225 GCA_964537165.1 uncultured Roseivirgaceae bacterium | reverse complement strand
AAAGATTAAAAGTAGATTGTTTCAACTAAAAAAGCAAATCCATCTCCTGAGATTTGGAGACAAAATGCATACCCCCTCATCCTTAATGCTCTTTTGCCCAAAAAACCTCCCCTCTTCTTTGTCTCCAAAAATACGTTAACTTGCTTCCTAAATCAGAAGCAATGGATGTAAAAGTGAAGTTTTTGGGAGGTGCCAAATCGGTCACCGGTTCCAGATACCTGTTGGAAATAGGATCATTGAAGGTATTGGTGGACTGCGGGCTGTTTCAAGGCCCGAAGGAATTGCGGTTAAGAAACTGGGACGACTTCCCTATCGATCCCTCTTCCATTGATTTGATGCTGCTTACCCATGCCCATATAGACCACAGCGGCTACCTACCCCGCTTGGTCAAGCAGGGTTTTTGCGGACGGATCATTGCCACGGAGCCTACAGTGGATCTGGTAAGAATCCTGCTAAGGGATTCCGCCAAACTTCAGGAAGAGGAAGCTGCCTATGCACAGCGGAAGGGATATTCCAAACACGAAAAGCCCGAACCGCTTTACACGGTCGAAGATGCCGAAAAAGTGTTCCCGCTTCTTGAGCCTATCCGTTTTGAAGAAGAAGCCGTGCTTAACCAACACATGACAGTCACGGCTTATAATGCAGGACACATACTGGGGGCGGCTATTTTGAAACTGAAAATCAAGGGAGACCAACAGGAAAAAGTCATGGTCTTCTCCGGCGATCTCGGACGATACCATGATCCGATCCTCAATCCCCCAGTCAATATTCCGTTTGCCGATATTCTATTTATAGAATCCACTTACGGAGACCGTAAAAATGAAGCGGTATCGGTGGAAGAACAGTTGGCAAGGCACATCCGAACTACCTATAGGAACGGGGGAGTAGTCGTCATCCCTTCCTTTGCCGTAGGCCGGACACAGCTGATTTTGTACTACCTCCACCGCCTGCAACAAAAAGACAAGATTCCCAAAATCCCTATCTACGTGGACAGCCCGATGGCCATCGATGTTACCGAATTATACAAAACGTATGGACATTATCACCGATTGGGTCCCTTGTTGGAGGAAAAAGGCACTAATCCTTACAGTCATTCCCAGCTTCATTATTACCAAAGCCAAGAAGCCTCCATTTCGCTAAACGCGATTAAAGGGGATGCCATCATCATTTCGGCCAGTGGCATGGCCACAGGAGGCCGAATTCTACACCACCTGTACAACCGGCTGCCCAATGAAAATGACAGCATCATCTTCGTGGGATACCAGGCCGCAGGTACAAGAGGCAGGCGGCTGTTGGACGGCGAAAAAACCATCCGGATGTACGGCATCGATGTGGATGTAAAAGCCGCGGTACATTACATAGACGGCCTATCCGCCCATGCGGACCAGACCGAACTCTTAGAATGGGCAGATGCCTTCACCAGCAAGCCCAAAAGAACTTTTATAGTCCATGGCGAACCGGAAGCGTCCGAGGCACTTGCGGGACTTCTACACGCCACCTTGGGATGGAACCCTATCGTTCCCGAATATCTGGAATCATTTGAATTGTTTAGCGGGATCTAGCCCGACGACTAATCTAAGGGGCTACCATAAAGGCTTCGATAGATTGATCTGCCTCCGTTTCGCAGGAACGGTCTTTGGGCGATTAAATCCCGGCACTATATTCCAAGATATCCCCCGGCTGACAATCCAGTTCCCTACAAATCGCTTCCAGAGTGGAGAAACGGATGGCTTTGGCCTTGCCGGTCTTCAAGATAGAGATATTAGCCATCGTGATCCCGATCCTTTCGGAGAGTTCCGTTACGGACATTTTGCGTTTTGCCAGCATCACGTCCAGATTTACAATAATCATTAAATCGTATTTTGGATTTCCTCCTGAAGGACATTGCCTTCTTTGAATATCTCAGCCATAATGTAACAACCGGCCATGAGAGAAAACGCGGTAAAATTAAAGAATACTCCCATAAATTGGCCATTGTCGGCTGCCACAAACGCAAATCCTGACAGCAAGAAAATAAAAAAGAAATGCTTCCCCATCCTTTTTAAAGAACTTACATTCCCTACTTTAAAAGACTCCACCTTTTTTACTGAACGAATAATTTTGATACCTTCTTTAAAAACCATGAAGGAGCAGAAGAAGATGGCGGAGAATTGCAGGTAGACAAGATAGAGAGAAAAAGGCTTGACGTTTTTAACGGCAAAGGGGTGGAGGGGTTCCGCCTCCTC
>CAZHZP010000400.1:0-2239 GCA_964537165.1 uncultured Roseivirgaceae bacterium | reverse complement strand
GCACCGGCTGCTCAGAGAAATCATCAACCGGCTGGAATACATCGACAAGGTGGGGCTAAGCTATTTAAGCCTGAACCGCCTGACCTCCAGCCTCTCGGGCGGGGAGTACCAGCGGATAAAGCTGGCCACCTCCCTGGGAAGCGCCCTGGTGGGCTCCATGTATATTTTGGATGAGCCGAGTATAGGCCTTCACCCCCGGGACACCGACCGCCTGATCGCCGTGCTAAGATCATTGCGGGATTTGGGCAACACGGTGATCGTGGTGGAGCATGAGGAAAAAATAATGAAGGCCGCCGATCAAATTATCGATATAGGTCCGGAGGCGGGGGTCCAGGGGGGAGAACTGGTATTTCAGGGCACCCTGCCGGAGCTGCTTGACCATGGGCAAACCTATACCGCCAAATATTTGCAGGGAATCGAGAAAATCAGCCTCAAAACAAAAACAAGGCCCTGGAAAGACAGCATTTTGATCCGTGGAGCCAGGGAAAATAACCTGAAAAACCTAAAGGTGAAATTCCCGCTGAACGTGCTGACGGTGGTCACCGGAGTAAGTGGGTCGGGAAAGTCTTCCCTGATCAAGAAGGTGCTGTATCCGGCCTTGGGCAAGATGCTGGGCACGGTGATCGACGAAAACGGAAAGTTTGACAAAATCGACGGGGACTATAAACAGATCACCCAGGTGGAATTCGTCGACCAAAACCCCATCGGAAAATCCTCCAGATCCAACCCGGTCACCTATGTAAAAGCCTATGACGCCATCCGGAACCTCTATGCGGAACAGGGGCTGGCAAAGCAAAGAGGATACAAGCCTTCCTTTTTCAGTTTTAATGTGGATGGGGGCCGGTGTGAGGCCTGCCTGGGGGAAGGCACCCAAAAAATTGAGATGCAGTTTATGGCCGATATTTTCCTCACCTGTGAATCCTGTAAGGGCAACCGGTTCAAGCAGGAAATCCTTGACATACAGTACAGGGAAAAGAACATCGCGGAGGTACTGGAGATGACCATTGATGAGGCGATGGAATTTTTCAAAGAGAAGGCCCCGATCATCAACAAGCTGCAGCCACTGCAGGAGGTAGGCCTGGGATATATCGGTCTGGGACAGTCCTCCAACACCTTAAGCGGGGGAGAGGCGCAACGGGTCAAGCTGGCTTCATTTCTGGGAAAAAACAATATGAAGTCCGGGGATCATATTCTTTTTATCTTTGATGAGCCCACCACGGGGCTGCATTTTCACGATATCCGCAAACTGCTTCATTCCATCAACGCCCTGATCGAGCAGGGCCATTCCGTCATCATCATTGAACACAATACCGAGGTGATAAAATCCGCGGACTGGGTCATAGACATGGGACCTGAAGGCGGGGAAAAAGGCGGTTACATTACCTTTGAAGGCACGCCGGAAGACCTGAAGAAACTTGAGGATAATTACACCGCGCGATATCTAAGGGAATCGTTTATGGGGTAGGGGAAAGTGGAGAGGTAGAAGGAGTGGAGTGGAGGAGTTTATAAGTTTATAAGTGGAGAAGTTTAGGGTAAGGAAACCCGTCAAGGCCTAAACTTTTTCAACGCTCAACGAAATGTGTATAGGTGAAAAGTTAATGAAGTTAGAGGAAACCCTCTCAACTTTTCCACTCATAAACTTCTCCACTCCCCAACCAATTGGCTCCCTTAATGTTCCCAAAACGGAGGCGGCTCAATCCCCAGGGATCTCAGATACACATAGCCTTGCCCCCGGTGGTGGATTTCGTTGTCAATAAAATAAAAGAGGGAAGCATATATTTTGTTTTCATATTGTCCGAAAGCCACATCGGTTTCCTGAAACCGCTCCGGAAGGATCTGAGGCCAAAGCCGGTTGATTTTCCCGGTCACCTCATCCCATTTATCCAGAATATCCTGTTTGGTTTTGAATCCGGCCTTCTCCATAGAATGGTCCCATTCCCCAGAGCTACCCCAATTTCCCGACAGGATCCCCTCTATTCCGGGATCTGCAATATCAATCAGTTCTTTGGCCATTTCGGCAAAAGGCCTCATGCCGCCCAGGCTGTAATGAAACAGTTCATACTCAGGGAAAGCGTCAATCACCCTTCGGGTCAGTCCCCTATGCCCTTGCCAATGGGCCAGCAGGTCTGCGGGTAAAATAACGGGAGGGGTAAGCGGGTCCTGTACGGTGGCGTTGGGTTGATTTTCCATGATGTTTTGCTTTTTGGTTATGAATAATTTGATTATTCAAATAAAAGCA
>CAZHZP010000399.1:0-2242 GCA_964537165.1 uncultured Roseivirgaceae bacterium | reverse complement strand
GTGATCTATATGTCGGATCAAGGCTTTTTTATGGGAGAGCATGGCTGGTTTGATAAGCGGTTTATGTATGAGGAGTCTTTTAGAACACCCATGGTGATGAGGTATCCCGGGGTGATCAAGCCGGGGACGCAGTCTAACCACATGGTCATGAACCTGGATATCGCACCCACACTTTTGCACATTGCCGGCGTAGAAGTGCCGGATGATATGCAGGGTGAATCTTTTATGCCCTTGCTGACGGACAGGAAGGCGGAGGGCAGGGATGCAATTTATTATCATTATTATGAAAACGGCGAACATGCGGTATCTCCTCATTTTGGCGTCAAAACCGAACGCTACAAGTTGATCCGCTTTTACAAAAGAGTAGAGTCCTGGGAGCTTTTTGACCTGAAAAAAGATCCCCAAGAAATGAACAACGTCTATGGCGACAAGAAGTATCGCAAGGTTCAAGAGAAGTTGAGGGAGCGGCTTAAGGATTTGATCGACCAATACGAGGATGAAGATGCCCGGCGGATAGTGGCGCAACAGTAAAAAGAAGAGGCTGCCCGACTTTGGGACAGCCTCTTCTTCTTTTTTTTTTAAAATTAGAACATGGCAATTTTCCCATAAGATTTTTACACTTTTCTGAAAGCCGTGGATTAACCGTTTGCAGATTTACTGGAACGGCGGATCCGTTAGGCCATGATCTTTTACACATCTCCTAAAAAACTTCATCCCTCTTAAACAACCCCTTTTGGCCCATCGTTGCCGCGATCTGTATCAGGTTCCTGCCCGGTCTCGCACCTCCTCCCGCCACATCGGATTTGCTTGCTATTTCCAGGCCTTTTTAATCGCGAGAGAGGAATTGATGTTCTTTAGCCAAGTTAATTTTGTGGAAAAGTTCTAACTTGGAGGACTACAAGCAGGAAGCAGCTACCGTCAGTAAGCCAATAGTAAAGGAAATATCGACTCATTAGAGCGGGCTGAAGTGGTTTTCTTGATTAAACCTAAATTAAGCTAACAATAACTACAATTTAAAACATGAATTTTAACCGGCCCATTGCATTGTCTACAGGCGTATTGCTCGTCTTGTCGGCAGTATTTATTCAATGTAAGACACAAGTTTCAGCAGGTAAGGAAATTTCCGGAGATCAGATTTCCTTTAAAAAACATGTTCTTCTGAGGGATTTTATTGCCGAGGGCGTTGCTGTTGGTGATGTCAATCAAGACGGGCACATTGATGTCATGGCTGGTGCCTATTGGTTTGAAGCGCCCACTTGGCAGAAGCACGAGATAGAAACTCCGAAAAAGTTTGAATACGATAAGGGCTACAGTGATGCCTTTGTCAGCCAGGGAATGGATGTCAACGGCGACGGATGGGTGGATTTTGTAAGAATAGGCTTCCCGGGGGAGGAGGTGCAATGGTTTGAAAATCCAAAAAACCGCGAAGGGCATTGGAAGTCGCATTTGATCCATCCGACACTCGGCAATGAATCCGCCGGCTTTTATGACATCAATGGTGACGGGAGGATGGACATCCTGGGAGGGAACCCTTCAACGGGTGAAATGATCTGGTTGAGAGCTCCGGATCCCCGAAACGGCTTAGATTGGAAAAGATACACCATCAGTAAAGAAGGAAGCCCTGGAACCGACCGCTTTTCTCACGGCTTGGGCATGGGTGATATCAATGGGGATGGGAGAATGGATGTGATCGTCACGGAAGGCTGGTGGGAAGCGCCGGAGGATGTCACGCAGCCTGACTGGACTTTTCATTCCGCTGATTTAGGCGAGGCGAGTGCTCAAATGTATGCCGATGACTTGGATGGCGATGGTGACCAGGATGTGATTTCTTCGTCCGCACACCAGTTGGGAATCTGGTGGCACGAACAGTCTGAAGAAGCAGGGGAGGCAGTATGGATGACGCATTCGATCTACGAGGAATTTACCCAAACCCATGGCTTGGTGCATATCGATATGAATGGGGATGGTAACTTAGACCTGGTGACGGGAAAACGGTATTTTGCCCATATGGGAAGTGATCCGGGAGAATTTGATGCGGCGGTGCTCTACTGGTTTGAATTTCAGCCCGGACCGACTCCTTCCTGGACGCCTCATTTGATCGACGATGATTCCGGCGTCGGGGTTCATTTGGTCGTGGAGGACATCACCGGTGATGGACTGCTTGATATCATTGTCGCCAACAAAAAGGGCGTTTTTGTATTTGAACAAGAGAGAAGGTAATGCTCCAGAACGCACTACTTAT
>CAZHZP010000398.1:0-2246 GCA_964537165.1 uncultured Roseivirgaceae bacterium | reverse complement strand
TGATCCATCCAGTTAAACGCAATTAAACACATAGGCTGCAAATCTCATGATTTGGGAGAAGGAAGCATTTACCGTTCCTAAAAAAAACATCGAAAAAAAATGAAGCGCCACTTGCATCTACGAAATCTGTCGTATACTTTTGTTACGAAATGATTCGTATGTTGACATGAATGTAAAACCTACTGACGCCGAATTGGAGATCCTGAAGCTATTGTGGCAGTTGAAAAAGGCAAGTGTGAGGCAGATTCACGAAAAGCTTTCAGAAACAAAAGACACCGGTTATACCACCACTTTGAAATTGTTGCAGATCATGCACACCAAGGGTTTGGTGAAGCGGGATGAACAGAACAGAAGCCATATTTATATGGCGGTAATTACAGAAAATGATACCCAAAAATCTTTGTTAAAGGGATTTTTGTCCACGGCTTTCGGTGGCTCTGCCAAAAACCTGGTGATGCAGGCACTGGGGCAGGGCAAGCCCTCTACGGAGGAAATCAATGAGATCAGAGCGTTTTTAGATCAGCTTGAAAAAGAAAATTAACCATGGATTTTACCCATTTTGTGTTCGATGAAAAATATCTCACCGCAATGGGCTGGACTTTGGCCCACTCCATCTGGCAGATAGCTCTGGTTGGTGGAATATTGTGGGTGGTTTTACGAACCATGTCGAAGGCGGGTGCGCAGCACCGGTATGCAGCAGGGCTGTCGGCTCTCGTGTTTATTGTACTGCTGAGCAGCTGGACTTTTCTGGATCAGCTAAGCCATGTCCCGTCTGGGCAGCAGGAGCCGGCTTTGACTCCTGTGGAGTGGAATCAACATGCTAGTGAAGTTTTTTTCATTCCCACGACGAACGTAGCGGTCGTCAAACCACATTTTACCCTTGTTTATTGGATGGGAAAAATGGAAAGCTTTCTTCCCTACCTCGTAAATATGTGGATGCTGGGGGTCTTGTTCTATACCGTCAAATTATCGGGAAGCTTTTACGATTTACAGAAGCTACACAGGAAGCATCATGAATCGGTGTCCAGGGACTTGCTCAAGAAGGTGGATAGCCTTTCTGCAGCCTTAGGTCTCTACCGGAAAGTACAGGTGCTGAAAAGTGCGCTTGTCCACACCCCTGTGACCTATGGTTGTCTAAAGCCGGTTATTTTACTTCCCCCCAGCCTGGTCTTTTCTATTAGCCCTACCCAGTTGGAAGCCATTATTGCACATGAATTGGCGCATATAAAAAGGAATGACTACCTGATTCACCTTTTTCAGTCAGTTTTAGAAGTGCTTTTCTTTTTTCATCCTTGCTTTTGGTGGATCAACCAAATGGTCAATGAAGAAAGGGAAAATGCCGCCGATGACCTTGCTTTGGCTGCTGGCATCAGTTCCTACGATTTGGCCCATGGCTTGGCGGCAGTGGCCAACCATTCCAGCAACCCTGCACCAGACATGGCCTTAGCAGCCTCTGGAAGCAAACACACCACCCTTCAACGCATTAAAAGAATCTTGGGGAAGCATACCCCAGGTCCTAAACTATCACCTCTAATTCCTATCGCCATGTTAATAGCACTTATTACTGCTTCCGCCCTTATGGTGGGTGCGCAGGGCCAGGATGCAAAAGCAGCCGAGTCCATGTTAGTTACCGAGATCTCGCACCATGGGATCAGTTATAACGGGCCATTGCCCAAGGCAATGGTTATAAAGAATGAAGTGGCTCAACAGGATACACTCCCGGCTAAACCACTTCCTAAACCCGCGGGGCAGGAGGATATGCCGGTGTTAGACCTGACAGCTCCGCCCCAACTGGACATGGATGTGCCACCGATGCCCGAGCCGCCTCCAGCGCCACCGGTTCCTTTTGGTGATTTTGACTTTCCTCAGTTTGACATTCATTTAGAGGCGGATAGCCTTGCCAGCATGGCGATGGCATTGCAAGCCTTGAATGGAGATGACTCTCCCGAAGGGAAGAAAAAGAGAAAAGCCTTGGAGGCCGCAATGGACAGGGTTCAGGCGCAGATAACTACTTTGTCCAAAGGGTTTGAGGAAAAGATGGTGCAGTGGCATGCAAATCATGGGGATTCTTTTAAAAAATACGAAGAGGAAATGAAGGTTTGGGGTGAAAAGATGAAGGAACACCAAAAATCCTGGCAATCTGCCATGGCTCCTAGGGTGGAGGAATTGGAAGAAAGGATGAAGCTGTGGCAGGAAGAAAATGCGCCCAAGCTGAAGGAATTTGAGGACAAAATGAAGCAGTGGAT
>CAZHZP010000397.1:0-2247 GCA_964537165.1 uncultured Roseivirgaceae bacterium | reverse complement strand
ATGAAATTATCGAATTGGGTATTACCCCTAATGTTACTATTTGTTGCTTCCTGCGAGACCTTTCTGGAAGTGGAGATTCCCGATAATGAACCGCGATTGGTAATCAATGCATTATTGGAGCCTTCCCGTCCTGTCTTTGTACATGTCAGCCGTAGCAGCAGCATTTTGGAAGACGGTGAATTTGCTGTTATCCAGGATGCGGCGGTGACGGTCACCGATGAGGAGGGAAGGATCCATGCTTTGGAATTCGTAAAACCCAATGAATGGGCACCCGATTATGGATATTATACCACCGAAGCATTAAATCCCTTACCCGGGATGGCCTATACCATTGAAACGGCAAAAACCGGCTTTAAAACAGCCAGCAGCAAAACAACAATTCCGCTAGCGCCTCAGATCAAGGCATTCTCCTTCCGGAAACTGCCCTCAAACCAGTCCCGGGATATTTACAACCCGCATGCGGAAATGGAGTTCACCTTGGTTTTTGATGACCCCGCAGGAGAGAATTTTTATGAAATAGAACTGTATTATGAAGGAATTGGGACAGCGAGCGACTATGAGGGCAATCCATATGAAACGACATATGGACAGTTTGCCTACCTTGTTTCAAAGAACCCCGCCTACGAACAGGATTACCGCAATGACCCGGGCATCATCATCAATGACCGGCTTTTTGACCAGCAGGAGGCTTCCATAAATTTCCATACCTATATCCCAGAGAACGCCAGGCTGAAGATGAAGGTGTATCTAAGGGAAATAACCAAGGAAGCGTTCCGGTATGATATGTCCTACAGCCTGCAAAGAAGTAACCGCGGAGACCCCCTGTCCCAGCCGGTTCAGGTTTTTTCCAATATCCAAAACGGTTTTGGAATTCTGGGGGCTCGTAACTCCACCTATCTGGAAGATTCCATATTTATTGCTAAGCAGGTTATACCGCCGGGCTGATCACAATATCGTAACGGAGCGCAACGGAATCGTTGGGCAATGCAACGGTTGTTTTAAGGTTTTATGGAAGCCATACGTTCTTTGCTATCTCGCTTCGTTAAGTTGTCACACCTTCGGATGGTCAAAATGTGCGGCGGGTATTGTTTTTCATACCGATGGATTGAGCTTTGCCACCCTTTCCTGTAACTGTCAACTAGCTCAGTGTTTGGGTTGTTTTTGAATTTCCTCATTGTCTCCGAATTAAAAACAGACCTTGTTGAACCGCAAATCTACCTACTGGTCACTTCTCCTTCACGTTAAGAAAGTTTAATAAAAGTCAAAAGATGTGAAAGCTGCGGAAATAGAGGGAGGTAGGAGCAGGCGACGAAGTTGGATGCACGGTGTCGGATGCCGATGCAGAAGTCCAGTGCTCGAAAATGGGCAAGCAGGTCAACCCTTGAGCATTGAGTGTTGAACATTGATTGTTGTTGAACAGATGATAAAGCTCATGACACACTTTAAAATGCTGATGCCCGAGCGTCCTAGAGGTGTTGATCAGCATAAATCGATTGCTCTCGCCGACTTTGATAGCCATGCCAGAAACTTCCATCTCCAAGGGCCGGAAAACAGCCAGCACCTCTAATTTATGAAGGAGACTGTTAAGGTGGATGCTCTCCCTATTGTTATAACCATTTTCCGCACGAAACTGAGCTGCATATTTCTCAAGAACTAAGGGACTCATTTTCTACAAGGGTTTTCATTCGGAGGTAAAAAATATGTAACAAATACTTTATGCTACCGGCCTATTTATTTTAATTACCTACTCGGCAAGTGGACCTACATTTGGTGCAAAGATAGGTGAAGCCCCTTGCCCGATGTAATTTTCTAAATTCTTCCGATGTCTACCAATTGACATTCCGGGAGTTTCGCCCCTGTTTTAGCCCACCAAACAAAACAAAAAATCCTAATCTTCTGAAAAATAGAAAATTAGGATTTGATCCAGTAGAGGGTGGGGGATTCGAACCCCCGGTACGCTTTGCGGCGTACGACAGTTTAGCAAACTGCTGGTTTAAGCCACTCACCCAACCCTCTATTAAAATTTAAAGAACTTACTCCTTTTAAAGTGGGCAAATATAAGCCAAAAAAATCAATTCTAACAACCAACCCAAGGTTATAGTCGGACTTTTCTTATGCAACTTATAGACATTTCGAACCCCGGTACACTTCGGACTTCCGACAGTTTATCCGCCCCGGCGGATGGTTTAATTCACTCACCCAACCCTCTATTAAAATTTAAAGAACTTACTCCTTTTAAAGTGGGCA
>CAZHZP010000396.1:0-2262 GCA_964537165.1 uncultured Roseivirgaceae bacterium | reverse complement strand
GAAAGAAGTGGAAAATAATTTCCTTTAGACGCCATAATTTTCCCCAAACGCTGTCCGACTGCTTTCAAAGTGGCATTATAGAAGGTTAAAGCAATCACCCAATTCACAACATCTTTGATGGACGGCATCAACTTGCGAAAGCTGCGATCTACCCCTTAGGATATAATTGGAAAACATATATGCTATCCTCTCCCAACATCACGCAAAAATGTTCCTCCACGACAGCCCCAGTTAACGGAGATCTTCAATCTCTGAGGGCTTCATAAGGAATATATCGCACAAATCGTTACATTTGTATAATACCCTTCTCCAAGGGACTATCACATCATCTATTATCCATCCAAACAATCAATATGGGGAAATCGCAGGAAACGTTTAACAAAAAAGAAAAGGAAAAGAAGAGACTGAAGAAAAAGCAGGAAAAGGAACAAAAAAGAGAGGAGCGGAAAGCCCATTCCGATAAAGGAAAAAGCATGGACGAGATGTTTGCCTATGTGGATGCCGACGGAAATATCACCTCCACCCCACCGGACCCGGCCAAAAAGAACGAAATCAAAACCGAAGACATCCAAATTGGGGTATCCAGACAGGAGGCGCCCGATCCCGCAGACCTGATCAGAAAAGGCACGGTGACTTTTTTCAATGATTCCAAAGGCTATGGTTTTATCAAGGACCAGGAAACCCAGGAAAGCATTTTCGTACATATCAACGGCTTGGAAGACAAAGTCGGGGAAGGTGACAAAGTAAGCTTTGAAACAGAAAAAGGAATGAAGGGCCTCAATGCGGTCCGGGTTAAGTTAATCAAATAATAATGCAGAAGGCGGTTCTTGTTGTCCGATAGCTATCGGACACTGGGTCTTCCTTTTTAAAACGCAGCATACACGCTTCCCACAGCACCGCAAATGTGGAATGGTAGGCCATTCCTACCGCCATTTTTTCAATTCTCTACGATACATCTGTTTTTAGTAAAGCTGAAGACGGTTTCAGCACGCTTTGAAATGATGTAAGTGCAGGAAAACAGCTTACGCATCCCGCTGGATAAAATAAACCGGAGCATGGCCGTTGCTCTCGGCTCCTTGACGGATTCTACAATATCAGCGGATTTTCAAACCTCCCCACGGTCAATCCAATGGCCATACGCCTCCGAAACAGACACTTTGCGATCATTCTATTCTGGCAGGTAGCTTTTGGCTTTCTGATAGCGACTAAAGCAGCTTTTGGAAGTTAGGCCAGGGGCAATGGGTCGCGATGAAAAGCCCAAGGGAATCACAGACCCTCAATCGGTTAACTTATAAGTACTTAGCAAATATTTTTATCATCAAACACTGATTTTTTCAAAAACATTTTTTTATATTTAATACGCATTTTTAACGACTTTTTTATATGGTTTTTTATCACAGTCTCATTTTGTTGTACCGCCATTTATCAAAAAGACACCATATTGTATATGGCGCCTTAGGAGCTGTTTTTGTTTTTTTCAGCCCCCTCTACGGACAAGAAATCATCCCAAACCTAAACGCCTATCGCACAGCGCTGGATGTGGGCGGCATCGGTGACTGGGATAATCCATTGACCTGGGAGATGTGGGACGGGGAAGCTTGGGAGGCAGCGACTGCTCCTCCTGATAAAAACAATGATGTCTTTATAGAAAAAGACAACGAAGTAAGGTTGACAAAGAATGAAGAGGTGGCCAATCTTTATCTATACGGAAGAGACAGTACAAACAGCCCTCCTGGTAAAAAACTAAACCTACAAACAAATAATCTTGATATTTATGGCGCTTTGATATCTTTTAAAGGAGTAGCGGGTAGCTACTCACTGGAGAATTCAACATCTGCCACGAACGACTGGATATATCCAGAGACCGGAAATATTATATTTAAAGGCTACACACGGCCTGTTGTCGAACGGGCTTCCTGGAGCGGAAGTACCCAAAATAGCCGTTTCGGCGTGATTTTTAACCCGGAGCCGGATGCCATATTGACTGTCAATGCAGCATTTAAAGCAAACAGCTTCACCATACAGTCGGGTACCGTCTTTCAAACAGTGAACATCGAAGGTCAGCCGGCCACCTCCACCTTTTCATTTAATACCAACGGAACCTTTGGAGCAGCCGACTACGGGGACTTTACAATAGAACCTGGAGCAACATTACTCAGCGAGGGAACAAGAGAGTTTAATCAGATCATCAGACGATCCGATGGAAAACCCGCCTCTAATTTCCACCTTAAAGAAGGCGGCAACCTGATTCTCTTGGGGTCA
>CAZHZP010000395.1:0-2266 GCA_964537165.1 uncultured Roseivirgaceae bacterium | reverse complement strand
ACACGTCGTGAGAATATCTTCGCCGGACCTGTTTATCCTGGGGGGCGGGGCAAGTAAAAAGTTCGATAAGTTCAGCAGCTACATTACCATCGATGTGCCTATCCTAATCGCTGAGAAGCAAAATGATGCCGGGATCATTGGCGCCGCGGTGGCCGCAAAAGACAAAAAACCAAAGACGTTGGCCCGCTGAACTTCTTCTGATCCGGTGCCTGCCAACCCGCTGCCACGGGTGCCGCTAAGGAGGTGGCACTGCGCTTACCCGCCCGCAAAAGGCGATCAGCCAGTCCGGAAACAACTGCGGGCGATACCGATCTTTTAGCTTTACTGATTACGAATAACGACATGGACATCCTAAAATCGGTAAAACTTATCATCTTATCATTATTCCTGTTGCCTGACGCTCACCTGCGTGCCCAGGGCGGCGTGGTGATGACCGTCCGCGGCCCCATCCCCTCCTCCGAAATGGGCCTCACGCTGATACACGAACACGTCCTGGTGGATTTTATAGGAGCAGACGAGACAGGGTACCACCGATGGAAAAACTCAGCGGTCGTCCCCGTCGTCGAACCGTTTTTGAAGGAAGCACAGATCCTTGGAGTAAAGACCTTGGTCGAATGCACCCCGGCCTACATCGGCAGAGACCCTAAACTTTTAAAGGAACTATCCGAGGCCAATCAGATTCACCTGATCACCAATACGGGGTATTATGGGGCATCTGATAATAAATTCATCCCGGCTCATGCCTATTCTGAATCCGCAGATCAATTGGCTGAACGCTGGGCCAGGGAGTGGCGGGAAGGAATTGACGGCACGGGGATCAGGCCGGGCTTTATCAAAACGGGTGTCAACGGCGGGCCTTTATCCGAACTGCATGTCAAACTGATCACCGCGGCGGCCAAAACCCATCTTCAAACCGGGCTGACCATTGCCTCCCACACCGGGCCCGCACTGCCGGCATTCGAGCAAATCGAGCTGTTGAAAAGAGAAGGGGTGTCTCCGGAAGCTTTTATCTGGGTGCATGCCCAAGGTGAGAAAGATCTTGAAAAGCATATACATGCCGCGCGGGAAGGGGCTTGGGTGAGCCTGGACGGGCTAAACGATGACAATCTAGCGGATTATCTGAAAATGGTGAAAAATTTGAAAAAACGGGGCCATCTAAATAAAACACTAATTTCCCATGATGCCGGCTGGTACAGCCCTGGTGAGGACAAGGGCGGAGCGTTCAGGGGATATACGGCTTTATTTGAAAAATTCGTGCCGCTGTTGCTCAGTGAAGGCTTTTTAGACGAAGACATTCAACAACTATTGGTGGTAAATCCTCAAAACGCGTTGGAAATACGGAAACGGCCTTTTAAAAAATAAAACAAATATTATATTGCACGGGAATGTCCGTGGTTAAACAACTCAGGACAACAAGGTTGCTACGCAATAAATATCGCAGTCCTTGTCCTTATTGATCGTTTAGCCGAGCCGTTTTCCACAGGTACTTAAACTAATTTTACATAATCCCAAAAAGACATTTTATGAGAACTTTATTGTTATCTATCTTTTTCTGCACCCTTTTTATTCAAGCTCAAGCACAAAAGGTCAAAATGAAATCCATTTTCAACGCAAAAAACCTCAAAGGATGGACTGTCCCGGAGGACAATATTTGGTGGTCCGTCGAGGACGGCGTGTTGTGGGCCAAAAGTGATCCGGATAAGAAAGGCTCTATCTTGTGGACCAAAAAAAACTACGGTGATTTTATTCTTGAGGGAGATTTTTTAATGGGTGAAGGTGTGGTAGACTCGGGCTTTTTTCTACGCTCGGAAAAAGACCAGATACAGATCGGAATTTCCGGCTCTTTGAAAAGGGACCTGACGGCTTCGCCCTATATCCCAGGGAAAGGCTATCCCGTGGAAGCAAAGGGGGTAGATAAACTGCTTGATGCCGAGGATTGGAACACCATGAAAATCCGCCTTGTCGGCCAGACCTACACCGTATGGCTTAACGGCCAGGAAGTCATGACCTATACCTCGGAAAACATGCCGGAAAAAGGCCCTATCGGCTTGCAACTGCATCCCAACAATGAAATGACGGTTGCTTTTCGGAATTTGAAGGTGGGGGAGATTGAGTGAAGGCAGTGTTGGACAATCGAAGTAGAAAATTATGCCTCCGGAGATGGAAGCATGTCCCGCTTGTTTCGGGTTCAGAAGATTAAGAAAACCGTAAGAAAATCGATCAACCGACTAAATTCGCCAGAAGTTTTAACCACACAACATAGGCA
>CAZHZP010000394.1:0-2279 GCA_964537165.1 uncultured Roseivirgaceae bacterium | reverse complement strand
CGGTATAATACATTTTCATTTTGGACAAGACGCCAGAACCATGAAGTGGGATAAACAATCACAACGGAACAGGAATATCAAAAGGCGTTGGCCAGGCTAGCCATCATCTTTGAAGCAGGTCCTGATAGTGCAGAAGAAATGGAAGCAACAATATGGGGCAGCTTAATAGCTTATTTTCAAAGGGCTAAAGTGACTTTCCCTATGGTCTTCGACCGATCTACAGCACAGGTGGCTTCCTTGGTTGAAGGTGATTTTTTTAATCAGATGATTGGCTTCCGCTCCAGTCAGCAGATTCTTGTGGACAGCCACACAAAGGATATCCAATGTGGTGAGGTACGCCATTCCGTGCTGTTCGCAAAAGGGCTTGATATCTTTGGTATTGCTGCTGGCAATGATATCGGAATGATATTTGCAATAAATTAGGCTTGCCCGCTCGCCGTCGCCCTTGATCGACTTTTTCAATGACAGGAATTCACTAAATAGCGTAGGATTGGAGGTGGTAGGAAAAACAAGTTCTTTGATTCCCGAAAAAAGCATGATGCTGTCGAGATTGTTATTGATAGTCCGGTTTCCCTTCAGTTCGTCCAAAACGATATCCAATACAAATACGCGGCTTGGATACAGGTCTTTTAAAACCGAAATCCGGTCAGCCTTAAATAGGTGTATCAGCACATCCGCATCTACCAATATTTTGACTTGCGGAGTGCTACTCTTCTCCATTTTCCAGTTTTTGAAGCGGGTCGATGTTTACTGCATTCAGGTAGTCGAAATAGAGCGATTCGGATATTTTACCAGTTTGGAAAAGCTCCTTGGCCAATACCGCGTAGTCCCCAAGTGTTAAATCCTGATTGCCGGGGAACATAAGCCGAGTATCAAAACCCAGGTTCCTGATTTTTTGGGTGGATCCAGATTTGTATGCATCAAAATATTTGTCATCTACAAAACCCAACTCCTTAAGTCTAAAAATGGTAGCCTTCACGGAAACAGAGTACACTTGCTGGATTTTAAAGATAGTCTGTTCGGAGACATTGCCCAGACGTTCCTCCTTTGGAACCAGAGAAGAAACGCCGATGTCGGGCAGCAGCAGGTTAGCGGCAAAGAGATCCGCCTTTTTTTCCTCAACATCAATTTGTTTTAGAAACAGGCCAGTAACGCATTTTCGGGCGGTGAAATTTTCCTGAACAAAAAGGTGATATAGCTCATGTGCAATGGTGAAATGTTGCTTGCCCATGGTGTGGTTTTGATTCACCATCATAAACCTCCTCCCGCCAACAATCATCGCCATTCCGGCAAATCCGTCGCTTAAGGGCTTAAACAGGGAGATGACATTCTGCTTTAACAAAAAGCTCCTGAGGTGGATCGGATCATCTGGGCCAAAGCCAAAATTTTTCCTGAACTGTGAAGCTTTTTCTTTACACTCCAGGTGCAGCAAGTTGCTTTTCTTCATGGTATAGCCTGTCCATTTCCAAATAATTCTTAACTACCCGCTGAAATTCTGCAATGGATTTTAAATCCACGGATTCCATCCCCTTGTTCCGAAAGGCAAAGGCGAAATTGAGATCCCGCAGATGGGCATCTTTCTCCAAAAGATCTTCCACTTCTATGTTGAAGAGATGAGAGAGTTTTTTGAGATGGACAAAAGACAATTCACGACTACCACTTTCATAGTGACTTATCAAGCTACGGTCCACCCCTAGAAATTCAGCTATGTTATCTTGGGTGAAGCCGTGCCTCTTCCTGAATTCCAGAAGATTAGCTCCGATAATTTGTTGCATTTCCATACCGATTATTTCCGATAAATTGTCACAAATGTAAAGAATTGTGATGTAAAATTCAAATATGTGACAATGATTTAATAAGTTGATATACATTACCGGATCATCTATTCCGTCTTTAATACTGATCCTTGCGGCGGTTGATTCTAACCATAGCTTGCCTTCATTAGCAGTATTCGGTTTACAAAACCCATTCAGTTCTTACAGTTGAAGCTTAGCCAACGCTCGGTAACATTTACTTTTTTTAAAGTAGAGAAAGAAACTTTTTGCCATGCATTTGCCGCGGCCATGTTGATCCCGAAGGAAACCATGGTAAAGGAACTTGAAGGAAAGAGAAGTAAGCTGTCTTTTCAGGAGCTTTCGGCCATAAAACAACAATACGGTATTTCCATGCAGGCATTGTGTACAGGGCGAAGGATCTGCAATTGATCTCCGAGAATTACCTCAAACAGTTCTATATCACCTTCAATCAATTGGGATATAGATCGAGTGAGCCGGTCGCTT
>CAZHZP010000393.1:0-2282 GCA_964537165.1 uncultured Roseivirgaceae bacterium | reverse complement strand
GTGTCTGCTTAAAAAGGAAACCAGTCGCCGGACGGCATGCCCTCTATGACTGACGGTGTTTTTTTCTTCCACGGTAAGCTGCGCAAATGTTTTCTCATATCCTTCAGGCCGGAATACCGGATCATATCCGAATCCTTGCGACCCCATCCGCAGGTCGGTAATTTCCCCCTCTGCCCTTCCTTCGAATTTATATTCCTTGCCTTCCAGAATTAAGGCGATCACCGTCCGAAAACGTGCTTTGCGGTTGTCTTCCCTGGAAAGTTTATCCAATAACAGGGTGACATTTCTTTCATCGCTCCTCGGATCACCCGCATACCTTCCCGAATAGACACCAGGCTCTCCATCCAGGGCATCCACTTCCAGCCCGGTATCATCCGCAAAGCAGCCAATGGAGTAATTGTCATAGACATATCGCGCTTTCTCCATGGCATTGTCCTCCAGCGTGTCCCCTGTTTCGGGAAGTTCTTCCTTACATCCGATTTCCTCCAGCGAAAGGATGGTGATTTTACTTCCCTCTAAAGCCGCTTTGACTTCTTCGAGTTTCTTTTTGTTGTTGGTGGCGAAACAGATTTCCATTTTTTTGTCAGATTTGAGATTAGAGATAGGAGATATGAGACGTGAGACTTGAGATTTGAGAGAACATCTACTGAGTAAATTGTTGGCTTGTCGAACTGTGCTGTTACAAAGCGGATAATGATGGACTAACTGAGGTTGCCCAATACACCTTCATATGTATATATGTATTCTTCGATCTTGGTTCTTTTCACTTGAACATTGCAATTGAGCATTGAATGTTGAATATTCGAATAATCAATGTTCAACACCCAATATTCAAGGAAGAGGAATGCGCCCGCCCTCGATCTTCCCACTTCCAACCTCAAAGCTTCCCCTCAACCAGCCGCATGAGTTGCTCAAGATACTGCTGATCCGTGGCATCGAAGTCATTGAGCCGGTCACTGTCGATGTCCAATACCAAAACTACCTGTCCTTCTTTAAAAGCGGGGAGTACGATCTCTGACTTGGAGGCCGCGTTGCAGGCGATATGACCCGGAAAAGCTTCCACATCCGGGACAACCAAGGCTCTACCTTCCTTCCAGACCGTGCCACAAACCCCTTTCCCAAATCCTATCCGGGTGCAGGCAATCGGTCCCTGAAAAGGACCAAGCACCAATTCATCGTTCTTTACCAGATAAAAGCCCACCCAGAAGAATCCAAATGCCTCCTTCAAAGCCGCTGTGATATTAGCCAGATTGGCTATTTTGTCGGCTTCACCGCTGATTAAAGCTTCAATCTGCGGTAAGAGAGAGATGTATTTCTCTTGTTTCGTAGTGCCGACGGGTATGTATAATGATTCTGACATGGTTGCTTCAACAAGATGAATGGTTTTTATAAATATAAAGCGGGTCACCCATAATCTCCAAGGTTTCTTCCGGCTTCTGGGTCAATAGAGGAGCAGGAATCCCGCTACCGAATTCAACCTGCCCAATAAACACCCGTGCCTCGTCCCAAAGTTCTTTGCTGATGAAAAGCTGCAACAAAATGCTTCCTCCCTCAACTATAATACTTTGGATATTACGGCGGTAAAGATCGTCCAGGATATCGGGGATGCCAAAATCCCTGTTCAGCTTGACGTAGGTTAGATTTTCTTCCTTTTCTTTTTTGACCAGATTATAACAAATGGTAGGCTTGATGTGGTCAAAAAGCGACAGGTTGTTGTCCAAGGTCAATTGCCGATCAATCACAACCCGAACGGGATCCCTTCCCTCCCAATCCCTGACATTTAACTTGGGATCATCATAGTGGGCGGTCTTGGTGCCCACCATAACAGCATCCTCTTCCGCCCTCCAACGATGCACCAGCTGCCGGCTGTAGGAATTGCTGATCCATTTGCTACTATAATCAGCTCTTGCGACAAAGCCGTCCCGGGTTTGTGCCCATTTCAAGATCACATAAGGCCGCCGCTTCTGGATTTGGGTAAAAAAACGTTTGTTGATCCCCGCGGCTTTTTGTTCAAGCATACCTACTACCACCGCTATCCCGGCCTCCCGTAGCAACTTTATTCCCTGTCCCGCGACGAGGGGGTTGGGGTCCTGTATGGCGACGACTACTTTTTTGACCTGCTTTTCGATCAGCAATTGCGTGCATGGAGGGGTTTTACCATAGTGCGCACAGGGTTCCAGCGTCACATAAACGGTGGCTTCTTTCAACAGTTCCGGATGCCTTACCGAATCGATAGCATTGGGTTCCGCATGGGCTTCACCGAATTGTTGGTGGTAACCTTC
>CAZHZP010000392.1:0-2290 GCA_964537165.1 uncultured Roseivirgaceae bacterium | reverse complement strand
TTCCCAAAGTATCCCCCAAGACAGTTTTCAATTTTGTTTCCTGGGTCAGAGGCAGGCATAATCTTCCCTTCATCAAAGCTCCCCGCCAATATGGAATGGTGGAAGAACTTCCCTACGGAAGACAGGGCCAGGTCGATTTTGGGGAATACAATATGCGCGACACCCTCGGCAAAAGGGTAAAAGTGTTTTTCTTTACTCTGGTACTGTCCCGCTCCCGCTTCAAGTATGTGTGGTTTACCGACCGGTATTTTACCGCTCATCTTGCCATCCATGCCCATGAAAATGCCTTTGCCTACATCGGGGGCATTCCCGCAGAGCTAGTCTATGACCAGGATAAGGTATTCGTTGTCAGCGAGAACGGCGGGGACATCGTCCTTACCGATGCCTTCAGAGCCTATACCAGGGAGCAGGCTTTTTCCCTGCACTTCTGCAGGAAAGCGGATCCCGAAAGTAAGGGGAAGGTTGAAAATGTTGTCAAATATGTCAAACAGAGTTTCCTCTACAACCGTCCCTACCACACTATAGAAACCCTAAATGATGAAGCCATGGGCTGGTTGGGCAGAACCGCCAACTACCTTCCCCATGCGGTCACCCAAAAACCGCCCTATTCAGAACTTATCCTGGAAAGGCCGTTTCTTACCCCCCACCGGGCATGGGCGGCACAACCGGCATCCCCGAGCGCCTATGCTGTGCGCAAGGATAACACCATCTCTTTTAAAGGCAATTTCTTTTCCCTTCCGCTGGGCACCTATAAAGGAAAGCAGACCCGGGTGGCCGTACAGCTCCTGGGAGAGGAACTGGTCATCTCCTGTCCTGAAGAAAACTCAGAAATATGCCGCCATGTCCTTCCCGCGGGCAGGGGGATCAAGGTCATCAACACTGACCATAAAAGGGACAAAGCCGATTCGGTGCGGGAGATGATCAGCACGGTTGCGGGGCTGTTCGGACAGCAGGAAAAGGCTCTGCAGTGGCTTGAAAAGGTCAGGGATGAAAAACCACGCTATACCAGGGACCAGCTCGCCATCATCACCGGAATACTGGAAAAGTCAGATAGCCAGACCGTCGCACTGGCCCTGGATTATTGTCTGGAAAAGGAAATATACAGCGCCACAGACTTCAGGAGCATCCTGGAACTCCAGCAACCTGTGGATAAAGGGGAAACCAAAACGGTAAAGCTTAATCCCCTGAGCGGAAAGGTGGCCGGCAAGGCCAATATAAAGCCGGAGTCGTCCAGTATAGACACGTACAATATTATCCTGAATCCTGAAAACAAATAAAACAAAGGCAACGGGACGTCTCCCAACGGAGGCGTCCAATGCCACGTAAAACAGAAAAACAGAATGGAAAAAAAAGAACAGATTGAAGCCTTCTGCAGACAGTTCAAAATTACAGGAATGGCAAACAGCGTCGCCGAAACGGTGGGCAAGGCAGAAAAGCAAAACCAGGGGTATATGGATTTTCTATATCAGCTGCTCAAACAGGAATCCGATCACAGAATCAGCAAGGAGGTGATCCGAAGAAGGAAAGCGGCCAACCTGCCACTCAAGTGTGACCTGGACCAATATGATGCCACCGTGGACAACGGCCTTGGCCCGGCAAGGATCAACCAGCTCAGGGAGCTTAATTGGCTGGACCAGGGCTTCAACATCATGCTCATGGGCCCTTCCGGAACCGGCAAAACCATGCTCGCAGCCGGATTGGGCGCAGATGCTATTGACAAGGGCTACAAAGCCTACTTTAAAACCATGGAGGAACTCGTGACCATGCTCAAGACAAGAGAAATGGTACGCTCCGCACAAGCAGAATACAGACGCCTGATAAAAGCCGACCTGATCATCATTGATGACATCATGCTTTTCCCGGTAGAAAAGAAAGCGGCGGTGGATCTGTTCAACTTCATCAATACAATCTATGAGCAGACCTGCATCATCATCACTACCAACAAAATGGCCTCTGACTGGGCCAAAATGCTCGATGACGAAGTCCTGGCTACCGCTTTATTGGACCGCTTACTGTTCCGCTGCGAAATTATAAACCTATCAGGGAATAGTTATAGAATGGAAAACAGAAAAACTTTCTTTGATACCAATAATTAACCGACGTATATTTACAAAGTGGTGCACTCCTGTTGCCGTTTTTGGTGCATTCCTAATTACCATTTTTGGTGCATATTCAGTTACCGACTACAACTAGTAGACTGTCTTGAAAAAATAGCAAAAACGCCTGATATTGGATGGGATGCTTCTGAATTCTCACCTAATTTAAAACGGTTTAATTACAAAGCTCATAG
>CAZHZP010000391.1:0-2294 GCA_964537165.1 uncultured Roseivirgaceae bacterium | reverse complement strand
TTTTTATTGCTGTGGGATAGCTTCTATAATAGACGGCATCCTATTTGAATATCAGTGGGCAGCCGATCGTATAAAAGAAACCCAGAGCTTACGAAAAGCAGGCCCAGCTAATTAATATTTACCTATTTTTGCCCATCAAATTCTACGAAATGAAAATAAAATTACTGCTTCTACTTTCTCTTTTGCCTTTCCTTAGCCCCGCACAAACCATCTTGACCTTTGTGGACAAGCAATCCAACCAACCCATTCCTGGCGTGGTGGTGAAATCCTCCGCAAAAAACACCTACCTCTCGGATGAAAGAGGCGAGGTGAGCATAGGCCTTTCGGCTCCCACCGAAATGGTTGCTTCCCATATCTCCTATGGCATGCAATCATTTGTGGCGACACCTGGTGAGCAACTGTCCATCCATTTGCAACGGGCGCAGATTCCCTTGACAGAGGTGGTTGTCTCATCTTTCGAGACGGAACGACCCCTGTTGGAACAGGCGGCAGCCATACAGCGGGTGCCTGAGGCAGACCTTTACCGATTCAACGAAACTTCCATCGTTAATGCTTTCAACACCAAGCCGGGCATCCGGGTGGAAGAAAGGGCACCGGCCAGCTATAGAATTTCGATTCGGGGAAGCTCGCTACGGGCTCCCTTTGGTGTGCGGAATGTAAAAGTGTACTGGAACGATATTCCCTTCACCGCTCCGGACGGCACTACTCCCCTCAATATTCTCGACCTTTCTAATGTAGAAAACACCGAGATCATCAAAGGCCCTGCCGGGAGTATTTATGGAGCCGGAAACGGCGGCGTGATTAACTTTACCAGCCGCCAGCAAATCACAGAGAACAGGATCAGCAGCGACTTCTCCTTTGGAGATTTTGGAATGACCCGGTTCCGGTTGGGAGTGGACCAGCAACTTGAAAATGGTGGTCTTAGCGCTTCTTATGTGCAACAAAAATCGGATGGACATAGGGAACATACGGCCATGGACAGAAAGGTCTTTCAAATGGCGGGCACTTTTTTCCCTTCCCCCAAACAAGCCCTATCGACGCAAATCCTCTATGCGGATCTGCATTATGAGTTACCCGGCCCGTTGACGGCCGACCAACTCGCTGAAAATCCAAAGCAAGCAAGACCCGGATCTGCCGCCCAAAACGCCTCTATCACCCAGAAGTCCTTGTACGGCACATTGTCTCATGAATATCAGTTCAGCGACAAGATATCTAACCATACCTCCCTATATGTAAACACCACGGATTTCGAAAATCCTTTTAACCTCGATTACAAGAAGGAAACCCAATATGGCTACGGTGGCAGAACCCGGTTTACCTACAACGACCAGTGGGGGCAATTTCCTGTTCGTATCATCGCCGGGGGTGAATATCAATTTGGAAAGACGGCTGCACAAAATTATGGTAACAAAGCAGGAAAGGCAGACACCATCCGTTTTAGCGATGATTTGATCACCACACAGGCTTTTTTGTTCCAGCAACTGGAAGTGGATCTCAGTGAAAGCCTTCTGGTGACCTTGGGACTCAGCGAGAATTTCTCCCGCTTTGACATCGACCGGAACATCAATGCCAGTACCGGCATCCCCTCCTCGGCCGAGAGAAAGTTCGACCCGGTCATTATTCCCCGAGTAGCGCTATCTGCTAAACTCAACCCCCGGGCCGCACTGTTTGGCAGCATCAGTGCCGGCTTCTCTCCTCCTACCATTGACGAAGTGCGCACCAATGAAGGCACCATCAACCTCGATCTGGAGGCCGAAAAGGGGATCAACTATGAGATCGGCTACCGGGCAAACCACCGACAGGGAAGGGTCAATACCGAATTGAACCTCTTTTACTTTCAACTGGATGAAACCATTACCTCCTTTACCAACGAACAGGGGGTGGTGCTGTTCCGAAATGCCGGTGCCACGGATCAGAAAGGCTTAGAAGCCCAAGTAGATTATGCCTTGATCAGGAAACAGCTGGGTACCGTTCAAGAGTTAAAACTGACCCATGCCTATACCGGCCATTTCTTTAAGTTCAAGGATTACCGGCAAAACGACAATGATTTTTCCGGAAACGACCTGACTGGCGTGTCGCCACATACCTTAGTCAATCAGCTGGATGTGCGGACCAGGGCTGGCTTTTACCTTAATCTAACCCATCAATGGGTGGATCAAATCCCGCTCAACGATGCCAATACCGTTTTTCAAGACCCTTACCATCTGATGAACGCGAGGCTGGGATGGAGAAATACCCTAGGGGTTAAATGGGATTTGGAAATCTATGCGGGCGCTGACAACCTACTTGACGAG
>CAZHZP010000390.1:0-2299 GCA_964537165.1 uncultured Roseivirgaceae bacterium | reverse complement strand
TCGTCGATGGTGATGTCCACCACCCGTCGGTGGCCGTTTACTTTAACTTTTACCAGTCCTGCCCCTGATTCGGCCTCCGTGGTGAGGTAGACCAGCTGCTCCTGCTTTTCCTTGATCTTCGCCTGCGCCTCTTTCACCTTGGACATGATATTCATGATATCGAACATATTTCTTTTTTTTAAAATGATGCTACAAATATAGTTGATTTAAAATCCTTCCGGCCTATGCCTTTAAGCCGAGTCGCGTCCAAGCTTCCTCCAGCGTCACCATTTGCTGCTCCCCGCTTCTCATGTTTTTGAGGGTCACTTTTTGTTGCGCCATCTCCTGGGACCCCACCATCATGACATAAGGAATGGATTTTTTATCCGCATAATTGAACTGCTTTTTCAATTTGGCAGCCTCTGGGTAAATCTCGGCGGAAATCCCCCTGGCGCGCACCTGGGAAAGCACTTTTAAACCATACGCCATGCCTTCATTATCCATATAGCCTATCATGACCTGTGTGCCCTCCATCTGGTTTTCGGGAAAGAGCTTCAGTTCTTCCAGAACGTCATAAATCCTGTCAACGCCAAAAGAAAAGCCTACACCCGGTACATCCGGCAAACCAAAGACACCGGTCAGGTTATCATACCGGCCACCACCAGCCACCGATCCTATGGAAACGTTGTTGACTTTCACTTCAAAAATAGCTCCCGTATAATAAGAAAGCCCCCTGGCCAACACCACGTCAAAGCCGATGTTTTCTTCTCCTTCCCCAAAGCCTGCCAGTACCTCAAAAACCTCCTTCAGCTCCTTCAAGCCCTGCAACCCGGTGGCACTGCCTTGAAGAAAAGTCTCCAAGAATGCAATCTTCTCGGCATTGCTATTCGCTAAGGCGACGATGGGCGAAAGCTTTTCTATCGCCTCTGCCGCAAAACCCCTCTGTTGGAGTTCGTCCTGCACCTTTTCCCAGCCGATCTTGTCCAGCTTGTCTATGGCCACGCACAGATCCCCTTCCCTGCCCGGCTCTCCAATTACTTCGGATATACCGGTCAGGATTTTTCTGTTATTGATCTTTATGGTATAATCATTCAGCTTTAAATGCGAAAACACCCTGCGGATCATCAGCAGGATTTCCGCTTCGCAGATCAGGCTGTCTGTCCCGACCACATCAGCATCACATTGGTAAAACTCCCGGTACCTTCCCCGCTGTGGACGGTCGGCCCGCCATACCGGCTGGATCTGGAACCGCTTAAAGGGGAAGACAATCCCGTTTCTGTTCATCACCACATAGCGTGCGAAAGGCACGGTAAGGTCATAGCGAAGACCTTTTTCGGCTACTTTGGGCAACACCTGGTGTGCCCCCGCAGCTATATCGTCAACATTGACTTGCTTCAAAAAGTCTCCGCTGTTCAGTATTTTAAACAACAGTTGATCCCCCTCATCCCCGTATTTTCCGGTAAGGGTGGAGAGGTTTTCCATGGCGGGGGTTTCCAGTTGCTGATAACCGAACAGCCGGAAGGTATCTTTGATGGTATCTAGTATATAATTTCTTCTGGCCATCTGCAGCGGGCCAAAATCCCTTGTTCCTTTGGGTAAAGATGGTTTAGGAATGCTCATTTGTGTCAGTTTTGCCCAAAGTTATAAAAAAAGGGAGGATTAGGAAATGCGCGCTCCACACTATACCTTCCTCACTTGGCCCTTAAAACAACATTGCTTGACCTCGCTAGAGAGTTTGCGACGCAGGCTACCAGAACCAGGATCAGTAAAGAGGCACCTTATAACAAGGAGTACTTTTAAGAAAAAGTTAAATCAGAGCCTGACAGCTTGCGGTCTCTAAGCGTATCTAAGTCAACGGCCATATCTATAGTACCTCACACGTTATCAGGCGTTTTCTTCTAATGCGCGCGATTCGGGCCTCCAGCGCCTCCTGGATCAATTGACTCACCGCATTTTATGCACTTCCGCATCACCTGGTATGCAAGATAAACATTGCCGCTTGTCAGACTTTAGAATATTCGCCAAACCTTACCGTCCATCTAAAAGCCCGGCAATTTCTCCTTCTGACATAAAAGTCCGCTTCATGCAGAAACATATTTAAGCATTCCGCTTTTTTTTATCTTTTCCAACACAAACCATCCCTATATCCGTATTTTTTTTTACCTTTGCCCCTCATTTGAATCATAAACAGGAATAGAGATGGCTGTTACTACTTTAAAAAGGAAATTAAAAAGAAAAAGACAATCCCAAAAGGCTAGGGTGATCAAGATCAAGCAATTGAGCGCACAGCCGGTGATCAAAAACGTGGATATAGAAGAAC
>CAZHZP010000389.1:0-2307 GCA_964537165.1 uncultured Roseivirgaceae bacterium | reverse complement strand
CTTCCATCAGTTCAGCAGTTCTGGCTTTACAATCACCACATCTTAAAGTACCATGTGCTTACAGGAATGAAACCATACGTTAATGTATGTTTTTGCTGTCTTGGTTCGCTAATTTATTTAGGTGGTATAAACTGAGTTGAACATCACGTAGTCTGGAGTCAGGTCGCTGCCCCATCCCACACTCTTCTCTTTCCCGGTATTTACTTCCAAATGGACCCGGATGTTAGACTCTCTTAGCAGCTTTTTCATGTAATTCTTGTCGAAGTCGGTGGGGGATCCCTTTTTTAAGACCATCACCATATTTTCACTGTCACCAAGGTACAAGTTTGCTTTCTTATAGGAGAACGGTACTCCAGCATTCCCGCAAGCGGCTATGATCCTTCCCCAATTTGGATCTCTGCCAAACATCGCCGTCTTCACCAATGCGGAGCTCGAAATCGCCCTGACCAATTTTCGTGCGGTCCGTTGAGAACTGGCTTTGGACACCTGATACTCGATAAACTTGGAGGCTCCTTCCCCGTCTGAAACGATCAACTTGGCCAAATGGATGAGTAGTTGAAGTAGCTTTTCCCGGAAGATAGAGAAGGAAGGGTCTTCCGCCGATTCCACCTTCTTGTTTCCCGCCAAGCCGTTGGCCATCACCGCCACCATATCGTTGGTGGAGGTATCTCCGTCCACGGTAATCATATTGAAAGACCTGTCAACACAATATTTCACCGTTTCCTGCAGCAGTTTTTCCTCAATGGCAAAATCGGTTACCACAAATGCCAACATCGTCGCCATATTCGGGTGGATCATGCCCGACCCTTTTGCCACTCCTCCCAAATTTACTTTAATGCCATCAAGTTCAAAGTCCACAAACCCTTCCTTCGCGAAGGTATCGGTAGTCAGAATGGCGTTCGCCACAAAAGAACCTGCTTTCGTAGCATCACTCAGTTTTGGAATATTCACCTTTATCCCTTCCACAACCTCCTCTGTGGGAAACTTTTCTCCAATAAGCCCGGTAGATGCCACGATCACGTCCTCTGCCGAGATATCCAGCATTTCAGCCACAGCATCTGCCATTGCTTCGGCACCAAGGCGGCCTTGCTCGCCTGTACAGGCATTGGCGTTCCCGGCGTTGCAGACGATGACCTGAGCCCTGTTGTTTTTTAGGTTTCTTTGGGTAATTTTAATCGGCTCGGCCGAGACTTTGTTTTGGGTGAACGTAGCTGCCGCCGCCGCTGGCACTTCGGAATAAATAATGGCCAGGTCCCTTCTCATGGACTTTATCCCCGAATGGGCTCCCCAACATTTTATTCCCCTAACGTTAGTTATATTATTAATCATGAATTTTATTTATGGTTGAATTGGGATTTGATGTAGACCTTCAGTCTGATCAAAACCAAGCATTAAGTTCATATTTTGGACTGCCTGACCCGAGGCCCCCTTTACTAGGTTGTCGATTACCGCTACCGCAACCACACGCTGGGTCCGTTCGTCCCAGAATGGATAAATATCGCAGAAATTGCTCGCCCTTACCTCCTTGATGGAAGGCAATTCTTCCCGAACCCTCGTATATGGCTTGTCCCGGTAATAGTCCCGGTATATCCTATCCAATTCCTCTCGGCTCATCCCATTCGAATCGACTTCAGCATATGCCGTCGCCAGAATCCCTCGGTCAACTGGTAGTAGATGAGGCGTAAACTGAACAACGGCATTCGCTTTGCCCAGACTTTTGAACTGTTCTTCTATTTCTATCGTATGCCGATGATTGCTTATACTGTAGGCATTAAAATTTTCGTTGACAGTAGAAAAATGGGTGGCAGAACTAAGTTTAATCCCGGCCCCGGTCGTACCCGACTTGGCATCGATAATCACCGACCCCGGCTTAATTATGCCAGCCTTAAATAAGGGAGCCAAACTCAAAATGGATGCCGTTGGGTAACAACCGGGATTCGCCACCAGCTTTGCCTTTCCGATCTCTTCCTCATAAACTTCGGGAAGCCCATAAACGGCATCTTCGAAGGCGGCCGGAAAAGTATGTTCCTTTTTATACCAAGTATGGTATGTGTAGGGACTTGCCAGCCTAAAATCTCCTGACAAATCTATGATTTTGGCCGGTACATCGTTCCATTTTTTTACATATTCCATGGAGACGCCATGTGGCAGAGCCAGGAAGATGAGATCGGGGTCATGATTCATTACTTCATCCGCCTTCGACAAGGGCATATCCAATACGCCCGCAAACTGACGGTGCAAATCGGAAAACTTCTTTCCGGCATGCCTTTCAGAAGTAATGATGACAATCTCTACAAACGGGTGGTG
>CAZHZP010000388.1:0-2311 GCA_964537165.1 uncultured Roseivirgaceae bacterium | reverse complement strand
GGTACTCATGCATTGCATCGCAAAGGCATAAAAGACAATCAGCGAGAAGGAAGTGGCGACGTTAAATACTTTTTCTCCTGTTTGCGGGTTCACTTCCTGATCCAGCTTTTCCTTTATCGTCAGTTCGTCTTCTACATCGGCGCCCACGCTATACAAAGTGGCGATGGTAGAGACGAAGACTTCCCTGGCCGCAAAGGAGGTGATCAAAGCGATTCCTATCTTCCAGTCGTAGCCCAACGGACGGATCACCGGTTCGATGAATTTGCCCGCAATACCGATATAGGAATTTTCCAATTCAACCGACGAAACCTGGCTGTTATAGTCATCTATTGCTTCCTCATCGGCGTCAGCCGCAGGTACTTCAATGCCGGCAACTGCTGCCTCCATTCTTGAGGACGGGCCATAGGAAGCCAATACCCACAGGATCACGGAGATAGCCAGGATCACCTTGCCCGCTGCCATGACAAAGGTCATCGACTTGGAATACATGGTGATAAGCACATCCTTGGCCTTAGGCAATCGGTAAAGGGGCATTTCCAGCATCAGGAAGCTTTTTTCCTTTGATTTCAGGATCAATTTAAAGACGATGGAAACCACTAACACCGCCACGATCCCCAGAAGGTACATCCCCAACAGCGCGACAGCCTGGAGGTGGAAGGGTCCCACATAGGTTTCCGGTACGGCCAAAGCAATCAGGATGACATACACCGGTAGCCTCGCCGAACAGCTCATCAAGGGAGCGACCATGATGGTAGTAATGCGGTCTTTCCAGTTACCAATATTTCTTGCGGCCATGATTCCCGGAATAGCACAGGCTATGCTCGAGATCAGTGGCACCATACTTTTCCCGTTTAACCCAAATGGACGCATCAGGCGGTCCATCAGAAATACTACCCTGGACATATAGCCGCTGTCTTCCAGTATGGCCAAAAATCCAAATAGCAAGGCGATCTGAGGAATGAAAATCACCACTCCTCCTATACCTGGAATGATTCCCTCGGCCAACAGATCAGTAAGTACTCCCGGAGGCAGGGTTTCCGCTACCCAGCCGCTTAAGGAGGCAAATAAGCCGTCAATGAGATCCATCGGAACACTTGACCAGGCAAAAATCGCTTGGAAGATCAATAACAAGATCCCCAAAAATGTCAGATAGCCACCGACCTTGTGGAGGAAGATTTTATCCAGTCGCTCGGTAAGCTTCTTGGTCTTGATATCCTTACGTTCAGTGCATTTTTCTAGAATTCCCTGAATCGTTTGGTAACGCAGCCGGGTTTCTTTCACTTGTGCCTCCTCAACATTGAAGCTGGCCTCAGCTACTTTTTCTTTTATAAAATCCTTCTGATATTTCTTCAAAAGCACCTCACTGTCCTGAAACCGGATCAATTGAAACGCCTGGTAGGGGTTGGTCAGATTGAATTCCTTGCAGATGGTCTCGGATAAGGAACCGGGAAGCAGTTCCTCCGCATTCAAAAATGGCTGCGGCTTCGCAAATGTTTTTGTTGTAATCAGCTCCTCGATACCTTTCAAGCTCCCATCATTGCGTGCGTTGCACTGGATGATGGGAACGCCTAATGCTTTATATAGTTGATGGGTTTTGACAGAGATTCCCTGCATTTCGGCGGTATCCTCCATATTCAGGACGATGGCCATAGGCAGTCCCAGATCCATCACCTGGGAAACAAGGAAGAGGCCGCGTTCCATATTGGACATATCCACAATAGCCAAGACGAAATCCGGTTGGTTTTCCTCATCCAAGCCGTTGAGTACACGATGGACGATGATTTCATCCTCTGAATTGGGGTAGATGCTATAGGTGCCGGGGAGATCGATGATGGAGATAGGGCCGTCCTGTGTTTGCAGTGGGCCGCGTCTTTTATCAACAGTTACTCCGGGATAGTTGCCTACTTTTTGCCGCAATCCGGTGAGCCGGTTAAAAATGGTGGTTTTCCCTACATTGGGGTTGCCTACAAGTGCTACGGAATAGGTCGTAGTTAGAGGAGGGGTGGCAATTTCTGACATAACTTAGGAATCCAATTGAACCTGGATAAGACGGGCTTCTGAGTGTCTGAGTGCGATAACGGAGTTTTCCAATTTAAAAGCAATGGGTCCCTGAAGGGGAGCTTGATGTAAAAAAGCGATGCGCTTGCCGGGCATAAATCCCATCTCCATCAGATGAAGCGTGAGCTCGGAGGGCACCAAGTCTTCTATCAAGGCTTGTGAACCTTTAGTTATTTGATCTGCTGTCATTTCAATGCTAATTAGATTAAATCTAAATTGCCACAAACTTAAGCTTTTCTATACGAAAACGGAT
>CAZHZP010000387.1:0-2327 GCA_964537165.1 uncultured Roseivirgaceae bacterium | reverse complement strand
TGATCAGCAGGGGGCTTACTGAAGAAAGTCTCAACTACATGGACAAAGAAAGGGGCGGTTTATCTTACTATGTCAACGCCGATGGAAAGGGTGTCCAAACGGATGCTTCCCAAGGTCCGAATGGAGAGCGGGTTTTCGATGATGGAATGCTAATGGAGGGTGTTACCGCTGACGGCAATCCCAACACGAATGTGGTATCCCAAGCTTTCTATTATCAAAGAACCTACAACTGGGGCGGGCCTCAATACAGTGAAGCGCGATATGAATTGTTCATTGAAGAGAATACCTACCTAAAAATGAGAGAGCTATCCTTAGGGTACAGTCTTCCTGGTTCATTTACGAATAAGTTAGGTGCTTCCAATATCCATTTCTCTGTCTTCGGTCGAAACCTGTTTTTCTTCTACCGAAATATTAAAGACTTGGATCCAGAGGTATTGACAGGCGGTTCAAGGTGGCATCAGACCCTTACCAGTGCCGGTACCAATCCAGCGACCAGATCCATGGGTATAATGCTGCGAGCCAGCTTTTAACGAAATATTTAAAAAACGAAGCCATGAAAATCAAAACTATATTAATGGCAGTGGCCATTTCATCGATGGTGCTGGCTTGCCAGGTCACCGACTTTGAGGAAAATTATACCGATCCCGCAAGGATCTCCCAGACCTCAGTCGAAAAACAGTACACAGGCTTTATGATTACGAACCGAGGCTATGTGCTTCCAAGCTATTGGAATTACTTTGTGGTATTAAGGATTACCTTGAATCGCTATAATCAGGCAGTGGGCTGGGAAAACGTCGAGAACCAGTACATTCCTGGATCGGCAGCGATTACGGACCGATGGAACAGCTATTATTCCTTCTTGGCCCAGTATCGTGAGCTGGAAAAGGTATACAACAACTTGACCCCACAGCAGCAACAGGATTACCGGGTCTTTATGATCACTGCCGCTACTTATTTGTATGACCATACCCAGAAGGTCGTTGATCTTCATGGGGATATTCCTTGGTCCAAAGCCGGGATGCTGAGCACCAACGGCGGGGAATATGCAATCTCCTATCCTGAATATGACACGGCAGAGTCGATTTACACCAAAATGCTGGATGATTTGGCTGCCTTTGCGGATGAGCTAAGAACCTTGGAAATTCCCCCTGCGATTCAGGTAGGCTTGAATACCCAGGATTTGATTAACCGTGGAGACAAGGATCAGTGGTTGCAATACATCAACTCTTTGCGCTTGAGGATGCTGAGCAGGGTGAGTGCCGCCCCGGCTTTTAGCCAAAGGGCAAGCGCAGAAATTGCTTCCATACTGGCAAACCCCGCCAACTACCCATTGGTGACTTCCAATGAGGACAATATCACTTTTAGGATTCATACCCTAGGAACTTTGATGGCATCCACCGACTTCCAGAGCGGACTGGAAGATTGGGATGGCAACATTGCCGGCAAGGCAATACTGGACCATATGAAAGAAAACCAAGATCCTAGGTTAAGTTATGTGTTCGAACCTGGAGAAGAAGCGGAGGGAGAATATATCGGGCTGGATCCTTTGGCTTCCGCATCCGTTCAACGAGAGCTGATCGGTTCGGGTACTTTGGCGAGATACAATCGCTCAACCCTCAGCAGAAACCAATATTTTCCAGGGATGCTGATCAATTCTACCCAGATACATCTCCTGATAGCAGAGCATTACCTGAGTGTAGGTCAGGCTTCAAAAGCCAAGGAACATTATGAGACAGCTATCCGGGAATCTGTTGCTTATTATCAGCTTTTGAGAAGTTTGAGCAATGACAATACCGCAGGCAATCCCGTGGTTCCTACCCCGGCAGACATAGAAAACTATCTGACGAGGCCTAATGTGAGCTGGGATGCAGCCACGAATGAAGACCGCCTCACATTAATTGCAGAACAACGATGGCTGCACTTCAACGTGGTTCAGCCTAATGAAAACTGGGCAGAGTTAAGAAGACTGGATGCTTTGGATCTGACTTTCTGGACGGATAATTCCAACCAGCAGCGTTTGCCTCCTAAGCGCTGGATGTATCCCGGTACGGAAGAAACCTACAACACAGAAAACTATGCCCGTGTTCAGGATAAGGATAACCTTGAAACAAGGTTATTTTGGGATGTAAACTGAACCCGGTCAGTTGAACTAAAAGAGGAGCAGTTTTCTGTTCCTCTTTTTTCATTTAAATCTTTTCGTGTTTGTCAGGCTTATTTAAGGGCATCCAGTTTTTTGTTGATCTCATAAATCCCATAGCCGATTTGCTGTAAAGTCAGGATTTCCATAGGAAATTCATTGGTCATGTAGTACTCAAACTTCCAGATTT
>CAZHZP010000386.1:0-2332 GCA_964537165.1 uncultured Roseivirgaceae bacterium | reverse complement strand
CAAAAATAAAATCTACACCAATGGATAATAAAAAAGAAATAAGAATAGGTCTGATCGGAACCGGCTTGATGGGCCGCATCCACACCAACGGCTATAAGAGACTGGGTGATTTTTTTCCGGAATATGAATATCGTCCCGTACTTCAGGTAGCTTGCGCCAGAAGAGAGGATAAGGTAAAAGCCTTTGCGGAGCAATGGGGGTATAAGCATACCGAAACCGATTGGAGGGCAGTGATAGCCCGGGACGATGTCGATGCGATCGACATCTGTACACCCAACGACAGCCATGCTGAAATTGCTATAGCCGCTGCAGAAGCAGGGAAAATGATCCTCTGCGAAAAGCCCCTTGCCAGAACGGTAGAAGAGGGGGAGAAAATGGTCGCTGCAATTGAAAAAGCCGGCGTTAAAAATACGGTATGGTATAACTACAGGAGGGTGCCTGCGGTTACTTTGGCCAAGGAGATTGTTGATTCAGGCAAACTGGGTAGGATATTTCACTTCCGCTCCAATTTCCTGCAAGACTGGACCATAAGCCCGGACGTTCCCCAAGGTGGCGATGCTACCTGGAGATTGGATGCTGACGCAGCAGGTTCTGGGGTGACCGGCGACTTATTGGCGCATTGCATTGATTTAGCTATGTGGGTAAACGGAGGGATTACCGACGTTTCAGCCATGACGGAGACGTTTATTAAAGAAAGGAAAGACACCACCGGACAAGTGAAGAAAGTAGGGATTGATGATGCCAGTATTTTCCACTGTCATTTCGAGAATGGCTCTTTGGGATTGTTCGAAGCGACCCGTTATGCCAGGGGGCACAAAGCCTTGTTTACTTTCGAGATCAACGGTGAGCATGCGTCTATCCGTTGGGATCTACATGATCTAAACCGTCTTGAATATTTCGACCACTCAGATGATTCAATTGTGAGAGGATGGCGCTCGATACTGGTCACCGATGGTGATCAGCCTTATATGAAAAGATGGTGGATCCCGGGAACTTCCATCGGGTATGAGCATTCTTTCGTCCATCAAGTGGCTGAGTTCTTTAAGAGCTTGGAGAGTGACGCACCCTGCTCACCGACATTCAAAGATGCTTTGGAAACCCAGAAGGTATGCCAGGCAGTACTTGAATCAGCTGCTTCCAAGAGCTGGAAAGACACAGGCGTGAGCTGGGACGGCAAGTAAGCTGACATAAATCATATAGTTACTGATCTAAGAAGGGCATTTTTTAGGAATGCCTTTCTTAGATTTGTTGTTTTATAGCATATCTTGAACAAAAACAGTTGAATGATGGAGGAGCTAAATATACCAGCCGTTACATCCTACCTGATGAGAATCTTGTCCAACGATTCTACAGAAGAGGCGATGACCTGGCTAGAGGAACAAAAGAATAGGATTCAAGGAGATAGTGCTGGACTTAAGCTTTTTACGGCGTTTAGTCAGGCTTCCAGATATTTTAAGAAGGATTTGAACCAGTTGAATAATACGGATCTTAGTGATGCTGATAGACTGGTGGCTGGGTTCCGGCCTGACAAATGGAATCGCCTTCAAACCGCAAGAACCTATTTGTTGCTGCATTTCGAAGCCAAAGACGCCGCGCATTTTGTAAAGACGCTTGACCGGTTGCTGGGATCAGCTGATATGTACGAGCAGGAAGCCATTTATGCGGCATTGCCTATTATGCCTTACCAAGAGAGTCTAAAGCTCCGTGCCGCCGATGGTTTGCGTACCAATATCACTTCCGTTTTTGATGCCATTGCTTTAAACAATCCATATCCCGCAAAGTATTTGGATGAATTGGCTTGGAACCAGATGGTGATCAAGGCTTTCTTTTTACAGCGACCTATCTACCAAATTCAGCAATCGGACGCCAGAGCCAATGCGAGCCTGACAAAAATTTTAGTGGATTATGCACACGAGAGATGGGCAGCGGGACGGGAGGTTATGCCAGAGATTTGGCGTTTTGTGGGACCTTTTTTAACCGAAGACCATCTAAAGGATGTGCAAAAGGTCATATTGGAAGGCAATACGTTGGAAAAAGAAGCTGCTTTGTTGGCTTGTAGCCACTCAACCTTGCCAGCAGCACAGAAGCTCTTGGAAGCTCATCCCGAAATCAAAGCAGGTATTGAAAAGAGGGAATTGAGTTGGGAATCTATTGGGAAGCGTTACGCTGATCAGACCTAAAATCTAAAAAATAACCAAGGGACGGTGTCAGATAGGAGCAAAGAGCCCCTCCTTCATGCCTTGTCCCTTGGCTATTTTTTGTTTTATACTTCAAACCTCGTCCACTTCTGATCCTCGTTGGACTTAAGCACCGTCTGGATAAAGGCCATGCC
>CAZHZP010000385.1:0-2336 GCA_964537165.1 uncultured Roseivirgaceae bacterium | reverse complement strand
ATAAAGCCATGAGGAGATCCCGTCGGTTAATGGATAAAATCGGCATGGGACAGCCTTGGTCTATGGGGATCTGGGCGTTTTCCGAAAGCCTATAAAGTCTTGGAAAAGCGACTCGGCCAAAGATTTGGTGAGACGGGCCATGGTTTCTGAGGAACCTTTATATATTTAAGGATTATCATCTTCCTTGACCACGGGCATTTTTATCTTCCTTTTAGTATTTGGAAAACTTCTATGGTTTCAGCAGAGAAGACGACAGGCTCTTTCCTTTTGCTAAAATAGTTTAGTTAATAGGCAAGGTACTTTAATCTGCGACCCCAAAAACGAACTACTTTTGAATTACATCCACCACGGACGGTCATCTACTTGTGACAGGATTGAACGTTGGAACGCCGGGGAGCTTTGGCGGTTAAGGAGAATAATAAAAAATGGAAAAGGAAAAAATGTATTCATTGTTTAATCTACAGGGAAAGAGAGCGCTTATTACAGGTGGCACACAAGGAATTGGCTATACCATTGCCAAAGGCCTGGGGGAAGCGGGGGCGACAGTGATACTTAATGCTAGAAATGAGCGGAAATTAGAGGATGGTGTCAGTGGCTTGCTCCAATTAGGCATTGATACGCAAGGCGTTTTGTTTGACGTTACAGATGCGGAGGCCGTAAAAGCAGCCATTTCCCATATTGAAGCCAACATTGGCCCTATTGACATCTTGGTGAACAATGCGGGTGTTATCAGAAGGGCACCCACAGAGGATCTGGATGAAAGCGACTGGGACTTGGTCGTCCAGACCAACTTGACAGCTCCCTTCCTGTTGTCCAAATATGTGGGAAGATATATGATCAAGCGCAGGCGGGGGAAAATCATCAATATTTGCTCATTGATGAGTGAATTGGGCAGGGAGACGGTATCGGCTTATGCTGCCGCCAAAGGGGGACTTAAAATGCTTACCCGTAACCTGGCGACAGAGTGGGGTCCCCTCAATATACAAGTAAACGGTATCGGCCCAGGGTATATTGCCACCCCCATCAACACCTCTTATAGAGCGTCTGGAAATCCCTTAAACAACTATATTATCAGCCGGACACCGGCAGGAAGGTGGGGTACGCCCGACGATTTAATTGGAGCTGCCGTTTTCTTTTCATCAGCTGCCTCGGATTTTGTAAACGGGCAGATCTTATATGTGGATGGCGGCTTGGTAACCACCTTTGGAAAACCTTGTTAAACCAAAATTGCCGTTCAACGCCGTTTTGCTTGAGATTATTCACTTCCTAGTTATATAACCGATCATTGTGAGAAAGATTAGAAACTTTCGCTGGTGGATTGTTGGCATGATTGCACTGGCAACAGCTATCAATTATCTGGATAGACAGAATCTCCCCGTGGCTATCAGTGAGATCAAAAAAACAATCCCAATCGATGATGGGCAATATGGTATGATTATGAGCCTTTTCTTATTGGCTTATGGAACGATGTATGCCATAGGGGGAAGGCTATTGGATATCCTGGGTTCAAAGAAAGGTTATACCTTAATGATCGTCTGGTGGTCCCTGGCCAATGCCCTTCACGGGTTGGTATCCACTGTGACGGGTCTTGGCATTGCGAGATTTCTATTGGGCGTCGGTGAAGGGGGCGCCTTTCCGGGAGCGGCAAAAGTCGTCTCTGAATGGTTCCCTGCTAAGGAAAGATCATTTGCCTTTGGGATTTTCAATACAGGCTCCAGTCTGGGTGCTGTGATTGCGCCGCCTTTGATCGCTTATATCATCGCCGTGTTAAACTGGCGGTGGGCATTTATCCTATCCGGGGCCATTGGTTTGGTCTGGGCCATATTTTGGCTGCTTTTGTATTCGGTACCAGCCAAAAATAAATTTGCTACCTCCAAGGAGAAGGAATATATCTCTTCATCATTAAAACGGGAAAACGATATTGAAAACAATTCCAAAGACTTTCCCATACCTTGGTTAAGTTTGTTCAAGTACAGGAAAGTATGGGGGCTGATCCTCGTTAAGTTCCTTCCTGACGCAGCATGGTACTTTTTTATTTTTTGGCTACCCAAGTACCTAAATGATGTAAGGGGACTGGACATACAGGGAATCGGGGCTTACGCTTGGATTCCTTATGCGTTCGCCGGTGCCGGAAGCTTTATTGGAGGATGGCTGAGCAGTTATCTGCTGAAAAATGGTTTCTCCCTGGATGTGTCAAGGAAGATACCGCTCGGAATAGCGGCCGCCATGTTGCCCACATCCTTGTTGATCACGGATGCTTCATTGAATATGGCCATTGTGTTTTTCAGTATGGCGATGTTTGGCCATCAGCTTTATTCTACCATTGTCCAGACGTT
>CAZHZP010000384.1:0-2394 GCA_964537165.1 uncultured Roseivirgaceae bacterium | reverse complement strand
ACCGCCTCCTGGTCCAGCACCCAGATGGTCTCCCTTAAAGTCCGGTTCATCTCCCTCACAAACTCATCCAGCCGTAAGAGTTGTTGGCGATCAGGTTGATGGGTGCTGGTCAATAAGTCCAGACGGGATATGACATGCGTCAACTGCGATCCAAAACAATCGTGTAAGTCCCGTCCGAGACGCTCACGCTGGGCGTTTAGATCGTTTTCAAGTTGAAGTGCTTTTTTTTCCTCCTCCGCCCGCGCCTTCTCCAGTGCAAACGAATCCCGTAGTAATTGGTTATTGGCCAGTAATAGCGCTTCCTTGGTTTTGTATTGCTGTATCAAACGGAAAGCCCGACCGGATACCTCATGGAGGAGTTCCAACACTACCATATTACTAAGTTTTGATCCAGATAAATTATAATTCCAGCGAAAATTCAAAAAAGGTTTCTTTCAGATCGCCTCTTCCCCAAAACAAATACCGCCTGACGCCACCTTCCATACCCAAATGCCAGGCCTCGAATATGATGAAATAATAAACGGATAAGAATCATGCTGCGAAAAAGACCATTCCACCCCAATCAAGTCATCCAGGCTTAGATTTCAGGTATAATGTACGACGTTTTTAAGTATTTGTGACGCATTTATTTGAATTTTTTACAACACCTTTTTTTAGCTCGAATGACCGATTAAAGAGCCTCTCCCGCCAACTTTGATCTTGTTATTTTACACCTGTCCATTTGACTTATGCTCAGAAGCAGCTACACGGTCTATGACCCTTGCGGAACCTGCCGATAGGACACAGGCGGATAGGCAAAATAAAAAACATGCAAAAGAATTGGGTCATTAGCGGTGACCTTCCTATTTGCCCGGAAAATTACAAATGGGAAAAGAAGCGCCTTCCTGTTTTGTCCACCGTATCGGCAGCAATCAACAAAAACATCGGAACAGGCTTCCCTGCCTATGGACTGTCCCCGAACAAGTTACAATAAGACGGGGATGTCAGTGTAGTACGTCACAGGGGTTCCCCGACCGACTCTTTTGCCAGAAGAAACCAAGCCTCTATTCTAAAAATTTAACTTTAAATTTCCCGTTCTTCTTACCGGGATTGGTTACGAAAATCACTGAGCCAGAAGCACCTATTTCAGAGGAGTGCAGTGTCTGAAAAGTGTTTTGGGTAGAGGTAAAGTGCGACATAGTGGAATCGTATTTGTCACCCCTCCTAAAGTGTAAATCTGTAGAACCCAGGTTATCAATGGTGAGCATAAAATCAGATCCCAGGGCTTCCGTTTGGATAGAGAGCGTTTGTCCAGGAAAAATCTCCCGGCACCATGTAATGAAAGATCCCTGTTCGTCCAGATTAGGGTAAGCCCTGTCATAATACACCAATATCGCAGTAAGAATAAAAGCGGATTGGAAATACAGTGTTCTGGTGAGCAGTTCAAAGTCACAAAAAAAATATTTTATGTCATCTAGTGTCAATATGGACAAAAGTTTAGCTACCACCGCTCCAGAGATGAACGTCGAAATGACCTGGGTGGCTTTAGAAAATTTTGTAGCTTCATTGTTATATTCCTGATAAGGGGAAAGTAGGATCCCCATAACCCAACCCATTGTCATCCCCGCCACAAAAAGACACAACCCGAGCGTTTTATATTCCTCGCCCCAAAGAACAGTAATGAAAAGAATAAGGATCAGTAGCGTCCCGCACAGCTGGCCAATCAGAAGGGATTTGTCCTTGTTGTCAAACCATTTCTTAAAGTACTGCCTAACGGCGGACACTTTAACGCCCTTTGCTACATCTTCTGGCTTTCCCATTTTCCAAAGATATACTTCCAAAAGTCGCCGGTAAATACGGCAAATGACGTATCTTTAAATCAGGCATTACGCTCAGCAAACCGCTCTTCAATTCCAGGAAGCTGCTATTCCCCGGTTCAGATGAATATTTGCACAAATTATATTTACCGCCAAAGCCATCTTTAGCACCCCTGATGAAGAAATCGTATCTTTAACCGCTCTTGAAACGTCCGTCGACAGAACACCCATAATATGACAAAGAAACAGCTCATGTCCGTCCCAATCCTACTGCTCGTAATCGCTCTCGGCTGCACATCCTCTTCCGTAGAACATTCCGAAGAAGCTACCCAAAAGAAACCTTCGGATCCGGTGATCATGGCGTATTATGTGCCTGAACGTAATTTTGAGCCGGAAAAAATCCCTGTCGAAAAACTCACCCACATCATCTTTTCATTTACCCATGTGATCGGCGGTGAAATGAAATTCAGAAACCCTGAAGAATCCGGCCCTAAACTGGAAGCCTTAGTCCAGCAAAAAGAACGCAATCCAGACCTGAGAGTGATGATCGCCTGCGGCGGATGGGGAGCGGACGGCTTTTCGGACATGGCACTGACGG
>CAZHZP010000383.1:0-2401 GCA_964537165.1 uncultured Roseivirgaceae bacterium | reverse complement strand
TTCCAGACCTATCAAACGGTGCCGTTCCCCCTGGGACAGTTCAATCACCTTATCTATTTCCAGTGGGGTTAAGACCCCTTCCTCATCGGTCTGGCTGATCTTGAGGCCTCCTTCTCCGGCAATGAGTTTCCAGATCTCAGCCCTTCGGTGATGGTACTGCCAAGACAGCCGCCTACCTGGTGCGACCAGGAGAATTTTTGGGCTTAATTTATTTTGCAGTTGAAAATCCGAAAAAGGCACGCTTTCAAAAAACTGTCGCCTAAATTCTTCAATCTGCGACTCGTCCAACACAAAAAAACCGCCCCAAGGCCTGGATTGGTCTTCACTTTGGATTTGGTAGCCTTCGGCCACTAGCCAGTTTCTGATTTGATCAAAAACGTCGGCCTTAGACATTTTGCTGTTAATGTTCATTTTATAGGTGTTACGTAGAAAAACTTTTTCGTCAGCCGGGGAGATTCATACCGCTTACCCTGGCTGCTTTTTAACCAGTTCTTAAAGATGCAAATATATCGATATGCCCCGAAGTAATAAGGGTTAGTTTGATAAGCTGCTTAGAAACCTCCAAAAAAAAATTCTGCCTCTCCATAAGTAGGGGCAGAATTCTTAGTACAGCCTACAGCTTTGCTTTAACGGATCGCCTCCCTGAAAGCCGCTTTGTCGGTATAAGCCTGAAACTCTTGATCAGAAGCAGCCAGCTTCTTCAGAAACTCACTGCGTTGCACCGCCTTCTTTAAGTTTTCATAGAGCAATGGCTCATCTCCGGTTCTTGCTCCAACCAACGCCAGTCCGTAAAAGCCATAGCCATAATCTTTGTCGACTATAGCACTTTCTTCAAAGGCATTTCTTGCATTCCTATAATCTTCCGCCAGCAGGAATGCCAGGCCTTTATTGAACAGGTTGGTTTCATTTTCAGGTGCGTTGTTGAGGTGAAGGGTGGCCAACTTATAGTCACCGCTCATGATCCCAACTGCCCCCAAAGAAGCGTCATTTATACTTTTCAGCTCCTCATTTCCCTCCACCAGAGAGGAGGCTTTGTAAAAGGCCTCGTAAGCACTTGCATAATCTCCCGATAATAGATGGATATGCCCAAGATTATGATAAGCATAGGCACTCTCCCCATCGGCGTTGGCACTCTCGAATGATCGTCTTGCCTTAGCCAGTAAGGCATTTTTTTCCGCATTATTAATGGAGCGGTTCGCTTGGTTGAGGTAGGCTACCCCCAGGTTGTTATGAGCCATGGGGCTATCATAGGCAGCAGCCAAAGCCTCATATACAGCCACTTTCTCACCTAAGCCCGGGTTAATGGAGGCGGCAAAGGCGAGCTCTTCTTCAGTAAGCGCCCGGCCTTCTGCTTGGCCTTTCACAATTCTTCCCGCCAATAAGGAAATCTCCGCTTCGGATCTCTTGTCCTTGTTGGTTAATATTTCTGTTTTAGCGATCCTTAGCTGGGGATACAGGTCGGCAAACACCGTCTTGTAGGTAGACAATTGCTGCAATCGCTTTTCCTTTGCGTCAAAATCTCCTTCTCCATAGATAATGTCATGATACTCCTCCTTTTGCTCAGCGCTGATTTTATCGTAATCAGCCAACAACAACCTGAAATCGGACCAGTCGTCGACTACGGGCAGGATGATAAACTCAATTGAATCTGATTCATCCCTATAATCATATTGCTGCATTTCCTGTCGATAAAACCTCTCGATGACTTCCGCCCTGTTTTTTGACAGATCCCGGTTGACCCTTTCCGACCCTTCTGGAGAGTGGGTACCGGTAATGGTCACGGTTCTTGTCACGTTTTCACTGGCAATGAAAGCCTTCAAAAATTCCCCCCGATCGGAATTCACCTCACTGGGCCTTAGCCTGGCGCTGCCCTGTTCAAAGAAAAATTCTACTTCTACCGGTTCCAACTCATCCTGGTCCGCATACCCATGATCCATATAGACGCCTATGGGCTTGATTTCTTCATCGGCTGCAAACTGCCCTATTCTTACCAGCTTTGGCGTAGTCACTAGCCCTTTAGCGACCACTTTTTGGGGGGCATTGAGGCTCTTTCCTGACTTCTTGTGGGTGGCTACCCCTGTCACGATCAGTTGTCCGCTGGCCATCCCTTCTCTGTAGGGAAAAGAAAAAGTCTCCTCCTGCTGGACAGCCTCCCTGCGGTTGACCTCGTCCCCGTCGAAAGTAATTGACTCTGTGAAAGGAACTACGGTTCCCGAATATTCAAATTGAGGCGCCAAAGAATACGTCACCTTCTTTTTCATCATCTTTGGAGGAAGTTCGGCGTTTACCGTAAACCGGACCGAATCTCCGTGCACCTCCAAGGGATTGGGTGTTACTACCACCTGTTGATCTGCTGATTTCTTAATGACCGATTGCAAAGAACAGGAAGAAAAAAACATCA
>CAZHZP010000382.1:0-2415 GCA_964537165.1 uncultured Roseivirgaceae bacterium | reverse complement strand
AATGCTAGTCATTCCTAGTTTTCTACCTATTATCCCAGACATCTTCTGTTATGTATTGATAATTAATCCCCCAGGCGTATATACACAATCGCTCTAAAGGACTGCAAAGTTAGTAATTTATACCCACCTTACAAATCGGCACTTATTTATTTTTTTAAATATTGCCCAAAAGAATAAAATAAAATACCCTAAAGAAGGGCGTTCTTCTCATTTAAAATGGGGCTTCCGTGGTTAACAAAAGAAAAACCCGCTCCCGGAAGAGCAGGTTTTGCTTTGGCATCGATTTTCTATCACACCTTGATCTCTACATCAACCCCGCTGGGGAGTTCGATCTTCATCAAAGCGTCCACAGTCTTAGAGCTGTTGGAATAGATATCAACCAGTCTTTTATAAGTGCAAAGCTGAAACTGTTCCCTAGCCTTCTTGTTGACGTGGGGTGACTTAAGTACAGTAAATTTCTCTTTCTTCGTTGGAAGAGGAATCGGACCGACGACTACCGCCCCGGTAGATTTTACCGCCTTTACTATTTTCTCTGAGGACTTGTCCACCAAGCTATGGTCGTAGGACTTAAGCTTTATTCTGATTTTTTGATTCATGTTAGATTAAGTTTAGGCTTTCTCCCCTTTTACTTTAGCGATGACTGCTTCAGCAATGTTGTTAGGAACTGGTTCGTAATGAGAGAAGGTTAGGGATGCGGATGCACGACCGGAGGATATTGTCCTCAAATCGGTCACATAGCCGAACAACTCGGACAAGGGAACATTAGCCTTGATAACGGAAGCCGCCCCTCTGGTGTCCATCCCTTTCATCAATCCCCTTCTTCGGTTAAGGTCACCCGTCACTGGGCCGGTGTATTCATCCGGAGAGAGTACCTCTACAGACATAATAGGCTCCAATAATTGCGGCTTGGCCTTTCTGGCTGCCTCCTTGAAACCGATTCTTGCTGCCAATTCAAAAGAAAGGGCATCGGAATCGACATCGTGGAACGAACCATGGAACAAGCGGACTTTCATAGACTCAATCGGATAGCCAGCTAATGGACCGTTGTTCATTGCTTCGTTAAAGCCTTTCTGAATAGCAGGGATAAATTCCTTTGGAATAACCCCACCAACGATGGCGTTAACAAACTCCAAACCCGGTTTAACCTCATTGGTCTCTGGATCTGGATCTTTTGGCCCCAATTCAAAGACGATATCGGCAAATTTACCTTTACCACCAGTTTGCTTCTTATAAACCTCCTTATGCTCTACATTGGCAAACAATGCCTCTTTGTAAGCTACCTGAGGAGCACCTTGGTTGATCTCAACCTTAAACTCTCTCTTCAATCGTTCAATTATGATCTCCAGGTGAAGTTCACCCATTCCCCTAAGGATCACCTGGCCTGTTTCCTGGTCAGTATTCACCTGAAGTGTGGGATCTTCCTCTACCAATTTGGAAATTGCCATGCCCAGTTTGTCGGCGTCAGCCTGGGTTTTGGGCTCAATCGCATAACCAATAACCGGCTCTGGGAAAGATATTTCCTCAAGAACTACCTTGTTCTTTTCATCACAAAGGGTATCACCTGTTTTGATATCTTTAAACCCGACCCCGGCACAGATATCCCCCGCTTCTACCTTATCAATAGGGTTCTGCTTATTGGAGTGCATCTGCATCAAACGTGAGATACGCTCTTTTTTGCCGGTTCTTGAATTAAACACATAGGATCCGGAATCCAAAACGCCGGAATAAACCCTCATAAACGCAAGACGTCCTACAAAGGGGTCTGTGGCAATTTTAAAAGCAAGCGCCGCAAAGGGTTCTTCAGGATCAGGGTTTCTGATGACTTCTTCTTCGGTATCAGGATTGGTGCCCTTTACCGGAGGAAGGTCATACGGGGAAGGCAGATAAGCCATCACTGCATCCAAAAGTGCTTGCACACCCTTGTTTTTAAATGCGGAACCGCACAGCACAGGGGAAAAATCCATGTTGATCACCGCTTTACGGATAGCAGCCATCATTTCCTCCTTGGTGATGGAATCCTCATCTTCGAAGAATTTTTCCATCAAAGCCTCGTCATAGGCAGCTACCTGCTCTATTAGGCTCTGTCTATATTCGGATACGGTCTCCTGTAGGTCTTCCGGAATGTCGACCACACTATAGGTCATTCCCTGGTCCGCTTCATTCCAAACAATAGCTTGGTTGGTGATCAAGTCAACTACTCCCTTAAAAGTGTCTTCGGCCCCGATTGGGATTTGAAGAGGGACAGGATTGGCACCTAATTTTTCCTTAATTTCTGCAATTGCACTAAAAAAGTCCGCACCAGCTCTGTCCATTTTGTTAATGAAGCAGATTCTAGGCACGTGGTATTTATCAGCTTGTCTCCATACAGTTTCTGATTGGGGCTCCACTCCGGATACCGCACAGAAGAGAGCAACA
>CAZHZP010000381.1:0-2434 GCA_964537165.1 uncultured Roseivirgaceae bacterium | reverse complement strand
CAACCTCCACGGAGGTGCTATATACCGGTATTAAAGTCATCGACTTGATCGAACCTTACGCCAAAGGAGGTAAGATCGGGTTGTTTGGAGGTGCCGGGGTAGGTAAAACGGTATTGATCCAGGAGTTGATCAACAACATCGCCAAGGCTTATTCCGGGCTCTCCGTATTTGCCGGGGTGGGTGAAAGAACCCGGGAAGGTAATGACCTGCTTAGGGAAATGATCGAATCCGGTATTGTGACTTATGGAGAGGATTTTGTCCAATCGTTGGAAGAAGAAGGCGGATGGGACCTTTCCAAAGTGGATCTGAAGGGACTGGAGGACTCAAAAGCAACCTTCGTATTCGGTCAAATGAACGAACCTCCCGGAGCCCGTGCAAGGGTGGCCCTTACCGGTCTTACTTTGGCGGAATACTACCGTGACGGTGAAGGCGATGGTGCCGGCAAAGATATTCTTTTCTTTATCGACAACATTTTCCGATTTACCCAAGCAGGATCCGAAGTTTCTGCACTTTTGGGCCGTATGCCTTCAGCGGTGGGTTACCAACCTACTTTGGCAACGGAAATGGGTGTGATGCAGGAGCGGATTACCTCTACCAAACACGGGTCGATTACTTCCGTACAGGCGGTTTATGTACCAGCGGATGACTTGACTGACCCGGCTCCGGCGACGACATTCGCCCACTTGGACGCCACGACCGTTCTTTCCAGAAAGATTGCCGAATTGGGTATTTATCCTGCCGTGGATCCGTTGGATTCTACTTCGAGGATTCTTTCCCCAGAGGTTTTGGGTGATGATCACTACAACTGCGCTACCAATGTAAAGGAAATCCTTCAGCGGTATAAAGAACTTCAGGACATCATCGCCATCCTGGGTATGGAAGAACTTTCTGAGGAAGATAAGCTCGTCGTAGGTAGGGCAAGAAGAATCCAGCGATTCCTTTCCCAGCCGTTCCACGTAGCAGAGCAGTTCACCGGTCTTAAAGGCGTGTTGGTGGATATCAAAGATACCATCAAAGGCTTCAACATGATCATGGACGGGGAGTTGGACCATCTTCCCGAAGCAGCCTTCAACCTGGTAGGCACCATAGAGGAAGCCATAGCGAAGGGTGAGAAAATGCTGGCGGAGGTTAGGTAGGTCGTCGACAGACGACGGTCCACGGTCCACAGCAGGGGCAATTCGGCATTTGGCCAGGTCTTTGAGAGAAGGGATTCGTAGATTGATAAATGAACAGAAGGAGAGATCCTTTCCCAATATAGATTGAGCGATGTATTTAGAAATTATAACACCTGATAAAAAAGTATTTCAAGGAGAAGTTTCAGAAGCTAGCTTTCCGGGTGCAGAGGGCTCATTCCAGGTGTTGAAGAACCATGCGCCTATCGTCTCTGCCTTAGCCGAGGGGGTGATTTCGTTCACTACCGCAGATAGGAGGATTTCCCTGACCGTCAACGGCGGGGTGGTAGAAGTAAAGGACAATAAGATCATTGTGCTGGCGGAGAAGGCAACTGAATAAATTCATCTTTTACAATACAGCAAAGCGGCTTCCTGACGGAGCCGCTTTTTTTGTTGCCCAGTCCTCATTCATCGGTTATCCGTCGATCTTCGGGAAGATTTTTTTGACTAGGATCCAAAATTCCTCTTCTGTAGCCCTAACCGTACGGTCATCATACTGCTTCTTTACGGATTCCAGATCGAAATAGTGGAAACTGGGAATTGATTGGAATTGATCAGCCAATTGGATCGCAATGTCCCTTCTTTCGCCTTCAAAGGAAAAAGGAATGCTGCAACATACCACAAAGTTCTTATGGTGTTTTTGTAGCCAAGGAATCAATTGCTCGACCATCTTGGTTCCTGTATAACCTCCCAGTCCGGTGAACAGAACATAGGTGTCATTCTCAGAGAAGATTTCTTTTATCTTATCGGAAAGTTGAAGGGGGAGGCTCATGTCGGGAATCCCTGAGGGTAATTTACGCTCCAGGTCTCCTATTGAAGGGAATCTAAGAAATTGTATCTGTTGCGGCAGATAGGGTCTGTTGGGCTGGGTGATGCAGGTAAACCTGCCTTGGATCCCTTTGGAATAAACACCTTCCACAACATTGCAGCCGACTCCTCCAAGGCCCACAAAATGAAATGGAGTGCAGGGTTGGTCTTTCATGATGTATCATCTAAACGAAGAAATACCGGCCGATTACTTGATGCTTCCATATCGACCTTCTTATTGAACTTTAACAGTTTGTACCATGGAATTAACCTCATTCACGATTTTGTCCATCAATGCTTGGGAGGCCCACATGCTAAGCTGTCGGGTACTTATCACTAAAAGTAGCCCTGCGCAACAATATATACAAAAAAAATTGAACGTTCGGAAAAATCGATGGTTGTTTTTAGTCTTCGGCTAGGTTAAAAAGAAGAGCTTATAAAGATAGAAATCTTCG
>CAZHZP010000380.1:0-2435 GCA_964537165.1 uncultured Roseivirgaceae bacterium | reverse complement strand
AACGGGTTTCCTGAAGACCGGTAATATCAGGGTTTCCTTCCTCTATGGGAGAACCGTCCGGGTTGGTCTGGTCGGTAAGCCGAAGATCCCCCGGAGCTTTCATAAACAACTGCAAGCGGCTGTCCCTGTCCTCCTTCACATCGGCAATATAATCATCACCTTGATACCCAGAGCCCGCAGCGTAAATGGGAAGACCATTGGCCATCAGGAAATTGTCTACAAATCCGCGGGTATAGCCGGTATTTCCGCCGTTCCGGTTGATGTAGTGGCCGACGTTATGGCTGAGGCCTAAAGAAGGGTCATAATCCCGCCATAACAGCACCTCGGGATGGCCGCTCAGGTTTCTGGAGGCATACATCATAAAATATGGGTTCTCCGAGGAATCGTAGCCATTGTCTAAGGTGTTGACAGCCAGGGGCACCTGATCCGCTACCTGTTCGGCAGCACGCATGGCCTCGCCCAGGAAGAAATCTATTTCCTGATCGATGTCTATGCTGAAGTTATCCACTTTGCCCGCGCCAGGCCAACCGGGACCGCCGGGCACATGGGCGGTGCCTTTATGATAGGTCAACCAACTGCCTTCGTGCAATGCCACGCGTGATTTCAACAACAAAGCCGCATTTTTTGTCAACCGGTTAGTCCCACCCATCGGGCTGTTGTTCATCAAAAGGATAGCCGAATCCAAGTCGGCAAGGATAAACCGCGCCACTTCATTTCGCGGTCTTCTTTTGGAAGCTTCGACCAGTGCTTCTCTGTTATCCCCTAGAGTGCTTTTTACTATTGGGAAATCGCCAAGGGCTTGTAACTTATTAAAATATTCATAAGCTCTTAAAAAATACCCTTCCCCAATATAATGCTCGACATTGGTGGAATTCCCTGTGATTTCATTGTTTTTCCATTTAGGCACCACCGTTTCCAGGTAATAATTCATATTCCTGATACTGTTGAAGTTCCACACCCCACCGGATTGCCCCACACGGTACTCCCCGGGGATCCATCTCGTGGCAGCGTTTGCCGCCGCCTGGTTATCCGTATGGTTGTCATTCCCAAAGGTGCCTACATTAAAGCCGCCATGGGTTGGAAAACTGTAGGCATTGATGGTGTATGCTGAAAGGTCTGCTTCCGAATTCAGGAAGGCATTCGGCGTCACCTCGGAGAGCGGCGCCCGATCCAGATACTCATCACAGGAACTTAGGGAGAAAGCCACAGCTGCCGAAAAGAACAGCCACTTTCCCAAACTTATCTTATTCTTATTCATGGATTTCGTAATTAGAAGTTAATATTGAGACCTGCAGAATATACCGTGGCAAAAGGATAGGTTTTCCCGTCGTTCCAACCACTTAAGCCCACAGACTCCGGATCAAATATTTTCGACAGCTTGGAGAAGGTCAACAGGTTTTCCCCCGAAACGTACATCCTAGCGCTGCCCATGTTGAGCCTTGACATAAACCCATCCGGAAGGCTATAGCCGACCTGAAGGTTTTTCAGTCTCAGGTAAGCCGCATTCTGCAGATACCTGGTTTGGGTTTGGTTGTTTTTGCCGTCGTTGAAAGCGGGCCGTGGAAAATAAGAATCCAGGTTTACGCCGGCAACTCCTGCCTGAACCATGGGTGAGTTTTCATCACGGAAGAAATCCATGTGTTCATCAAAGCCTGCGGCTTGCCACATGTTTTGGCCAACAGTTCCCCAGAAATAAGGTCCATTAGGCATATAATCCCGTTTGCCCACTCCTTGGAGGAAAATCCTGAAATCAAAATTCCTGTACTGACCGGAAAGGTCCAATCCAAACCTGAAACGTGGGGTGCTGTTGCCAATGATGGTCCTGTCACCTGGGTCTGCCAGTGTATTGCTGCCGCCATTGATGGTTCCGTCGCCATTGAGATCAGCGTACATGATGTCTCCGGCTTTCCAGTTGCTGCCCATTTGGTTTTGGCTCACATTTTCGAGATAAGCATCCATTTCCGCCTGGGTCTTGGCAATCCCTACTGTCGTATAGCCCCAGATTTCGCCGTTTTTCCTCCCACTATACCATTGACTGAGGTTTCCCGTTTCGTTGGGGTATTTGGTCACTTCCATTTGGTCATCCGACAACACGCCCCTCACATCGTAACTGAACTCGCCAATATGGTCTCTCCAGCTTACTTCCAGCTCAAAACCATAAGAGCGAAGGTCCGAATTGTTAACATTAGGCACCGCAGTACCCAAAATCACAGGCTGCTCTTCTGCCGGTCCTACCATATCCAGGGTTTTTCGGTCAAAGTAATCAAAATTGATCACCATCCTGTTCTCTAAAATCGCCAGGTCAAGGCCGACGTTATAACTTTGTACCCGCTCCCAGGTCATCAACTCGCTGACGATACCTGGAGCACCTGCAATGTTGGGCCGGATGCCGTTCAGCAACCAAGATCCTGCATTGACCGAAAAAGGCTGTGAAA
>CAZHZP010000379.1:0-2439 GCA_964537165.1 uncultured Roseivirgaceae bacterium | reverse complement strand
TGAACAAACTCCCTTCCGCCGTATCACGACGAAGATTTATCCAGTCCTCCGGGATCGCTACCTTAGGCTTTATGGGCTTGTACCAATTCGTCAATCCTTTGTCAGCCAAGCCCGCCCTTTCCCAAACCGCCGGCTATGGGCCTCTGGTCAAAGATCCTAAAGGTATCCTGAACCTGCCCAAAGGTTTTACCTATAAAATCATTTCCCAAAGAGGCGATAAAATGGCGGACGGGTTGTTATTGCCAGGATTGGCAGACGGAATGGGTGCCTTCCAAGGGAGTAACGGCAGGGCTATCGTTGTAAGGAACCATGAGAACAGCCCCGAGGCGCTAGAGCAGAGCGGCTTTGGCCCGAACAATGAACTGCTACCCAAGTTGGACTCCAAGCATTTTTACGATTATGGCAAAGGCAAGCTCCCCGCCCTTGGAGGCACCTCTACTTTTATTTATAATGAAAACAGCGGTGAACTGGAAAAGCAATTTATGAGTTTGGCCGGAACCATTCGCAATTGTGCGGGAGGAATCACCCCATGGAACACCTGGCTTACCTGTGAGGAAAGCACCGTAAGAACCGGGGCTTACGACGGGACGGCCGAAAAGGATCACGGATACGTCTTTGAAGTGCCTGCTACAGAAGACATTTCGTTGGCGCCGCCCGTGCCGATCAAAGCCATGGGAAGATTTAACCACGAAGCAGTGGCTGTAGATCCCGCGTCGGGAATAGTTTATCTTACAGAAGACCGGGGTGACGGTATTTTTTACCGTTACATCCCCAACACCCCCGGCAAGATGCTCGACGGTGGAAAATTGCAGGCTTTGGTGGTTTTGGGAGAAAAAAGCCGGGATACCCGAAACTGGAAGGATCAGGAAGCACCGGAATTTCCTGTCAACCAACTCTTTGATGTCACATGGGTAGATATAGAGAATGTAGAATCCCCGGAAGATGACCTGAGAATGCAGGGCTACGACAAGGGGGCTGCCGTCTTTGCACGAGGGGAAGGCATCTGGTTTGGGGATAAAGAGCTTTATTTTGCCTGCACCAACGGCGGAAAGATCGGGGCAGGGCAGGTATTTAGGTATATTCCTAGTGAGGAGGAAGGCAGGGCCGGAGAAAAGGACAACCCCGGTAAGCTGGAACTGTTTGCCGAGCCCAACGACCGGGAGATCCTGAAGAACTGTGATAACCTGGCGGTAGCTCCTTGGGGTGACGTGGTGCTTTGTGAGGATCATAAACATCCCTTTCTGGTGGGAATAACCCCTCAGGGCGAGTATTATAAATTGGCTGAAAATGTGGGCTACGAGTCTGAACTGGCTGGTGGGGTTTTTTCCGTTTCGGGTAAGACCTACTTTGTCAACTTGCAGGGACCCGGTATCACGGTGGCCATTACCGGTCCATGGAAGTCGTGAACCGCGCCTTGGATTAGAAGCGGGCTATATTGAAGTTTATCCTTTCCTAAGTTCTTGCTAACTTTGGCGGCATCTCCGGGCATCAAGGGCCTGGCCATAACGATTTGAACAATGAAAGCAGAGAAAAACAAAGTAGTAGCAGTTGCCTATGAGCTGCATGTAGATGATGGGGAGAACGGAAAGGAATGGAGAGAGACCGTAACCAAGGATGAAGCCTTTCATTTTCTCTTTGGTGCGGGAAATGTACTTCCAGCCTTGGAAGAGGTGATTGCCGGAAAGGAAGCCGGCGACACCTTTGAAGTCTTCATAGATTTTGAGAACGGCTACGGTGATTATGATGAAAGCAGGAAGGTGATCGTTCCCAAGTCGGCTTTTAAGGAAGAAGGAAAGAAAAACAAGGACCTCCTGAGGGTGGGAAATGTTATTCCCATGAAAGATGACCAAGGCAACCAGCTAAGAGGAGAAATCCTTAAAGTGGACTACAAAGGTGTACACATGGATTTCAATTCTCCCCTAGCGGGATATGATTTATACTTCAAAGGAGAAGTCGTCGCTATCCGCGATGCCGATCCTGAGGAAATTGACCACGGCCACGCCCATGGACCCGGAGTCCATCACCATTGATCATCACAGCCCGGAAGTGTTTGCTTTCGGGCTTTTTTTTATCAAGTACAAAGTATCAAAATGGCACTTGAAGACTGCGTGTTGAACATTGATGATTGAATGGTAATATCAATATGCGCTAGGCTTCCTTATGCCATCTAGAAGCCCCACGCCAGTATAACTACCCATGGATGTCCCATGCCTCGCTGAGGATACGCTTGCTTTTCGGCCAAAACCTACAATTTAATGGTATTTTTTCTAAGAGATGAGACCTCTTTTTTCACCGCTTGTTAAAATGATGTTTTTTTTCTTTTAATAATGAAAATCAGGGGTTTATCAATAGTCTGTTTTTGAAACAACCAGTAATATCAGTAGATAAAACTTAAACAGGTGACTATATGGGTAAATATTCTACTTTGGTAAAAAGCCT
>CAZHZP010000378.1:0-2441 GCA_964537165.1 uncultured Roseivirgaceae bacterium | reverse complement strand
CCCGGTGGCGGCGTTGAGCAAATCCAATTGCTTCTGCCAGGTGGTTTTGTTGACCAGTGCCTTGGCCTGCTTGGTGTTCAGGTTCAGCTCCTGCTTCTCCGACCAGTCCAGTATGGCTTTTTCATGTTGAGAAAGTTTAGAATAGACTTCCTCACCAAATTCGTTATACGCCCATTCCATGGGTTCACGAAGACTTTTGTCAAAACGCAGCTCAGCAATGCGCTCAGCGGTGAATTGTGCCTTTAGTCGCTTCGGCCGTTCGATCGTTACTTTATAGTAGCCAAAGTCGCTGTTATCAAATACCTTGGCGGCAATGCCTTCGTCCCCCTCCCGCTCCACGGATAGCATCTCTTCATATACCTGTACGATCTCCCGGATATGATCCGGCGAGAACTCGCAGTTTTTGTTCCCCAGGTTTTTGCGGAGCTTCCGGTAAAGCTGGCCCGCGTCGATCAGCTGCACCCTGCCCTTGCGGTGCTGGGCTTTGTTGTTGCTAAGGATCCAGATATAGGTGGTAATCCCCGTATTGTAAAACAGGTTGTTGGGCAGTTGCACAATGGCTTCGAGCCAGTCGTTCTCGATGATATAGCGGCGGATATTGCTTTCGCCCCCTCCCGCATCACCCGTAAATAAGCTGGAACCGTTGTGCACGGATGCTATGCGGGAACCGATCACGCTCTGGTGGAGCGGCTTCATCTTGTCCACCATCTCCATGAGGAACAGCAACTGTCCGTCCGAAGAGCGGGGCGTGGCATCTACATCTTCCTCGTTGCCCCAGTAGTCCTTAAGCTTTACGACAAACCGTGGATCGATCACGTCCTTCCCGTCCTTGATGTACTTCTGTTCACTGCTCCATGATTTGCCATACGGGGGGTTTGACAGCATAAAGTTGAAATTCATGCCGGCAAATTCATCCGTGCTCAGCGTTGAACCTACCCGTATATTTTCCGGGTTGTTGCCCTTGATCATCATGTCCGACTTACAGATGGCATAGGTTTCATCATTAATCTCCTTGCCATAAAGGTGCACGTCGCCCATCGCCCGGATTACCCCTTCCTCGTCTTTGATAAAATTCTGGGATTCGGTGAGCATGCCCCCGCTGCCACAAGCCGGATCATAGATGGTCATTACGGGTGGAAGCTGGTCTTTTACCGGCTCAAAAATGATATGGGTCATCAGTTCGATCACTTCCCTGGGCGTAAAATGCTCCCCCGCTTCCTCGTTGTTTTCTTCGTTAAACTTTCGGATCAGTTCCTCAAAGACGTAGCCCATGCCGAGGTTGCTCAGCGCAGGAAGCTTTCGGCCGTCCGGATCTTCTTTATCAATGGGTGTGAGGTTGATATAAGGGGAGGTAAATTTCTCCAACACATCCAGCAGCACATCTTTGGCTGCCATATGGCGCACCTGGCTCTTCAGTTTAAACTTATCGATGATCTCCTTTACATTGGCGCTAAAGCCGTTGAGGTAATCCTCAAAGTTGGCCTGTAAAATCTGCTGGCTGTTGGTGGCGGTATCGTGCAGGCGCTGTAATGTCCATTCGCTGGTATTATAGAATACATACCCAGAAGCATCCCGCAAGCCGTTCTCGTCCCATTCCGTAAAACCCGCCTCGTCCCGCTGGAAAGCCAGCTCCTCCAATACCGCATCTTTGGTAGGTTCGAGCAAGGCATCCAGCCTACGCAGCACCACCATGGGCAGGATCACATCCCGGTACTTGCCCCGGACATAAACATCCCGCAGGCAATCATCCGCAATGGACCAGATAAAAGAAACAAGTTTGTTGTGTATAGATTGGTTCATAGAAGGTCAGTGCAAATTAAAAAGCCACCTAGGACAATTGAAACGTTCAAGACAAAAGTAGGTCAAATTCAATTTCCAAAATATGACAAATGTCAATATCCGAAAACAGTTTGGCTTACTAAAGCTACGAATTCCAGGGAATTTACCCAATCCGAATGTATAAATGCTATAGATTGATGGATAAACGGCTAAATTGGGCAACAACCGCAAACCCAGCCGATTCCTCATTATCATGAAAAGTAACAGTCTCCCGGTTGGAGCCCTTTACTTGCTTCTTGGGTATTTCCCCAAACCCGAACCATTACATCCAATCCGTTAATATTTCGTAAAATACACGGAGGCGGTATAGAGCTGATGAAAGAGCTTGTAACCTATCAAGCAAAACATTAAATTGCCTTCAGCAATAAGTGGCTTTCCAAAACAGCCAAAAATTAAAGCAATATCTCACCAATGAAAGAAATAACCTTAAAAATACCGGAAGATAGGCTTTCGTTCTTTATGGAACTTGTCGAACAATTGGGTTTTGAAATTGCCGGAGAATCGGAAATTTCAGAAGAGCACAAGGCTCTGGTCAGAGAACGTATAAGAAAGTCCGATCAAGACCCGAACAGGTTGTTGGACTGGGAGGAGGTTCAGGATAA
>CAZHZP010000377.1:0-2474 GCA_964537165.1 uncultured Roseivirgaceae bacterium | reverse complement strand
CCAAATCATGAGATTTGCAGCCTATGTGTTTAATTGCGTTTAACTGGATGGATCATCCGGAATACCGTTTGGTCCTTGTCGGCAACAGAGATGAATTTTTCCAACGTCCTTCTTCCTCCTTACATTTATGGCCGGAAGGTTTTTATGGGGGCAAAGACCTGAAAGGCGGAGGCACCTGGATGGGCTTTCATCCCAACGGCCGTTTTGCCACCCTCACCAATTATCGTGCTGCAGGAGAGCCTAAGCTGAACCCTGTATCAAGAGGCCATCTGGTTAAGGATTTCTTGAAAAGCCGCCTGAACCCATCAGAATATTTATATCAGATCCAGGAAAAGATGCACAGCTACGAAGGCTTCAACCTGCTGGTGGCTGAAGGTGAGCAGATGGCCTATCTTTCAAATTTTCGCCAAGAAGCCGAAATGGTTACTCCAGGTCTCCATGGGATCAGCAATGCCTTTCTGGACACGCCCTGGCCCAAGGTAGAGCAGGCAAAACAACAACTCCAGGAAGCAGTTGCCAAAGAAAACCTGGACGAGAACGATCTCTTACGGCTCTTACAGTCCAAAACCTATGCTTCTGATGTAGAGCTCCCCGATACGGGACTGAGCCGGGAGATGGAAAGGATACTCTCCGCCCAATTTATCCAGATGGACCAGGAGTACGGCACGGTCAACACCACCGCTATCCTTTGGAAACACGACGGGGAGGTGACTATAAAGGAGAACAGAACCTTACCCAAAGAAGAAACCATGGTACAGTTCACAGTGGAAAAAAAGATAAAATATCCTTGCCGACAGGGAAAGCCATCCTCTTTGTAGGATTGTCTGTCTATCGGGACAGCTAAACGAACTCAAAAGGCGGAAATATGTTTTTAGTGATATGCAAAAGCTTGACGTTTTAATTATAGGAGCCGGGCCCATCGGACTGGCCTGTGGAATAGAGGCAGAAAAGAGCAACTCGAACTACCTAATCATCGAAAAAGGAACCCTTACCAATTCCCTTTATAATTATCCGGTCAATATGACCTTTTTCTCCACTTCCGAAAAGCTGGAAATGGGTGGCATTCCTTTTATGTCGATCAACAAGCAGCCTACCCGACCGGAGGCTTTGGAATATTACCGACGCATAGCCAAGCATTACAGTTTAAAGATCAACCTGTATGAGGAGGTCAAAAAGCTGCAAAAAGAGGGCAGCGACTTCCTGATCGAGACTTCGAAAGCGACTTATCAGGTAGAAAAGGTGGTCATTGCCACGGGCTTTTACGACCTGCCCAACAAAATGAACATTCCCGGGGAAGATCTACCTAAAGTCACCCATTATTACAAGGAGCCCTGGCCCTATATCGGACAAAAGATCATGGTCGTAGGAGGAGGCAATTCAGCCGTGGATGTCGCTTTGGAAACCTGGAGAAAAGGAGCCGACGTCACCATGGTCGTGATGGAAGGACAAGTGGACAGAACTGTTAAATACTGGGTACTTCCGGATATCGAAAACAGGATTAAGGAAGGCTCTATTAAAGCCTACTTTAATTCCACCCTCAGCGAAGTCAGAGAGAATGAGGTGGTAATCAACACCCCTGAGGGGGAGAAAGTGCTGGCCAATGACTTTGTGCTGGCCATGACGGGCTATCGACCCAATTACACGTTGCTGGATCAACTAGGGGTGCAGCTGACTTTGGATGAAAAAAAACAGCCTTGCTTTGACAACAAGAGCCAGGAAACCAATGTACCGGGTCTTTATCTGGCAGGAGTAGTATGCGGTGGATTGAATACGCGGGAATTCTTTATAGAAAACACCATAGATCACGCACGGGCTATTTTTGAAGATATCAACTCCAAAAAGAAAGCATCGCCGATCATGCACTAATTCGGCGTCAGGGGAAGTGTCAAGGTAAAAACAGCTCCCTTCCCTTTCTCGCTCACGACAGAAATTTCCGCTCCCAGTTTCTTCGCATTTTCATTGGAAAGGTACAGGCCCAAGCCCGTGCCTTTTTCTCTTTCGGTGCCATAGGTGGATTTGATGTCCAAAACGAATAAATCCTGTAGCTGTTCATCACTCAATCCCACCCCTGTGTCCGCAACTGAAATTTTCAGCTTATCTCCAGCTTGGAATACGGTAAAAACGATCTCTCCGCCAACGGGAGTAAACTTTATTGCATTTTGAACCAGGTTTCGCACGATAAGGATTACCCTTCCCATGTCCGTCCTTACGATTGGATTTTCTTTAAACTCTGATTTCAAAGTGATGTTCTTGTGACTTGCTAAAATACCAAAAACGGTCAACACATTCTTGCAGGCCTTTTTGATATCCCCTTCGGTGATGTTCAATTCCTTGTTTTGCATTTCAAAGGACGCCCATTCCAAAATGTTGTCCAGCATTTTCGTGGTATGGGTGGTCATGGTCAACAATTCCTTGCGGACCTGAACCAATTCCTCCTCGTCAAGCTCTCCAGCTTGGACAAATTCCAAGATGCT
>CAZHZP010000376.1:0-2503 GCA_964537165.1 uncultured Roseivirgaceae bacterium | reverse complement strand
CCGCGATTTTCAAATGGCCTACAATGCCGGCTTTTCCGGCCAAGATACAGTTTTTCCCGATCTCGGTGGAGCCTGAAATGCCGCTTTGCGAGGCGACCACTGTATTTTCACCAATCACGACATTATGTGCGATCTGTACCAAATTGTCGATTTTTACTCCTTTTTCGATTATAGTAGATCCCATAGTGGCGCGGTCAATCGTCGTATTGGCTCCCACGTTGACATTATCTTTGAGAATAACGTTCCCGAGCTGGGGAATATTTCTATAGGTACCGTCTTGCTGGGGAGCAAAGCCAAAGCCATCTGAGCCAATGACGCTGTTGGCATGGACTTCACAGTTGTTGCCGATGACACATCCCTGATACACCTTTACCCCTGAATAAAAAGAACAATCGTCGCCGATCTGCACCCCGTCGCCTATATAAACATGGGGGTAGATCTTTACGTTTTTCCCGATGGTGACATTCTTTCCAATATAGGAAAAAGCGCCCCGGTACCCCCCCTCTCCAATTACTGCGTTTTCGCCGACATAGGAGGGCTCTTCCGTCCCTACTTTCACTTCTTTTACCATGTCCGCATAAGCCTGCAACAGCTGGGTAAAAGCTACATAGGCGTCAGCCACTCTGATCAAAGTACTGTTTACAGCCTTCGTCGGCTTAAAATCTGCCGAAACGATCACTGCTGTACTTCCGGTGGTGTACAAATAAGGTTCGTATTTCATGTTGGAAAGGAAAGATATACCTCCTTCTTTTCCTTCCTGTATTTTGTCTAATCTGCTTACGACTTGAGAGCCATCCCCTTCCACTTTTCCATCCAAAAGTCCCGCAATCTGATTAATGGTAAATTCCATGTCGTATTTTTAAAGGTTAGCGTAAAGTTAGTTCTTTAGCATGACAAGCATAATGTTTTTTAACAATTTTGCTCATTGCTTTGATGTTTGGCAGGTCGGCGGCTTCGGCCAGATCGATCAGTTGGCCGTTTTTGGTGAGAATCGAAATCCGCTCGTTGGCGAGGTAGGCATAGTTGCTGATGGAGCCGGATGAGAAAAAGTAAGGAAGGTCTTCTTCCGGTATGGACAGGGTTTCTTTTACTTCTTGTTTTTTGGTCATCAGTTCTTCTTCCGAAAAGGGCTGGTTGACCAGAATGATCTTAAACAGCTTTCTTTCCAACAGCATATTGGAAATATTGGCTAGGATATAGTCCTCATGCTTGGTCCAAAGCTTGATAGCTCCCCACAGGTCGTAGTCATCCAGACGGGCATAGGTTTCAAATAAGTCGGTGTCGGTGCTAAAATCCGATAAAGTAAAATTGTTGCTGAGCAAAAACAGGAATTCCTCCGAGGCATTGAGACTGGTGCCCGATTGTTTCAAATCCTTGGCTCGTGTAATGAGGTTGATCAGCATTTTTTCTGCGCTCACGGTGGTTTTATGCAGATAAACCTGCCAGTACATCAGTCTTCTGGCACTCAGGAAATTCTCTATGCTGTAGATTCCTTTTTCTTCCACCACCAAAGCGTTGTTCTTGATATTCATCATTTTGATGATCCTATCGGCACCGATCGTACCTTCGGAGACCCCGGTAAAAAAGCAATCCCGCTGGAGGTAGTCCAGGCGATCTATATCCAGTTGGCTGGAGACGAGTTGGTGAAGAAATTTCCTTTCATATTTTCCAGTAAATATCTTTATGGCCAGATCGAGCTGGTTGTTGAACTGGAGGTTGAGTCGTTGGATGAACAATAAGGAGAGGGACTCATGCCGCACACCGGAAAGCAAGCTTGCCTCCAGCGCATGAGAGAAGGGCCCGTGACCGATATCGTGCAGCAAAATGGCCAAAAGAGCGGCTTCGTATTCCTCATTGCTGATTTCGTGCCCCTTGCTTCGCAGGTGGTCCAACGTGATGCTCATCAGGTGCATGGCTCCGATGGCATGGTGAAAACGGGTATGCAGCGCACCGGGATAAACCATATCGGTCAAACCTAGTTGTTTGATTCTGCGTAACCTCTGGAAGTATGGATGATCAATAATGGAGAATATCAATTCGCTGGGAATAGAGATAAATCCATAAACAGGATCATTTATTATTTTTTGGCTCTTCAATTGCCCTGTGGTTAATTGGTAGGGAAAATTCAAAAATAGCTATAAATTTAGACTTAGTAAACCGGACAACATGCAAAAATTCAAAATCCTTTGGGCGGACGACGAGATTGATCTTCTTAAGCCCCATATCATTTTTTTGGAGCAAAAAGGCTACGAAATCACCACGGTGAACAGTGGCTTGGATGCCATTGAAAAGGCTGAGGAAGCCAATTTTGACGTGATCTTTTTGGATGAGATGATGCCGGGAATGACCGGCCTGGAGACGCTGCAGCAGATAAAGATACTCAAGCCCCAGACGCCTGTGGTGATGATCACCAAAAGCGAAGAAGAACACATCATGGACGATGCCATTGGGGGGAAAATTGCGGATTATCTCATCAAACCGATCAATCCCAACCAAATACTGC
>CAZHZP010000375.1:0-2503 GCA_964537165.1 uncultured Roseivirgaceae bacterium | reverse complement strand
TCAAGATAAGTATATGCTTTGTCTTCTTCATGATAATTGATCCGCTGATAAGAGTGCTTACGGCAGGTAACACTAAATGAAGGGAAAAAAGCACACGAACTGCGGAATTTTTCACCCTAACGTAAAAACCAATTTTAAAGGCACAGAAACAGGGGAATTGTCGGGATGGGTTTCCATAATGTCCGCCATATAAGCCCACCATCTTTGCACCAGGGCCGTGCTTCCCAGACTTTGGGAAGATCCCTGCCCGGTGATGGTCTGCACTGCGAAGAGCGTGGAGGTCTGCTTATCCAAATAGATGGAATAATCCCTGATCCCCGTGTCCTTTAACAGCGCAGCGAGTTCAGGCCAGATCTCCCGGTGTCTTTTCTCATATTCCTCCTCGAAGCCGGGGATCAGTTTCATTGTAAACGCGATTGTTTTGGTTTCCATATTGGGTTATTGATTAGGGTTGATGGTGATGGATCCCTTAAGCTTTAAGAACTCCTCTTCTGTCACTTTAAAGACGCTTCCATGTCTCATGCCTTCGGGAAAGCCGACCTGATCCGAAATGTCCTCCCAATGAACCAGGTCCTGTGATGCGACAGCTCCCATCTTTTTGTCCATGTATTTATCAAAATATACCAGCCATTGCTCACCGATCTTGATAGCGGTAGGCCCCTCCGCCCAATAGTCTCCTGTGATCGGGGCGCCCGCCGGCCCAAAACCTTCAGGCAGTTGCCTGGACCGGGTGATTCGGATATTCTTTTCCGCCGGCTCTATCGTTTCGTCCTTGACGAACATGATATACTCTCCGTCTTCTTCAACGATTGTCCCGTCAATCACATTAAAGCCGGGCTCGTATAAAAGTCCCGTGCCAGAGAATTCCTGAAAATCCTTCGTCGTCACATAGTACATGCGGTGGTTATAGCTGTTTTCCTTTTGGGATTGGGTTTCAGGGTACCTACCGGTAATGGTACTCGACCAGAAGATCAGGTATTGATCAGCTTTGTCATCATAGTAAACTTCCGGTGCCCAGGCGTTGCGTGCATCCGGCTCATGCTCCATCACCGGTATATAAGCTTGCTCCGACCAATGAAGCAGGTCATCGGAATGGGCATAGCCTATTCCCCGTTCATTCCAGCTCACGGTCCACACCATGTGAAACCGCCCGTCTTTCCCCCGGATGATGCAGGGATCCCTCATTAGTTTATCCTGTCCCACCTGGGGTGCAAGAAAAGAACGATCTTTTTCCAATTCCTCCCAACGGTAGCCATCATGGCTGTAGGCCAGATGTAGCCCATCTTCACCGTCTCCTTTGAAAAAAGAAAACATATAGACACCCTCATCCTGAAGCTTTGGCGAACAGCCTGCGATAATAAGGGATAGAAAGGCAAATAAATACAGGTTCTTCAACGGTAATGAAAACATGAAATGAAATACTTCCCCGCCCAAAGAAAAGAAAAATCAAAAACAATTGGCGCATGGCGCCCCCGAAATGCGTAGAGAATGCCCGTCATCTGATCCGCGCTAGCTGTCGATTACACTGACCCTTTCTGGCATGTAAGTCTATAAATTTGACCTTTTGGGAGATTTTATGATAATTTCCTCCTAAATACAGGATAGAGCAGGATGCCTTATTGGAAAATTTGCAATTAATTAGAAATATATTACCAGCTCTCATAGCTGGTCTTGAAGTTTTGTTTTTCAGCCTCAATTAATTCAACTAAATCCAAAATGATGAAAAAAGAATATCATTCTTATTTATGTAAAGGCTCGGTTTGGCTCCTGGCTTTTAACCTCCTGTTAGTTTTATCGGTGTCGGCACAGCAGTCGGTAACAGGGGTGGTGAAATCCCAGGATAACCAGGAATTACTTCCGGGGGTGTCGGTTCTTGTAAAAGGTACCCAACGAGGGACGGTAACCGACCTTGATGGCGTATTCAATCTTGAAGCTTCCCAGGGCGAGGTGTTAGTATTCAGCTTTGTTGGCTATGACAGCAAAGAGGTGGCCGTACAGAGCAACATTACCGAAATGGAAGTCCTACTTGAACCTACACTGAGTGACCTCAATGAAGTAGTGGTCATCGGATATGGATCGCAAAAGAAATCCGACCTGACAGGGGCAGTGGCCACAGTGAAGGGCGACGTGCTACAGGAGCGACCGGCCGCCTCACTGAACCAGGCCCTAGCCGGCCGCCTGACCGGGGTCAATGTCTCTGTCAACTCCGGCCGTCCCGGCGGTAGGGCCAATATCAGGATCAGGGGAAATACTTCGGTAAGTGTGTCCAATAATCCTCTTTACGTGATTGACGGGGTGATCCTCAATGCCACGGGACTCACCAACGGAAGTACGCCCATTGACTACATTAATCCCAATGACATTGCCTCCATTGAAGTGCTGAAAGACGCTTCCTCCACGGCGATTTATGGTGCAAGGGGCGCCAATGGCGTGATCCTGGTTACCACCAAGCGGGGAAGCCAGTCCGGAGGAGTGGTGACTTATGATGCGGATGTCAGCATGG
>CAZHZP010000374.1:0-2522 GCA_964537165.1 uncultured Roseivirgaceae bacterium | reverse complement strand
TCTCTTTGATGTGTTTATAGGTGTTGTAAACGACTTTAGGTGCTCCAAAAAAGTAGTAGGCGTTCAATTCGTTGGAATAGTTCACACCCATTTTGTTCTCTTTCTCATTTATGGCTATTCTTTTGTCGCCCTTGTCAAAAAGAACCTGGGCAACTTGATGGGCTGGAAAGATGGCAAAGGTGGAGATAAACCGGTAATGGTTCCAGTTGAAATTTTCCGACTTGTCATTCATAAAATGGTTCTTGTCAAAGCCGAATAAATTGGTCTTTCCTTCATAGCCTCCATGGTCGCCCAATCCATAGACGGGTGACATGGTTGCGGTACGGATTTCCATTCCCAAGGAATCCATTGGATGTTCCGGCCATATCCGGAAATGGAGAAAGTCCTCTCCCAACAACATTTCAAAGTGGGCGATCTGCCCGGCCTCATGAGAAAGCTTCCCCGCAATGGAGGATGAACTTACTTCAGTATAATCTAGGATTTTGGCAGGCCGAAAAGTACTGCCTTTTTCCTCCGATAATAAAATACCGCTGGATGGATGGGCTTTTAACAGCGTTTCTCCATTTTGATCCAGCACCTGAAATGTCGCCTTGTCTTTATCCAGGTACACCGTGTAATTGTCATTTCCAAAAACTATCTGGGTAGCTTCTCTATCTTCCTGACAGCTGATAAGGACAATCAAAGCAGTCATTAGCCACATGAGCCTTAGCGGTCTAGCTTTTCTACTAAATTCTTCTTTTTTATACCTCATGTTATTCAAAAAACCAACTCCAAAACTGCCAATCCAAAGGGCGATACCGATACACGCCAATCCTGATTAACGGATAAATTCTGCAAGACTTTCCCCTCCTGGTCCAAAACCCTTACTGTGGAAGGCGACTTACCACGGTTGAACCTCTGAAGGTCCAGTCGAATCGTGCCGTTTTGTTGCTCATGATGCTGGTTTAGAAGTACGATCAAGAGCGAACCTTCTTTTTCTGTTTGAGCGACAACATGTTCCAAAGAAGGGTTATTGACGTTGATTCCTCCCGGTACTATTTTTAAGTTGGCTTCTTTGCCAAAGACCTCACCGGGTTTAAAGCCATAGCTTTGATGAGGCCCTACTTTAGGAGTAATAAAGCCTCGGGGGAAAGTGATTTTTCCGTCCGACCGTAATTCTGCTTCAGCCATCAGATAATCCGTGATCCAGCCGATCTGCCACCAGGCATGGTGGGGGAAAGGGCCAGAGCCTGCATCCATATTCCGCCAGTAATAAGAAGCAACACCGGTGTCTTTGTTTACAAAAGCATCCCGGCCAATGGCGGCCGATCGCGCCATATCAGCAAAAATCCGTTCTCCAGTCAAAGCATGCATCCTGATAAACATGCCCGCATGGCTGGCCAATAAAATGGGGCCGTGCCCGTTGGCCGAACCTATGGTGCCGCCGTGTTCAAAACTTAATCCAGCCTGTGAAATTTCCCAGTCCTGGAGCGGCGTGCCTTTAACGGTTTTGTCTTCTTTCGTTGCGATCGGGTGGGTATAAATATGCGTGGTGTAGATTTTTGCCGCTTGAATCGCAGCTTCTTTGTATTTATCCGTCCCCGTGATATCATAAAGATCCAGATAGGCTTGGGCAGTTTGGGCAGTCGCAAAGTCGGGAACATACCGGACATCACCGCACACGCCGAGGAAACATCCTTTGGCTACTCCGTTTTCTAAATACCAATCCGCCCCTTTAATGGCAGCTTCTAGGTATTCTTGGTCTTCTAACATTCGGTAGGCGACCAACAAGCCGTAAAAGGTTGCCCTGTAATCCTTTAATTCCGGAAACAGTTCTTCCCCTTGCCGATCATAGGCCACCGCCCAACTGCCATCCGGCTTTTGCCAGTCCAGTAAACGTTCGGCACCCAGCCTCAACCTTTCTTTCAGTTCCTCATTACCCTTTTCGAACAAAAGGATATTGCCGATGTCCAGCATAATGTAATAGGTGAGCGCAATGGGTTCGACCATGTCCCCCCATTCCTCCACGAACCGTTCTGATTTAGAGAGATAATACTGTCCGATGGCGGCCCCCTGAAAAAACCCAGGTTCCACCTGTTGCTGGGCGAGCTTGAAGTTCAATGCGTAGGGAAGAATATCATTTTTAAGCTGCGGATCGCCCGTGGCATGCGCCAGCATCCACATGGCTCCGTAATCGGCATTTTTCATGGCATCCTTATCAGATCCCACTACGCCACCCAGATAAGCCTGGGCGCCGATCTGCTTTCCTTCATATGCTTCGACCCGCCATAAAGAAGTGGCCGGATCAGTTAAATAGCCATGCATGGTTTCCACCCGATTGCTCAGCGATTGTTTATTTTCCCTAAGTTTGAGGCTGTATTCAAAATCATAAACATCGTAAACTGTATGGTTTAAGATTTCAAACCAATCCTAAATCCTAAATCGTAATTCCTAAATTCAAAAACGTATGTTTTTCCTTTTAAAGTTGGTTGAACAATTGCCGGTAAATCTGTTGGGAGCGTATGTTTTCAAATTCATTTTAT
>CAZHZP010000373.1:0-2556 GCA_964537165.1 uncultured Roseivirgaceae bacterium | reverse complement strand
TCGCTCTTCATGGTAAACCAGCGGAAGGAGCCGTTTTTACGCTTGGTGGCCTGCCAAAACGATATCCAGGATTTCAGTCTGGCCTGATGGGTCAAGATGTCTTTGTACACCAGGTTTTCCTTGTTTGTTCCCCGGGCCATCGGCAGATAAGTGCCCAAGGTCTGGTTCTCATCAAACTTCCCTTCCCCTTTCAGTTTCATCAATGCCGCCAGTGCGGTGCTGATTTTGGTGATGGAGGCCATATCATAGATATCCGTGTTCTTGACCGGAACCAGGCTGTCATAGCTATGGTAGCCAAATGAGCGCTGATAAAAGACCTTTCCATCCTTGACAACAAGCACTTGTGCTCCCGGAATGGCCTCCGCGGCGATGGCTTTTTCTACGATTTCAGCGATTCCATTTAATTGCTTGCCTGGAATCCCGACTCCTTCGGGTTCGGTATAAGCCAGACGGAAACCGCCTTCGGTCTTTACCCCATCGCCTATCTTAAAGTCTGCAGATACTGTCACGGGCAGCTTACCTTTCGCCCCCACACCGCCAAAAATTATCTGGGCAGCTACATCCTGTGTCAACGCCGACTCCTGATAAGCCGCCAGCACGCCATGGGCCCGGGCCAGTCCGTCGAATTTCGCCAGGCTGTACACATTGCCAAAGACCGTGACCGCCGTCGGCACCTGGTTAATAAGCTGTTTAAGAAAAAGATTCATTTCCGGGGTAATGCCAAAATTTCTGACACTGGCTTTTAAGCCCAGATTATGCACGCCCACAATCACCTGTTCATAACCTTTTAGTTCTTCTAAAAGCTGCGCCATTTCATTGAGATCCATCGCCGCAGGGGCAAAAAACTGATCCGCCTCCACATAACGGGATAAAGCCCGCTGAAAATCTGTTTCCGATTCAGCCCCTATTGCCAAAAAGGCCAGCTTCCCCGGAGACAAGTCCCTGATGGGCAGGATATCGCCTTGATTGCGCAACAGCGTCATGGAAGCCTCCACCAATTTCCGGTTTAGGTGTTGGGCTGCTGAACGATTTAAATCCTCCACCAAGCCTTCGGTGTGGATGGGCTTCCATTGACCCAGTCCCATCCAAGCTTTGGCAGCCAGTACTTTCTTGACCCGTTGATCGATTTCCTCTTGGGTAATTTCCCCGTTTTGGATGGCCTTCTTTACCTCCTCAATCGTGGTTTTTACATCCATGGTATTGAGCAGCATGTCATTTCCGGCCAACAAAGCTTTCACGTCCACAATGCCCGGCGGATATTGTGCGGCCACCGCCTGCATGTTTAAAGCATCAGTAAAAACCAATCCCTCATAGTCCATCTCCTCCTTCAGCAGGTCTGTGACAATGGCTTTGGAGAGGGTAGACGCCTGATTTTCCACACTGTCCAAGGCGGGAATGCTCATATGCGCCACCATGATACTACCCAAACCTTCCTTCATTAATTCCCTGAAGGGATATAATTCCAATTCATCCAATCGATGGCGGGAAAAATTAATCACCGGTAAACCATAATGGGAATCCACCTCCGTATCTCCGTGGCCGGGAAAATGCTTCCCACTCGCCAGTACGTTTTGCACCTGCATGCCTTTCATATAGGCCAGAGCTTTGGAAGTAACATTGTGCTTATCTTCCCCAAAAGAACGGAAGCCGATCACGGGATTATTGGGATTGTTGTTGATATCCACTACCGGTGCAAAGTTAACCTGAATGCCCAAACGCTTGCTTTGCCGGGCAATTTCTGCTCCCATTTCGTAGATCAAAGACTCATCTTCAATCCCGCCGAGCGCCATTTGGTAGGGAAACTTGATGGTACTGTCCAGTCGCATGCCCAAGCCCCACTCGGCGTCGATGGATACCATCAAGGGCACTTTAGCTTCCTGTTGAAACCGGTTGGTCATCAGAGCCTGCCGAACCGGACCACCTTGGAAATAAATCAAGCCGCCTACCTTGTACTCTGTGACCAAACGGCTGATAGAATCTTCATGGATCCGGTCTTTATTGGAATAAACCGGAATCATGATTAGCTGGGCGATCCGCTCCTCCGGACTCAGCGTATTGAAAACAGAATCCGCCCAGGCGCTACTCTGTTGCAGAAAAGGAACCCGGTTTGTCTTGAGGTGATCCTGTGCCTCAACGGGTACGCTTAGTGATATTAGGGAAAAAACAGCTCCGAGAACAGCAAATTTCATGGCCGGGTTGATCATAAGTAGGAAGTCAAAAGACCGAAACTGGGAGATGGAAAACGGAAGAGGCTAGCCAGGTTCATTGGTCGCCTTTTTTTCATTTCCACAATATATGGTAAATATTGTAGCAAGATAAAACTTTATTACACACGATTTTTAAAGGAAAAAGAACTATACTATAGGATGGCCTTCCTGCTTTCTTTGGTAGATTTTCTTCCCCACCCTGTGGATATGGTCAAGAAAGTCAGCATTGGTGATTCTGTGATATATGGAAACATCGAATTTATAGGGCAGCATCAAATCATCTAAACCAAACTCTATTTCCGTCAGCATACTCAAATCAATATTCTCGCCCTTTAATGTAAGGTCAATG
>CAZHZP010000372.1:0-2560 GCA_964537165.1 uncultured Roseivirgaceae bacterium | reverse complement strand
ATCAATTTGGATCATTTTTCATTTGGGTTAATGATAAAATTCAATTTTATGAATCAATTCCAAACCTAACTTTATCTATGGCTGTATAAAAGGCATATATAAAATTAAAACTGGTACTTTTCATTCATTTCCTTCCTGAAAGCAGAGGGACTCCTGTTTGTTTTTCCTTTAAACATCCGGGTAAAATAGGACGGGTCGTTGTACTTCAACCGGAAAGCGATCTCCTTATTCGACAGGTCAGTGTAGATCAGCAGGCGCTTAGCCTGCAGCACCAGTCGGTCCATAATGATCTCCAAAGCGGTTCTACCGGTGATTTTTTTAACATATTTATTAAGCACTGCGGGAGAAATGGCCATCATCTCCGCATAATCCTGCACCAGGTGGTATTCCATAAAATGGTTTTCGACTAGTGTCTGAAACTGCTGCACCTGGGCATAATGGGGATCCTGCATTTTAGCCTTGTCGGCAAATTGCTCCACATAATACTGCTTACATTTCAACAGGAAAATCTGCAAATAGGAGCGCAGGATTTCGGTATTGATCTTGGAACGGCTCCTGTTTTCCCTTCTGATCATGTCGATGAGCTGCAGCAGTTCACCGAACCCCTTGGCATCCATGTTGAGCAAGGGGTGGATGTGGTAGTTGTTGAAAAAGGGGAAATTGTCGTGTAAATCCTGCTGAAACATGCCCAGGGCGTAGAACTCCTTAGAAAACACGATCAGGTAGCCATGATAGTCCTTTTCCCGGGAAATGAGGTGCACCTGCCCCGGCGAGACAAAATGGACGCTATTGGAATGGATGGGATGGGTATGAAAGTCAATTTCATGCCGACCGGAGCCGTTGATAAACACACAGATTTCGTAGTAGGAATGCCGGTGGGGACGGTCGGTTTTGTGGGGATAATTCCGGTTATTGATTTCCGCACCCTTGACTTCAAACACCTGAAAATCCTGGTGCAATGCGCCCTCGGGCAATTCATAGGTATGAATAGAACGGTCCATTTTTCCTTCCATCTTCAACAAATTATCTTTCCCCAGAAGGCACGGTTAGCGGCGTACCGGCAGGAACCGGCGTGCCGAAATCGGGGGACCCATTCTCATCCCAGGTGAATTTTTGCAGGCGGATATCCCGATCCCATCCGGGTTCCGTTGTTTTTTTAGAATGGTAAAATATCCAGTCTTCCGTGCCATCGGGTGAGGTGGTAAAGCTGGCATGCCCGGCACCCAAGACCTCTTCTGTCCCTTGGAAAACGGGTCCCTTTTTGATCCAGTTATCGGGATTCATGGGGTCTTGTAAGGTGTCGTTTAAAGTCAGTTGACCTAAGCGGTATTCCACCATCCAGGACTCGCGGGTGGAATAGATCACATGGAGTTTGTTGTCTTTTCGCAGGATCTGCGCGCCTTCGTTCAGGTTGAGAGGGCCGCCCGTTTCCCATTCTTCCTCAGGAGAGGAGATTTTCACCCGGTTGCTGTTGATGGTGTAGGGATTTTCCATGGTGGCGATATACAGATGCTGTTCGGTTTTGTCGGTGTCGGCATTGTCGATCCAGCCCGACCAGATGGCATAGCGCTGGCCGTTGATCACCACAGGAGTCAGGTCGATGGCCCATTTGACTGAAGCAGGATCGTTGATATTGTCACCGGTATAGAGCATTCCCTTGTCCTCATATTCGCCAAAGGGATCATCAGAAACGGATTCCAATACCCCTGAACGCTGATGGATGAAAGGAGGGCCAGCTTCGCCCGCGGTGTAGTAGATGTACCATTTCCCTTCTATAAAATGGAGTTCCGGCGCCCAGATATTGGTCCTGTTCCAGCCTTCTTCAGGTGCTTTCCAAACGGTGATCCGTTCGCCGGGATCAGTCATTTTTTCGGATCTGGACACATAGATCCCCCCGTTGCCCGAGCCACAATAATAGTAGAGGCCGTCTTTCTTGAATACCCAGGGGTCCGCCCCATCGGCTATGGGGTTGGTAAAGGTTTTTTCATTCGATACCTCTTCCTGTACTGCCTGATTATCGTCGGTTTTTGACGCACATCCATTCCAGCCCCAACCCAGAGCCATGATCATAATTAAAAGTTGAAACTTCTTCATTTTATCGTCAATTTATTTCTTCCACTTGAACTACAGGCCAACCATCTTCCCATATAATTTTGTCCATCAGCATTACCCGTCCTTTGGCACGGTTTAAGGTATCGATTCCGTGATAGGCCACCCAATCCTGTCCCGCCTCGTCGTGAATAAGCGAATTGTGACCGATGGCAATCCACTGGCCATGACGCTCCATGATCACGCTATTAGCTGCCCCCGTGGATTCTGCCAAAGTTTCAAAGGGTTCTGTAGGCGATTTTGAGCGGGCCACCATCAGGGCATAGTGGGCATTTTGCCCACAGCAGTTGTCGCCAGAGTAAAAGAGGTAATAGTAGCCCTCTCTGTACACCACCCAGGGTCCTTCCACCAGTTTTTGATAATTGTCGGGATCATCATTTCTTATCGTATCCAGAATAGCCAGAGGTTCCGAACCTTCTTTGAAATCCAGACGATCCTCCGCCAGTTCCTG
>CAZHZP010000371.1:0-2563 GCA_964537165.1 uncultured Roseivirgaceae bacterium | reverse complement strand
CCATTCGCTCAGGGCCATACTGGATGCCTTGGCAAAAAAGGACATAAAGCCGAGGCTGGTGTCGTATTTTTCTTTAAAGAGCTCTTTATATTTTTTACGGAGATCCATGATCGGCTGCATATTCGCTTCATTAAAAGTGGTCAGCATCGCCGTCTCATTTTTTACCGTGACCAGGCGCCTGGCGACTGTCCGTCGTAGAGAGGACATCCTTTCCCTTCGGGTCTCCCGAGAGCCAGCCACTTTGGGCGCTTGAGCTTCTTTTGCTTCCTCTTTGGCTGCTGGTCTCGCAGCAGGCTGGGCAGCCGGTTTATCCTCTTTTTTGGCATTTTCGGCATCTTCTTTGGTAATCCTGCCGTCTTTGCCGGTCCCTTTAACGGATGAGGGATCTATTCCTTTTTCAGCCAATATCTTGGCGGCTGCAGGGGATGCATGTCCCGTAGCATAGCTGGTTTTATCAGATGCGGAGGAACTGGATGATGATTGGGCATCGGCACTTTCTTTGGAAGAAGAACCCGAACCGCCTTCATCGGTCACCTCAATCTTACAGATCAATCCGCCTATTTCCAAGGTATCACCTTCCTTGGCCACATGTCTTAGTATCCCGTTGGCTTCAGCAGGCAGCTCAAAGGTCGCTTTGTCCGAATCTACCTCAGCAATGATCTCATCAACTGTTACAAAATCGCCGTCCTCTTTAATCCAGGTGGCCAGCGTAACTTCGGTTATGGATTCTCCCACCGTGGGGACGATCATTTCCTTTACCTCAGCGGGGCCAGTACTTTTGGTGGAATCAGCCACGGGTTTTTCTTCATTTTCCGGCTTTTCACTTGACGCATCGGCCGCTTTGTCGGGGGACGCCTCCTCTGGTTCGCCCTCGGGGTCAATGGTGCAAACTACTGCGCCTACTTCAACGCTGTCACCTTCTTCGGCATGGGTACGCAACACACCCGATACCTCCGCAGTCAACTCAAAAGTGGCCTTGTCGGATTCCAATTCACAGATGACTTCATCCATTTCGACAAAATCACCGTCATTCTTAAACCATTGACCGATAGTGACTTCGGTGATTGATTCCCCGACAGTTGGGATTTTAATTTCTATGCTCATGTTTTTCATTTTATCCCCAAGCCAAAGCCCGGGCTAATTTCACATTTATAAAATAATAAAATTAAACCCATTTTTTCCCGTGAAAGCAAGAATGGGAGCATTTATTTGATCCTCAGGGCTTTGGACACAATCGCTTTCTGCTCTTCTATGTGGACTTTCATATAACCGGTAGCAGGCGAAGCGCTGTGTTTTCGTGCGATGACATCCATTTTCAGGTACTTGTACAACATCCTGACAATATATGTCCAATATCCCATATTTTCAGGTTCTTCCTGTACCCAAATGATCTCCGCATCCTTAAAAGTTTTCAACGCTTCGATGATTTTGTTTTTGGGCAACGGGTGGAGTTGCTCCACCCTGAATATGGCTACATCCTGAATTTTTTCTTTTTCCCGCGCATCAGCCAGGTCATAATAGATTTTACCGGAACATAAAAGCACCCGCGTGACTTTCTTGGGATCTACCTCATCGTCGAGGATCAGTTCTCTGAATCTGCCACTAGTAAATTCCTCCAAGGGCGAGACCACCTTCGGATGTCTTAATAAAGACTTAGGAGACATGACCACGCAGGGTTTTCTAAATTCCCAGGTCAACTGCCTTCGCAATAGGTGGAAGAAATTGGAAGGTTCAGTGATGTTAGCCACTACCATATTGTATTCCGCCGAGAGTTGCAGAAACCTCTCCGGCCTGGCGTTGGAGTGTTCCGGACCCTGACCCTCGTAGCCGTGCGGAAGAAGCATCACCAGACCGTTCATTCTTTGCCATTTGGACTCCGCAGAAGAGATGAACTGGTCAATCATGGTTTGGGCACCGTTGGCAAAATCCCCGAATTGCGCCTCCCATACACATAGCGCATGGGGATTGGCCATGGCATAGCCATACTCAAAGCCCAACACCGCATACTCGGATAGAAGTGAATTATAAATGTAAAACTGACCCTTGCTGTCCTTTAAATGCTGTAAAGAAATGTAGGGTTTGTTGGTGCTGGCATCGTGAAGAACGGCATGCCGGTGGGAGAATGTCCCCCGCTGGCAATCCTGGCCCGTGATCCGAACCGTCTTGCCATCCAACAAGAGCGAGCCGTAGGCAAGCAGTTCAGCGGCTGCCCAGTTGAGGCTCTTTGAATTGAAGAACATGTCCTTCCGCTGTTTTATCTGAACCTCAATCTGTTTGAGCGGTTTGAAGCCTTTGGGTAAGTGGGTCAGGGATTCCGCTACTTTTGCCACGTTTTCTTCTGTGATTCCTGTGTCAGGAGATTGTTCAAAATCTTCAGGCTCTGCCCATCGCAAAGATTTCCATTCCTGCTCAAATTTTGTGAACTGATAGGGCAGGGGCTTTTCTTTGACGAGGTTTAGCCGATCCTGGAGGAGCTGCCGGAATTCCTGGTCAAGCTGTTTGGCTATTTCTGCATCTATATCCCCTTTTTCCATGAGCTTTTTGGCATAAATCTCCCGTGGAT
>CAZHZP010000370.1:0-2563 GCA_964537165.1 uncultured Roseivirgaceae bacterium | reverse complement strand
CAAGAATGAGGAAGAGGTGGATAATAGATCGGGTTGGTAAAAAGCTAATTCCCTATATGCTCAACTCAGAACCTATCAAAAAAAGGGCTCCAATAATGAAGCCCCTTTTTAAAATATTTCCAACTGACACCTTAGGCCAGAGCATACACCGCTGGTCTTGCGTCTTCTTTCTAAAATCTTAGATCTTACTTTGGATCCAGCACCGTATTCACCCGCTCCAAGGCATCTTCCAGATGCATCTTAGAAATCCGGTCAGAAGTCCTCGGAATGGCTGCGCCGATCTGTCTTTGCAGGGTTTTCAGTTCTGCCCTCACCACTGGACGGATATCAGACTGCCCGGCGTTGATCTGCACCCCTCCCCTGCTTCTGAAAGCCGCCGGCACTTCGGGTGCATCTTTGGTCAACAAGACCTCAAGCCGCTCCAAATGCGCTCTTTGCAGGCTTCTTCTATGCACATCAATGGCCTGTCCGCCAGGAAGCTCCGTCCAGACGCCTTTTCTCAAATCTTCGAAAAGCTCAAGTATGCCGTAAGCTTCTTTGCCGTTCAGGGCTTCATTTTCGATCACCCTTCCCAATCTTCCCCAATCCAACAGGCCATTCAGCGAGGTCACCTGAAGCGAACGCACCCGCTCCAACATCCCGAAATCCTGTGTTCTGGCGACGATCTCCGCATCAATAAGCCATTCCGGTGTCTTGAATAGTTCTTCATTTAAAAACTTAACTGCTTCTTTCTGGGCAGCACGATCTGTATGGGTATATACGGGTTCAGCTTGGCCGGAGGACCTATAGATCTCGTACACGCCCCCTACATTGGTGCGAACATGTCCCATATAGCGGTTAAACTGCGTGACTACCTGTCCGTAAAGCTCTTCCAGGTCATCGTAGGTTTTAAAAGGCTTGTCCTCCTCTGCCGTCCATTCGTGTAGGTTAGGTAGTATCCTCTTTAAGTTGGCAATCCCGTAGGCAGACGCTTTCATCGCATTGTCTCCCAAATCTTCGCTCTGCGTGCTCGGGTCATAAGAATTGCCCTGTCTTCCATAACGATAGACCGGATCGCCATTTTTTTCCACGATCCACTGATCCAGAATAGCCTGCTCCTCCTCCGGTGTATTGGCATCGAGGATGGGTCGATAACCCCAGGCGACCGCAAATTTATCATAAGGACCGACTTGTGGATGGAGACTTACCCCTTCATCTTCCGGCTGTGCGATATAGTTAAACCGTGCATAATCCATGATAGAAGGTGCCGTACCAAATTCCTTGGTAAAGGTAGCCGACCTTAACGAATCAACAGGATAAGCGAAAGAGGAAGCAAAATTATGAGGCAGGCCTAAGGTGTGCCCCACTTCGTGAGCCGACACAAAACGGATCAGCTCGCCCATCACCTCATCCTTGAACTTCACCCCCTGGGCTTCCGGATTGAGGGCTGCTGTCTGAACGAAATACCAGTTTCTCAGCAGGTTCATGACGTTGTGGTACCAACCGATATCAGACTCCAGGATCTCTCCGGATCTCGGATCTGACACATGGGGGCCGTAGGCATTCTGAATATCCGAAGCAAAATACCGGATCACCGAATAGCGAGCATCTTCAGGGCTCCACCCGGGATCCTCTTCCGGACTCGGAGCTTCTTTTGCGGTAATGGCGTTTTTGAATCCCGCCTCCTCAAAAGCCACGTTCCAATCTTCGACACCGGCGATAAGATAAGGCACCCATTTCTCGGGAGTAGCTGGGTCAATATAGTACACAATCTGTTTTTTGGGCTCCACCAATTCACCGGCTTTAAATTTTTCGACATCCTCCTCCTTTACTTCCAGTCTCCATCGGTTAAGGTAAGTTCTGGTGGTAGCTTTTTGCTCATCAAGCCCATAATCCACGGTACGGGAACTGAACCAGCCCACTCTTTGGTCGGCCAGCCGCTGCATCATGGGCTCCTTGGGCAGCAATACCATGGAGGAATTCATCTCTACGCTGATCGAGCCTGTACTCGCATTAGAAGGTGGCTCGGATGCCACATAGGTCATCAAGTAGCGGGCTTCGATATTTATTGGATAAGGACTGATCCTTTCGATATGGGATCTGTCGGTGTCGAGCCGGCTGACTTTATACTGGTCCCTGTTCCTTTTGGGCAACCCAATTGCTGGTACGTCTTTGGTAAAAAGATCCGTCACTTCTATCACCGGTTGGGACTTGTCATTTTTGAAAGCCTTGATGGCAAATCTATAGAGCACGGGTTCCAGATTGGAGTTTCTTACCGCCTGATAAATGGGCAAGGAATCGGCGGCGGAATTGTTATAAGATACCACCCTCAACAAAATGTTGTCACCATGTTGGTCCCATCTGACCATTTGCGTGTTGGTTCTCTCCCCGCCGTATCCAATACCGGCCGCGGTTTTGGCAATGGTCGTCACTACGAGCATTTCTCTTCCCAAGAGGCTGTCGGGAATTTCATAAAAATACTTGTTGTCCAGCTCATGGACGGTAAACAAGCCTTCTGTAGACGTTGCTTCAGAAGTAATCACCTGCGAGTAAGGTTTGATACCATTTTTGGACTCTGCCGGTT
>CAZHZP010000369.1:0-2577 GCA_964537165.1 uncultured Roseivirgaceae bacterium | reverse complement strand
CCGTTCCAAAAAACGGCGGTATGTCCCGCGGAAGTCCCCCTGATCGTCAGGGAAGCCACCATGCCCTCCCCGTATTGCCGTAGGTACAAGCCGGAATGCTGCTGAAGCAAATCGCCAAGCGATCGCCCGGCATAGTCTTTCAGTAACTGTCTGTCGAAGGAAATCACCTGCTGCCCGACGGCATATTTCTCCAAAGCACTGGCATATACGGCCACCTCCTCCAGATCCATGGTGTCCGACTGAAACCGCCCGGAGCTATCTCCCCAGGAAAAAAACCACAACAATAAAATCTTGCCCAACATGTGCTTTTTGAATTAAATCATCGATCAATAATTTAATCCAAAGCATAGGTAGAATTATAAGAGAAAGTCCAGCGTTTCCAAAAGAGGATAGTATGGTCCATCTCAGCCCTTCACCCGAAAGCTTTGAATTGAATTTGTAGAAAAAGGTAGGTCTCCTGGCTCGCTTTCTTGTCGCCTTCCCACCCCGATCATCGGGACAGTGGCATGGATGGACAAAATTCTCTTACAAGAGAACAGCTTACAGTTGCGGGGACAGCTTCGGACTTACACCGAATTCCCATTTAATCCCGGTCACCAGAGGGTGATTGGGAACCTGATTCCGGGACAAACTTAGGTTATTTTTACCGAAAGAGAAAAAGAATATTATTTTGTTTCAAAAGCGGGAAAAGGTTGCTCCCCAAGCGAAGCCCTGCCAGCGCCTGGCATTTTGAGGGGAAACTTGTTTGGCTTTAAATTGTTAATAAGAGTCGGGGTGGATTCATTCCTCCCCTACAAACGAACCAAAACATCTTATGAGCAATCCTGCAAAATTCAAAGTAGAAGTCTGGTCGGACATCATGTGTCCTTTTTGTTATATAGGCAAACGAAATTACGAAGCCGCCGTGGCGCAGTTTGCCGGAAGCGACCAAATCGATCTGGTTTGGAAAAGCTTCCAACTGGATCCGGACATTCCCACACCCACGGACACCTCCAAAAATACGATACAGTACCTGAGCGAAACCAAAGGCATGAGCCAGGCCCAGGTGGAAAGCATGACCCAAGGCGTCACCCAAACCGCCAGAGCTGCCGGACTGGAATACCACTTGGACAAAACCCTCGTCACTAACACCTTTGACGCCCACCGGGTTATCCAGCTGGCCAAAACCAAGGGGTTGGGAGATTTGGCCGAGGAGACCTTATTCCATGCCTATTTTACCGAAGCAAAGGACATTGCGAATCACGGCGTCTTGCAGGAACTCGGCAAAAAAATCGGGTTGACTGCTACTGATATCACAGAGGCGCTGACAGATGAATTCTATGCGCACCAGGTGAGAAAAGACATCCAAGAGGCCCGGGAGATCGGCGTAAGAGGTGTGCCTTTCTTTGTGTTTGACCGCAAGTATGCCGTATCCGGTGCCCAGCCACCCGAGGCCTTTCTTCAGACACTGCAAAAGTCTTTTGCTGAATGGGAAAAAGCCAATCCTAAAATCAAGCTCGACACCATAGGTGGTCCTGCCTGTGCGCCTGATGGCCAGTGTGAATAAACCTTTTAAATACGCTATGATGAGAAAAGTTAAATTTGGTCAATCCGACCTTCAAGTTTCCCCTATTTCATTCGGAGGAAATGTTTTTGGATGGACTTTGGATGAAAAGAAGTCCTTTGGGATATTGGATGCCCTGGTAGACTCCGGCATCAATTTTATCGATACCGCCGACACCTATTCCACGTGGGTGCCCGGCAACAAAGGTGGCGAGTCGGAAACCATTGTCGGTAAATGGCTGACAGAAAGAGGAAACAGAAAAGACCTGGTGATCGCCACCAAACTGGGCGGTGACATGGGCGACGGCAGAAAAGGTCTGAGCGCCAAATATGTGGAAGAAGCCGTGGAAGCCTCCTTGAGAAGACTCGGTACCGATTATATTGACCTCTACCAGACGCATTACGATGATCCGGAAACACCCGTATCAGAAACCATGGAGGCTTTGGACAAACTGGTAAAGGCGGGGAAAGTCCGCTACCTGGGTGCTTCTAACCTAAGTGCAGAGCGGGTCGCCGAATCCAACCAGTTCGCTCAGGAAAACAACCTCGCGGCCTATATCAGTTTACAGCCGCTCTACAATTTGCATGACCGGGAAAAACTGGAGAAGGAATATCTCCCCATTATTGAACAATACAATTTGGCTGTCATTCCTTATTATGCCTTGGCGAGCGGCTTCCTGACCGGCAAATATAGAGGTGAAGATGATTTGGGCAAAAGCCCACGTGGCGGCGGCATGAAGCAATATTTCAACGACCGCGGCTGGGCGATCCTAAGGGCTATGGACGAAGTGGCGGCCGAAATCGATGCTCCTTTGGCGCAAATAGCGATTGCCTGGCAGCTTCACAAGCCCTTTATCACCGCCCCTATCGCCAGTGCCACCAGCGAAGCCCAAGTCAACGATCTGGTAGCAGCTGCTTCCTTGGAACTATCTGCTGAGCAGATGGAGAAGTTGGATAAAGCCAGTGAGGTGAAATAAAGTAATGTTTTTGTGATCATAAAGAGGGCTGCCGGATTGAATTTGGCGGCCTTTTTTT
>CAZHZP010000368.1:0-2583 GCA_964537165.1 uncultured Roseivirgaceae bacterium | reverse complement strand
GTCAAGCTCCTGGATAATGCCTCGGGAGAAATGCTTGCAGGCACCACCACCCAGCCCGACGGCACCTTGCTGCTTTCCACCCAAAGTAAAAGCTTTTCTGTGGAAGTCAGTTTCATGGGCTTTGTCACCCGGCAACTAGGCGATCTTGAGGTAGTCAACAACACAGTGGATCTAGGAACCATAGCCCTGGAGGAGGACACCCAGCAGATGAACGAAGTGGTCGTGCAGGGCCAAAGGTCCACCACGGAATTTCAATTGGATAAGCGGGTCTTCAATGTGGGACAGGACTTGAGCAGCACGGGGGGAAGTGCCCTGGATGTGCTGAACAACGTGCCTTCCGTCACGGTGAATATAGAAGGCCAGATTTTGTTGCGGGGAACCGGCGGCGTGCAGATGCTGATCAATGGGAAGCCTTCCGTACTGACCAGCGATGGCGGCAATGCCTTGGGGACGATCACCGCGGATATGATCGAACGGGTGGAGGTGATTACCAACCCATCTGCCAAGTACAATTCCGAAGGCACTTCCGGAATTATCAATATTGTCTTAAAGAAGGAAGAAAAGACAGGTTTGAACGGATCGGTGACGCTAAATACAGGTGTCCCCAACAACCACAGTTTGGGTTTTAGTGTCAATAAACGGACCGAAAGATTCAACCTCTTTAGCCAGGTGGGGATCGGAAAACGCACCATGCCCGAAGAATTCGAGACGTTAAACCGCTATTATAGCAGCTCGGAAGAAGTAAGGCGAATCGGGGACGGCGAAAAGAACGAAGAGTTTCTTAACCTGATCTTGGGAACGGATTATTATTTCAATGACCGAAATGTCATCACCGTGTCAGGAAACTATGCCTTCGAACGCGAAACAGAGTTTTCGGACGCTGATTTTAGCACCTTCGACACCCAAGCCGCCCTTCAAAACCGCTGGCTCCGTCAGGAAAATACCCAAGCCACCAACCCCAAATGGCAATACGAAATGCAGTACAAAAGCGACTTTTCGGAGGAAGAAGACCACTTCCTGTTGATCAGTGCGATAGGAAGCTCATTTGCAAAAGACCAAAGCTCCACCTTCGTCAACCGTCCCCTTATGGGAGAGGGAGCCGAGTCAGAAGAGCAGCTGAGTGATAACGATTTCAGCCAGGTGGAATATACCTTCCAGGCGGATTATACCCGGCCCATGGGCGAGGATTTTACTTTGGAGACCGGGGGGCAGTACTTTATCAATGAGGTGAAAAACAATTATGCAATTGCCAATTATGAGTCCGGTGGTTGGGTGGAGCTTCCGGATTTCTCCAACGACTTCTTTTACAACCAGAAAGTATTGGGGATCTACGCCACGGGTGCTTACGAGGGAGAAGCCTTTGGGCTGAAACTGGGGCTGAGGATGGAAAATACCGATGTCCAAACGAAGCTAGAGCAGACCGGCGTAGAGAATAAGCAGAATTTCACCGGCCTATTCCCGACCGTCCATGGGTCCTACAAAGTAGCCCAAAACTTCTCCCTGCAGGGCGGCTACTCGAGAAGGATTTCCAGACCCAGTTTCTTCGCCCTGAACCCCTTCGTCAATATCAGAAATACCTATAGCGTGTCGACGGGTAATCCCGACCTGCTGCCCGAATATACCGACAGCTATGAGGTGACGGGGATATTCGACCACAGCCTGTTTTCGCTCAGCGCTTCCCTGTATTACCGTTATATCACGCAGACGGTGGAGAGTGTGACGCGGCTGGAAAACCAGGTCAATGTCACCATGCCGATGAATATCGGAACCAATAACGTGACCGGTGTGGAGGTGAACGGTAAACTTACGCCTGCCAATTGGTGGTCGATCAATGCGGACTTCAACTACAATTATTTTGACCGATCGGGCACCTATGAATCCACGCCTTTTGGTTTTGAATCGGACCAATGGACGGGACGCCTGACCAACAAATTGGAACTGCCGGCGGATTTCTCCCTGGAGCTGGTGGGAGATTACCGATCGCCTTATCAGACCTTTCAGCGGAAGATCAGCGGCTATGCGACGACTGATATAGGCCTCCGTAAGAAAATCATCAAGGGAAAAGTGATTGCGAACCTGAGCGTAAGGGACCTGTTTGCTTCAAGGATATCCGAAAGCGAGGCGCTCAATCCCGATTTCTACCAACATGATTTCCGCCAAAGAGGCCGCTTTGTCACCTTTGGGCTGAGCTATGGATTCGGCAAAGGCGAAGCCATGGAATTTAGCGGGAGCAAGCGGTTTTGAGGGGGACGGGAGCTAGCCAGATTTATAGATCTGCTCTTAAAAAAACAAAAGACCTTCCGAAAGGAAGGTCTTTTGTTTGTCAGCAAACTGTTTTCTGTCGTTTTAGCTCCCGACAAACTTGCCTAGGGATTCCGCCAGTTGGGGACTTTCCTCAAACTCCTCCTTTTTTGTGTCACAGCAATGGTAAACGGCCGAGGCTTCGTTTCTCTCGGATCCGCTTCCGCCGAAGGCTGCGACTTCTCCTCTGCGGAAACTAATCATAAAAATATTACTGTTATTTTTCAGGCGTGCAATTTCCTGCATGGAGAGGATGTAGTTTAGTAACATCAACAGTATTTG
>CAZHZP010000367.1:0-2586 GCA_964537165.1 uncultured Roseivirgaceae bacterium | reverse complement strand
AAAATAGCCCGATAGGTAAATCCTATTATTGGGATCTAATTGATAATTCGCTTTGGCATTTAGGTCGTAGAAATACAAAATAGAGTTGGACAGGTCCTCATTGCTGGAGAGCTTCAAGAATAAATCAGCATACGTCCTTCTTCCCGACAGGATAAATGACCCTTTGTCCTTGACGATGGGGGCCTCAACCGCGAGCCTGGAAGAAATCAGCCCAATACCGCCTGAAGCGTTGAATTTCTTGGAGTTGCCATCCTTCATCCTGATGTCCAGAACAGAGGAAGCCCTGCCCCCATATTCTGCCGGGATATGGCCTTTGTAGATGGAAAGATCTTTGATAGCATCGGAATTGAAAACAGAAAAGAAGCCCAGCAAGTGCGAAGCATTATATACCGGCGCCTCGTCCAACATGATCAGGTTCTGATCAGCACTTCCCCCTCTGACAAAAAAACCGCCTCCGCCTTCGTTGGATTTGATCCCGGGTAGCAACTGGATGGTCTTGATAACATCCCTTTCTCCGAAAACGACAGGAACTAGTTCTATTTCCCGTACATCCAACCTGTTTACGCCAATAGAGGTTGATCGGACGTTGGCATCCGGGCGTTCACTGGTGACCACCACTTCCTCCAGACTGCTGGATTGGGAAGCAAGTTCGAGGTTGAGCCTGAGGTTTCGGTCAAGGGAAATTTCCTGCGTCAGACTTTCATAGCCCACATAACTGATGACAAGGGTATACTGGCCTGCTGGCAGGGTCACGGAGTAGAAGCCGTATTCGTTGGTGACCCCTCCTGTGTTTAATTCCTTGACCAGCACGGTGGCACCTATCAGCCCTTCGCCGTTATCCCCATCCGTAATATTACCGCTGATGGTAAATCGCTCCTGGCCATAGGCAACGCTGAAAGTAGTCCATAAAACGAACAGTAAAGAAATCTTTTTTAAAAACATGTTATTTACGTAAAGTAAGACGGGATAAGCTATTCCGGGTTTGGGAGGACTAACATCTGAAAATTCTAACTAATGCCTATACGGATCTTGATGTAAAATGATACAAGATTGTAGGCGCTTTTTCAACCGGTGACATTAAGTTAGGAAAAGATGTCAGGCCTGGAGCCCTCTCAAAACGGACGACAATGCAGTGGCTCAGCCGGTTAATATTCGTTGTGTTCATCTGCAAAGTTACACCCCTTCTGGCATACAATTTGGGAAGGAGGGAAAAAGTTTATAATCTACAAATTTGTTTATGAGAAATTCATTTAAAAGACTTTCCCAGGCTTTGTTGCCCCTCGGGATGATGGCTACCATGATGGCCTGTACAGACGATGATATGCCGAGACACGGCTTTACGAGGGCAGAGATACAGGCAACAGCAATTTCCAATGCGGGTACCGCCCCCATTACCATCGGCGATTTTACTGTGGAACATTTTAGCGTGGGCCTAAGGAATGTGGAGATGATGTTTTTACACCACGACGCAGTGGATGCCGGCGTGACCCTTGAAAATGGCACTTTAAAGCCGAATACCGATTCTCCGCTTGCGAGGTCCGCCGCTGCCACTAAACAACTGATCCTTACGAATGCCGGCGAGATTCAACGCATTCCCGTCGGAACTGGAGAGACTCCTAGTGGCATCTATAATGAGATTACTTTTAATCTCAGTAAAATAGCTAACGACACCTACGGACCTACCGAAAAATCCTTGGTCTTAGCCGGCAAGGTGGATGAAAAACCGGTTCTTATCTGGTTAGAAAGCGAAGATGTCGTGTCTGTTCCCGCCAAATCTTCCGCAGGTTATGAGATTTCAGGCACTGCCGCATTCCTTCTTGAGTTCAATCTGGATAAAATCCTGGCCAATGTGAATTTCACCAATGCCACGGACTTTGATAAGGACGGCACCATTGAAATCGGCCCTAATAATGCTGATGCTAACGGCTCGATCTACAATGTCATCAGAAACAATATCGCCTCCTCCATTGAATTCGGAAAGCAATAATATCCGAACTGCCGCTCTTTGCTAGACGAAAAAAAAGACTGTCGCCGGATGATCCGACGGCAGTCTTTTTTTTCTTGTGTCTTGCGTTTTATGCCTCACATCTTAATAATACTAAGAATGTAAAGCCCTATTTCCCGTCGCTGCCAGACAAGCTTCCTTAAAGGCTTCAGTATAGGTTGGATGGGCATGGGACATTCTGGCGATATCTTCTGCCGAAGCCCTATATTCCATCGCCACCACCGCTTCGGCAATCATATCCGCAGTCCGGGGCCCGATCATATGGACACCCAGAATCTCATCTGTTTTTTGATCGGCAAGGACCTTTACCAGACCATCCGTATCCCCAGAAGCCCTGGCACGGCCTGAAGCCATAAAGGGAAATTTACCTGTTTTATAAGAGATCCCTTTTTCCTTCAGCTGTTCTTCGGTATAACCTACCGACGCCACTTCCGGCCAGGTGTACACCACCCCGGGGATCAGCAAGTAATTGATATGGGGCTTTTGCCCGGCCAGCTGTTCTACTACCAACACGCCTTCTTCCTCAGCCTTATGGGCCAACATAGCACCTTTGACCACGTCTCCGATGGCATAGATATTAT
>CAZHZP010000366.1:0-2592 GCA_964537165.1 uncultured Roseivirgaceae bacterium | reverse complement strand
CGGTCTTGGGAGAAGATAGCGCCCGTAAGGGCATAAGGGGAAGTCTGGTCCACCAATTCCAATGCGGTATCAAAATGATCTTCATGATAAACATAAACTGTCAGTACGGGGCCGAAGATCTCCTCCTGCATGGTGGCGTACATGGGATCCTGCACCAAAAGCACAGTCGGTTCAATAAAATACCCCACGGATTTATCATAATTCCCGCCCGCGACGATCTCTACGTTGGCTGCCGATTTGGCACGGTCGATATATCCTGCAATCTTATCGAAGGATTTTTCATCGATTACGGCGTTGACGAAATTAGAGAAGTCTTCCACTCCCCCCATTTTGACCGCTCGAAGGTCTTCTAATAGATGTTTTTTGACATCCTCCCAAAGGTTGGAGGGGATGTAGGCCCGTGAGGCAGCCGAGCATTTTTGGCCTTGGTATTCGAAGGCTCCCCGCATAAGTGCTGTAGCTACTTGTTTGGCATGGGCGGATTTATGGGCGATCAGAAAATCTTTGCCACCGGTTTCCCCCACGATCCTGGGGTAGGATTTGTAGCGATGGATGTTTTCGCCGATGGTTTTCCAGATGGTTTGAAACACGGCGGTGGATCCGGTGAAATGGATACCCGCAAAGTCCGGATGCTGGAAGATGATGTCACCGGCCACTGGCCCATCCACATATATTAGGTTGATCACACCATCAGGCAAGCCTGCTTCCTGGAAAATTTCCATGATAACCCGGGCAGCATAAATCTGGGTGAAAGCGGGCTTCCATACCACGGTATTGCCCATGAGCGCAGGAGCTGCCGGAAGGTTTCCCGAGATGGCGGTAAAGTTGAATGGCGTCAGGGCAAAGACAAAACCTTCTAGCGGCCGCTGTTCTGTCCTGTTCCAGATCGCCTCCCCCGCGACGGGTGGCTGCTGGGCGTAGATCTCTGTCATAAAGTGGACATTGAACCGCAAGAAATCGATCAATTCACAAGCAGCGTCGATTTCTGCTTGGTAGGCATTCTTAGATTGGCCCAGCATGGTGGATGCATTGATTTTCGCCCTATAGGGGCCGGCTATCAAATCGGCAGCTTTCAAAAAAATGGAGGCACGGTGTTCCCATGAAAGGTTTTCCCAAGCTTCTTTCGCTCCCAGGGCGGCATTGATGGCCTGCTCTACGTGGGAGGAGTCTCCTTCATGAAAATATCCTAAAATATGCTGATGGTCATGGGGGGGGCGGATCGCCATCTTTTTATCCGTAAAAATTTTTTCACCGCCAATATACATGGGAATGTCCTCCTGCTTCTCGCGCGCTTCAGCCAAGGCAAGTTGCAAGGCTTTCCTTTCGGGAGATCCTGGAGCATAATTTTTTACGGGTTCGTTTTTTTGTTCAGGTACTTTAAAAAAACCTTTAAGCATAAGTATCGATTTTAATTTTTTTAACTAAAATGGATATAATGGGCATATTGGCAGTGGCGCGCAGGCCGGGGTTAAAGGAAGCTCCTCAGTTCGCTGAGGCAACCAATGGTGTACGTGGGCTCCAATGGGCAAGGAATACCAAGAGGGTTGAATAGCACCTGGTCAATGCCGGCATTTCTTGCGCCCAGGATGTCTGAATCAGGGTTGTCTCCGATCATCAGGCATGCTTCAGGATCACTGTCCAGCTTCTCCACCGCGTATTGAAAGATCCTCTTGTCAGGCTTTCGGTGTCCCATTGTCTCAGATGTGATGATCAACTGGAAATAGGAAGTCAGACCTGAAGCGCTCATTTTCATTGCCTGGCTTTCATTAAAACCATTGGTAATGATATGGAGTTCATATTTTTGCTTCAGATAAGCCAAAGTTTCTTTCGAGTGCGGAAATAGGTGTGGTTTCGACGAAGTTCGTCGCATAAACTCCTCTTCCATGTCTAAGGGGACACCTGAACCATCGGTGCCCAGGTGTTCAAATATTCTCTTGAACCTTTCTTTTCTGAGGTTGGCTTTGTCTATTTTTCCCAGATTGTAAAGGCTCCACAGGTTGCCGTTGATCACATTGAAGGCGCCGTGAAAGTCCTCCAAAGTGTTGATGCCCAGGTCTGGGAGGCGATAGAGTTCGAAGAGTTCGGTTAAAGATTCCTGGACATTCCGTTCATAGTCCCAAAGGGTGTGGTCCAGATCAAAAAAAAGATGACGGTAGCTGCTCAATTTATTTTCGGTAAAGGTTGTTCTGAATTTTGTTGATCGCCAGTTCCCGGTTGGAATACAGGATAGTATATACTTCCTGGTCACGGATGAGGTTGGGATCTTTTTGTATAAACTTAAAGATCTGGTTGATGATTTCAATGGCTTCATCCAGGATATAATAAAACATCCACTGATCGACCCGCCGACTGCCGACGAGTCCGGCATTTTTCAGATAGCCAAGATGTCTGCTTGTCTTGGTCTGGGTAAAATCCAGTATATGTTCTAAATCGGAAATACTCAGTTCTTTGTTGTTGATCAGCAGGTGGATGATTCGGACCCTTGGTTCTTCAGAAAGTGCTTTGAAAATCTTCATCCCATAGTTCAAACTGATGTTCTTAAGGCGCATTTAATTAATTTTAACTTTATATTTGGGATGAAATTAAGAAAAT
>CAZHZP010000365.1:0-2601 GCA_964537165.1 uncultured Roseivirgaceae bacterium | reverse complement strand
TCTGACGCGCTTCATAATTGCCCCTTACCTGTATCTCCAGCCCATTGGCGAAGCTGAACCGGGAACTGTACCGGGCAAACCAGCTAAAGGTTTTGGCCGTATAGTCGTCCATGATATTGCTGCCGTCGATATTGGCGTGAAAGAGGTTAACATTCAAGTCCATTTTCCACCAGTCGGTAGGCGTATAATCTCCCGTGAATTCCAAGCCCATGGATTTTTCAGACAATAAGTTTTGGGCAATGGTTCGCGAGTTGCCTTCCTCATCTACCGTTCTGATCCGGTCAATTTTGTCTGTCGTGCTGCGATAGTACACACTTGAAAATAAGGATGCCTTGTCAAAATATTTGATATGTCCCATTTCGTAGGAATTCGTAAACTCCGGCTCCAGATCCGGGTTGCCGCTGAAGAAGTTCCTCGAATCAGAGAAAGTCACAAAAGGACTCAAGTCATTGTAAAACGGCCTTCTTACTCTTCGGCTATAGCTGATTTGGAAAGAATTGTCCGGGTCGATGGTGTAGGTGACATGGGCACTGGGAAAGAGATTCAAATAATCGCGCGGATTGGTTTCGTTTGCCCTGACCAAGGTGGTTTCTACATCGGTGATTTCCGCCCTTAGTCCCGCCTGATAAGAAAACTTGTTGGTCTTGTTGCCGAGGATACCATACACGGCGTGGATATTTTCCTGATAAAGAAAAATATCATCCATTCCGGGGAGGGCGACAAATTCCCCGGTTTCAGTTTCTTCACTTACGTTAAAGTCGTTTTCCATGTTCCGGAAGCTGCTTCTGATCCCAGCTTCCAGGTTGCCCTCACTGCCGATAGGTTTGGTATAATCCAGTTGGAAGAGCCACTGTCTTTCAAATTCGTCATTGACGGAGGTCTGTACAACGTCTTGAGAAGGCTGCTCTGTGCCATCAGGAAGGAAGGTGTACTGGGTGTACAACTGATCGGAATTTTCCCAATAGTCGAGATAGGTTATACCGGCTGAAAGCTCATGTCCCCTTTGCCCGAAGCTCCTCTTGTAAGTCAGGTTCGCTTCTGAATTGGGTTCCTTTTCATCCTCCACCTGTCTTCGCTGGGTATAGCTCAGCATGTTATTCTCGCTATTCAGGTAGTCATTGTATTGGATATCCAATATGCGGTGGGCGTCGCTTCTGCGCAACATATAGGATCCGGTCAGGATGCTGTTTTCATTGAAGAAATAATCCAGCCCTGCCCGCACATTGTTGTTGAGGCTTTCTACCACCCCATCATTTTCTTGCTTCAGGATTTGGGTTCCTGCTGCCGTGTACACTTCCTGATAGAGGGTACTGTTGAAAGGCAGGCGGCGGTGGGCAACGCCGTAGTTGATAAACCAGTTGATCCTGTTTCGCCGGTAGTTGAGGTTGGCGGCGAGACCCAGATTCGTCGGCGTGCCGGCAATGACTTCAAAGGAGCCATTAAAGCCTTGGGTGTTTTCCTTTTTCAGCACAATATTGATGACCCCCGCCATGCCTTCTGCCTCATAGCGGGCAGAGGGGTTGGTGATCACCTCTACCGTTTCGATCATGCTTGCGGAGAGCTGCTGTAACCCGCTGCTGCCTTTGAAGCTTACAAGTCCTGAAGGTTTTCCATCAATCAATATCCTGACGTTATCGCTTCCCCGGAGCCGGACATTTCCCTCCGGATCCACGGTGACGGAGGGGAGGTTCATCAGGATATCGGTAGCTGTACCGCCGGCATTTGCTAGATCCTGCCCGATATTGAATATCCGCTTGTCCAGGGACAGTTCCATCTTGGTTCTTTCCCCTTGCACCACCACTTCGTCGAGGTCGGCGGTGGAAGAACTGATTTGTATATTACCTAAATTATGGCGCCTATTGTCCCGGTTGATTTCGAACACCGCAGTCTGGACCGGATCAAATCCCATAAACTCAATTACAGCGTAATAAGAACCAAAAGGGAGTTCAATTTCAAAATCTCCATTGTCGTCTGTGATATTCCCATCCACCAGATTTTTCTCCCCGCTGTCATAAATGGCCACGGAGGCGAAACCTATAGGCGCCGAGGACGCGCCATCCAATACGGTTCCCTGCACGGATCCGGTCTGGGATTGGGCAAGGGAATTTTTCCAGCACATTAGAAAAACCAAGAATAGGAAAACAACTTTGCCTGGAAAGTGAAGGCACGGAAAATTATTCATAAGAAACAAGTATTAGTTGGGCTATGATCCAATAAGCAATGGGTCCAATATGGATTCGGAAACCATCAAAGATATGGAATAAGCAACTTTTAAAGCAATTTATTACAGGAATGCCAGCATCTTTTGATGAAACCTGCTTTCTATTTATGGACGAACAGACACTACCTCCTTGATGGCGTGCTGTTGTGCTTGGTTCATGACCTCACAGGGTAGAATAGGCAGTGCTCGGACCTATTCATTTCCCCTACTTTAAAGCCGTCGATCTATTTCATATCGAAAAATTTTATCACTTTTATTCTTTATGAAAAAGAAAAAGCCATTACCCTTAAAAATCAGTGCCAACCGACGCTACCTGGTCACTGCGGATGATCAACCTTTTTTCTGGTTGGGAGATACCGCCTGGGAAATGCTCCACCGCT
>CAZHZP010000364.1:0-2611 GCA_964537165.1 uncultured Roseivirgaceae bacterium | reverse complement strand
TGCGGGGGTTCAACATGCTTTTAAGTTCAACCGGCAATTGGGTCAAAGATTCGCCCTGACCAATGATCTTTTTTTACTCAACAGCCAGGTCCGTGATTTGGAGTCCCGCTGGATCCGGTACAACGGTTTGGTGCAGTACCGGTCCAAAATTTTTATGCCCGGCTATCGGCTGAGCATTGACAGAAACAACATCATGGAGAGCGGCCTGGATTCGGTGATCAGTACGGCTACAAACTTTTTGGAACACCAAATTTTTATCAGAACCAACGATACCCTGTCCTATTCTTTCTTTGCAGATGCCGGGTGGCGGGAAGATAAATTTCCCATAGCAGGAAAGCTGTTGCCCCGTACCGAATCCTTTACGACGAACTACGGCCTGCAGAAAAGGTTGGGTGTCCATGACATCAAAGCGACTTTTACCTATAGGAAATTAAGCCATCTTATGCGGGAGACGCTGGAGGAAACCACCCTAATGGGAAGATTGGATTATTCCAGCGGCCTCTTTGGCAACAACATTCGAAATGAACTCAGCTACGCGATAGGAAATGGAAGGGAACTCCGGAGGGAGTTTGTTTACCTGACCGTCCCTACGGGAGAAGGGACGCATACCTGGAGGGATGACAACGGAGACGGGGTGCAGCAGCTGAACGAGTTTTATTTAGCCATAAATCCCGAGGAAAAGAACTTTATCAAATTGTTTGTGCCTACGGATGAATACATTTTGGCTTATACTACCTTGTTCAACTACAGGCTAAACGCAAAATTTCCAGACGATTGGCGCGATGAAAAAGGAGTCAAGGCATTTTTGCAGAAGTTTTCCAACAACACCAGTTGGAATGTGGAAAAGAAAGTCTCTGCCGAGGATTTTGGAACCCGTATCAGCCCATTTACCCAAGGGATCGCAAACGAAGATCTTATTTCTGCCCGGCAATCGTTCCGGTCCAATTTGTTTTTCAACCGCGCTTCTCTGAAGTATGGCTTTGATGCTTCGTTTTATAGCAGCCAGCACAAGCAGCTGCTTTCGGGTGGTTTTGAAGACTTGGTTCAGGAAGACTGGAGGTTGAATATCCGGTACAACCTGGATCAATCCTTCAACCTTAATCTTTCCTTGAATAATGGTAGCCGCAGTTCTGCCTCGGATTTTCTGGACAACAGAAATTATCTGGTGGATACCCGTTCAATCGGTCCGGAAATCATCTGGCAACCCAGCTCTTTTTTCCGTGGGTCAGGGAATTATAGCTATACCAACAAACAGAATCGTTCCAATATCGAAATGAACGAAAGGGCCTTTCACCATCAGTATGGCTTGAAGCTCAGGTATGCCAAAGCGATCAAAACGACCTTAAATGCCCAATTAAACTATACCAACATCCGCTACAACGGGCTTCCCAATTCTCCTACCGGTTATGAAATGTTACAGGCACTGACGGTTGGGGATAATTTTATCTGGCACTTCAACCTGCTCCAAAAAATCGGAGAAGGGCTACAATTGAACATGACCTATGAGGGAAGGAATTCCGAGGGGCTGGATCGGCTGGTGCATACCGGCAGAATGCAGGTGTCAGCGTTATTTTAGTAGGAAGCAATGAACAAGAGGCACATGATCATTATAGGAGCCGGGGCGGCAGGGATTTTTGCGGCGGCCAATATTGCTGCCCAAAGCCCAACGCTCCAGGTGACGGTCTTGGAAAAATCCTCCAAGCTCCTTTCCAAAGTAAAAGTCTCCGGCGGTGGCCGATGCAATGTTACCAACAGCTGCAAGGAAGCCCATCAGCTGATCAAATATTACCCCCGCAGCAACAAAAAACTCGTCCAAGCCTTTGCCCAATTCGGCACGGAAGACACGGTCGACTGGTTTGAATCCCGCGGGGTGAGGCTCAAAACGGAAGCCGATGGAAGGGTTTTTCCAGTAAGCGACGATTCCCAAACGATTATCCACTGTCTTTTGGCGGCCTGTGAAAAAAATGGCGTGAAGATCCTCCCCCGCACCGCCGTTGAAGAGATCATCCATCTGGACAAAGGCTTTAAGCTGTTGACGGCTTCGGGACAGACCCTTTATTGCGACAAATTGTTAGTAGCCACGGGCGGCGCGAATAAAGCCGAAGCCTATCGGTGGCTGGAATTGCTGGGCCATTCCATTGTTCCTCCCGTTCCGTCATTATTTACATTCAACCTCAAGGATAAGACAATTACCGGATTGGCCGGGGTGACGGTTCCGGAAGTAACGGTTAAAATTGCCGCTACCAAGCTGGAACAAAAAGGACCGCTTTTGATCACCCACTGGGGCTTAAGCGGACCGGTGGTACTCCGACTCTCGGCTTGGGGTGCCAGGATACTCCACGATAAAAGCTACGATTACACTGTCTTGGTCAACTGGCTTTCGGAACAAAAGGAACCGGACGCGAGGAAAACTTTGGAAGTCTATAAGACCAAGCACCCGAAGCAGAAAATCATGGGCAACCCGCTATTCTCCCTTCCCAAACGCCTTTGGGAATACCTTTGCGCCAAAGCCGGGATAGCAGAAGAAACCCGCTGGAACAACTATCCCGGCAAAGCCTACAACCGGCTGATCAATATATTGGTGGCGGATGAATATCAGGCATCCGGCAAA
>CAZHZP010000363.1:0-2618 GCA_964537165.1 uncultured Roseivirgaceae bacterium | reverse complement strand
GGTGGCCCTTGAGGAGATCGGCTTGGAGGCTGTCGCCGATCTGGTGCAAAACAAAGACGGAGAAAAGCTCAGGCTGATCAATATCTGGGCTACCTGGTGCGGCCCCTGTATCGTGGAGTTTCCCGATTTTGTGGACATCAACCGCATGTACCGGGACCGGGCTTTCGAGTTTATCTCCTTAAGTGCCGACAAGCTTGGCCAGAAAGACAAAGCACTGGCATTTTTGCAGAAAAGAGAAGCCTCCAATACCAATTATATTTTTTCCGGAGAAGATATCTACGACCTCATTGACGTAGTGGACAAAGACTGGCAGGGTTCGCTGCCCTATACGGTGCTGGTCGATGCCGAGGGGAAGGTGCTTTACAAGGTGGAAGGCACTATTGATCCCCTGGAGGTGAAGCGGGCTATTGTGGGGAGCTTGGGGAGGTATTATGCGGATAATTAAATGGTTTTCTTCCACGAGGACACGAAGGCACTAAGGGCTTTCTCTTCTTGCTTCCGTGCCTTAGTGGCGAAAGCAGAAGAGTCCTACATTCGCATAAGAACCTATTGCATTCCCTTGTCTACAGGTTACAATAGGATTTTTTTGGGTTACATTATAATTCCTACGGCTTACATTAGGATTTATTCCTCTTACATTAGGATTATCCGGTCTTACAGGCGCTCTCCTAAGTGTTACAATAGGATTAAAAAGTCTTACAATAGGATTTTCTTCTGTTACATGCGGGGTTCCAGCACTTACATGGGCTTCAAAAGGTCTTACACACGCCTTTCCGGGGCTTACATTGGATCAGCATAAGCCTGCAGTTGCACTATCCAAAGCCGGAGGTGTGTTCGGGACGCCCTCAATAGCGAAAAATAAGTAGACAGATGAGCCGGATTTCTCTGCGGATATAAGAAACCGGCCGTTTTTAAACCATTTAGAAGTTAAGGTTTATAAAGGAATTGTTCTCAATGAACCTCAATTCCTTAATGGTCAATGCAAAACATCTTCGTTTTTGACTTCATCTATGTGTTCAATATCATTCAATTCATCAGCCATCTGATTTTGTCCTTCTTCAATATCAAAATCATCTTGCAGACCCAAGTGGATATATAGATTGCCATCATTTAAATATTCGTTATCAAAATATTCATCAGCATCTATGGGCTCAGTTTTCCATAATTCTTTATTTATTTCAATATTATACTTGTTTGAAGCTTGTGAAAACGATTTGCTTAAACAAAAAATTGTAAGCCCGGTTAAAAATAGCCATTTTTTCATGTCAGTTTATTTTACATTACTTTATGCTCATAAATATTGGATGCCTTCCTCGAATTAAAGCCCAGCTGAATTTTACCAGTATTTCATTCGACTTCCCCGAAGGTCGGGTAAATAAGCCTCAAACTATCTAATTTACCCCAATAAACCACCAATGCCACTATCATTTAAATTGAAGACAATCCCCCTCCACCCATACATTCCCTATCTTTGCCCAAATCTTAGGCAAGGGACTAACAGCAAACCATGAAAAACAGTCACATCATCATTATAGGCGCCGGGGCGGCAGGGATTTTTGCGGCAGCCAATCTCTCCGCCAGTCATCCCGGAATCCAGGTGACTGTTTTGGAAAAAACCTCCAAGCTTCTCTCCAAAGTAAAAGTCTCCGGAGGAGGCCGATGCAATGTCACCAATAGCTGCAAAGAACCCCACCAACTCATCAAAAATTATCCTCGCAGCAACAAAAAACTGGCCCAAGCCTTTGCTCAATTTGGTACCGAAGATACCGTACGATGGTTTGAGGAGAGGGGAGTAGAGCTAAAAACCGAGCCGGATGGACGGATTTTTCCCGTCACCGACGATTCGCAAACAATCATTGATTGTCTTATAGCCGCCTGTGAAAAAAAGGGGGCTAAAATCCTCACCCGTACTGGAGTGGAGCAAATCATCAAGGAAGAAAAAGGCTTTACACTGACCACGTCTACTGGCCAGACCATGCACTGTGACCAACTGCTGGTCGCCACCGGCGGAGCCAACAAAGCGGAAGCCTACCATTGGCTGGAACAACTGGGGCATTCCATTGCCCCGCCGGTCCCTTCCTTATTTACCTTTAATCTAAAAGACAAAGCCATCACCGAACTGGCCGGGGTATCCGTACCGGAAGTATCCCTGAAGATTGCCGGTACCAAACTGGAACAAAAAGGGCCCATCCTGATCACCCACTGGGGCCTTAGCGGGCCGGTGGTGCTACGGACCTCAGCCTGGGGAGCCAGGATTCTTCATGACAAAAGCTACAGTTATACCGTCCTGGTCAACTGGCTTTCGGAGCTAAAGGAACCGGAAGCCAGGAAGGCATTGGAGGCCTATAAAAGCAAGCACCCCAAGCAGAAGATTATCAGCAACCCGCTTTTTTCCCTTCCCAAAAGACTCTGGGAATTCCTTTGTACCAAAGCGGGGATAGGGGAGGAAACGCTCTGGAACAACTATTCCGGCAAAAGCTACAACCGGCTCATCAATATCCTGGTAGCGGATGACTATCAGGCCTCCGGCAAGACGACCTTTAAAGAAGAGTTTGTGACCTGCGGCGGGATTCCACTATCCGAAGTGAACCTTCAAACCATGGAGAGTCGGATCTGTC
>CAZHZP010000362.1:0-2633 GCA_964537165.1 uncultured Roseivirgaceae bacterium | reverse complement strand
GGGAAGTGTTGTAGTAGAACTGTTTTCTATCTTTTCCTCCGACCAATAGCCTATTCTTTAAATCAAAAAGTATTACCCATTGAAGGCAGCAGGTTGGCGCCAATCACCCAAGCCTGCTTCATTATAGCCGTTTCGGATCTTTGTTTTGCGGTATAATTTCAGTAGTTTAAACCATGTTAAACTAAATCTGTAAAAATCATGTCCAAGAAAATATTGATGTTAGTCGGTGACTATGTGGAAGATTATGAAGCCATGGTGCCTTATCAGGCCATGCTATCTGTGGGACTGCATGTCGATACCGTAGCGCCCGAGCGCAAAAAAGGGGATACCGTTCCTACAGCCGTGCACGATTTTGTGGGAGACCAAACTTATAAAGAAACTCCCGGCCATCGCTTTTTGATCACCATTGATTTTGACAAAGTCGATCCGGCCGATTATGATGGGTTGTACGTGGCCGGAGGCCGCGCACCGGAGTACACCCGACTAAATGAAAAGATACTGGATATCACCCGGCATTTTTTCGAAAAGGACAAGCCGGTAGCGGCGATCTGCCACGGCATCCAAATCCTCACCGCTGCCAAGGTGTTAAAAGGACGAACCCTAACTGCTTATGTGGCCATAGGCCCGGACATCGAACTGGCGGGAGGTACCTGGAAAAATGTCCCGCCCACGGAAGCGGTGGTAGATGGCAATTTGGTCACCGCTCCCGCATGGCCAGGTCATCCTGCCATCCTGAAAGAGTTTTATCAAATCCTTGGTCTCACCATTACTTTTAAATGACGTTTTTATTCTTCTCATCCCAAATTTATCTTAAGACATCCATTAAAATGAAAGCAATTTCTTCCCTGGCCGTATGGGCCGTCAGCTTCGGCATCTTATTCCCTGTTGACGCCCGCGCACAAGTTAAAAAAGCACCAAATGAAACGCCTAAGCTCGTAGTGGGGATCATGGTGGACCAGATGCGCTCCGATTATATCCACAAGTATTGGGACAAGTTTGGGGAAGATGGATTCAAACGGCTGGTGAATGAAGGGTTTTCCTTCACCAATAACCATTTTGATTACATGCCTACTTCTACTGGTCCCGGCCATGCCAGTGTGTACACGGGCACCACGCCGGCGGTTCACGGTGTGATGGGCAACGGCTGGTATGTCAGGGAGACCGGCAACAGCATCAATGTCATCGAAGTCCCCGGCTACACTGGCGTGGGAACGGAACCGGGTAAGGAAAACGATAAAGCGCCGGGCAATGTCCTGACCACCACTGTGGGTGATGAACTGCGGCTACACACCAATTTCCGCTCGAAGGTGATCAGCATTTCAAGGAAAGACAGGGGAGCCATCTTGCCGGGCGGGCATACAGGACAGGCATATTGGTATGAAGGTGGCACGGGTAATTTTATCTCCAGCTCGTACTATGTTGAAGAGCTCCCTCATTGGGTCAAAGCATTTAATGCCCGCAAGCTCGCCCGCGAATACGTTAAAAAGCCCTGGGAGACCTTGTTGCCCGTAGAAACGTATGTGGAAAGTATGGCGGATGACAACGCTTATGAGAGGATGTTCTCGGGACAGACTGCCCCCGTCTTTCCCCATAACCTTCCCGAAATAGCAAAAAAGGACGGATTGGGCGTGATTTCCAGTACGCCTTTCCATAACGATATGCTTTTGGAACTTGCTATTGCTGCCATAGAAGGGGAAGATTTGGGCAGCGGGGATACGCCGGATATGCTTGCGGTATCCTTTTCGGCTACCGATGGCATCGGTCACCAATTTGGTCCATCCTCGATAGAAATCCAGGACACCTATCTCCGTCTCGACCGTAACATGGCCCAACTGCTTGATTATTTGGACGAGAACTTTGGTAAAGACAATGTTCTTTTGTTTCTCACCGCCGACCATGCCGTGTCCTATGTGACCAGTTTCCTGACGGACCAGGGTATCCCCGGTGGATACATTGACAACAATGAGAACCTATCGGCACTAAAAAGCTTCTTTGAGAAGAAATACGGTGAGGACCTGATGATTGCCTTCAGCAACTTTGATGTATTCCTTAACCGTCCCCTGATTGAAGAAAAAGGCCTGGATCTGCCCACCGTACAGCAGGAAGTAGCGCAGTTCATGATGACCCTCAAGGGCGTGGCAGGAGCGATCCCCGCTACCGTGTTGGCCAACGGTGAATTTACCCAAGGCATACGTGCCCGTGTCCAAAAAGGCTATAACCAAAAGCGCTCGGGAGATGTTGCAATCTGGCTGGAACCCCATACCTTATCGGGATCTAATCCAAGAGGAACCACCCATGGATCCCCTTGGAACTATGACTCCCACGCACCTATGCATTGGTATGGCTGGACGGTGCCCGCAGGCCGATCCTCCCATCCGGTAAATATTTCCGACATCGCCTCAACCGTCGCCACCTTCCTGAATTCACCTTTCCCCAGCGGCAACACAGGAACACCTATGAATGAGTTGATGAAATAGGCGATAGTCGATAGTCGATAGTCGACAGTCCACGGTGGGACAGCGACAAAGAAATTGTGCAGGTTCCTGCTGAGTAAATAAAATAGTCCCGTCGCAGGTGGCAGGACTATTTTCCTTATTCGTCCAGTGCAACGTATCGCAGGTTAAACGTTATAT
>CAZHZP010000361.1:0-2642 GCA_964537165.1 uncultured Roseivirgaceae bacterium | reverse complement strand
GAAAACCTATGCGGAATTTTAGCTGATTTACTTGTTTTTCAACATAGAAGACGCAAAGACAACAAGAACTTTGCGCCTTAGCCCAGTGGCAAAAATACCCTATTCAAGGTTATGTTTAAACAACCCCTCATAGTGCGCTGAAGGATAGAAAATCCCGCCGCTCTCCTTGTAGAAGGATTCGTCCGTAGGATAAACGCCATTTTTGGTTTCCACCCAACTCCCGTTGGCCCGGGGATGATAGGACATCATCCGGTCCCAGTTCTTGTAGTACTGGTGGCCGTTGGTTTCTTGGAGGCCAACGTTCATATCAGGAAAGGGAGCGAGCCTTGCGGCCACGCATTTGTTCCAGTCCACCAAGATGGGGTTGACGGTTAGGTCCGCACAGAAGCAGGGCACGTTTTTTTCAGAGGCGAGCTGTGCAATCTTCATGGTCATTGTCAGGGTTTTGGCAATGGCCTTCACGGCAATTGAGGTATAACCCTGTTCGATACGCTCTGCCGCATCCTCTACCGTGTGGGCGCTTTCGTCCGCCGCAACCGTAACTCCGAGATCGCCCACATATACGTCGTTTCTCTCCCCAAACGGTTCTTCGATAACCGCTATCTGATCAAAGGCCCCGATTTTTTTTGCATGATCAAGGAATCGCATCAAGGTCTCTTTCTCGTCGTACCGCTCGTTGGCGTCGAAGTAATAGGGAATTTTTCCGTTTTCAGTATAGGGGGTTTCAAAATGTCCAATGGATTTATGAACTGCCGTCAAGAACTCCATGTCCTTTTCCAACATTTCCTTTTGGGTACCGGCAGCCCCGGTTTTTAATTTCATGATAAAATAACCTTCCTCCGCCGCTTGTCTTATGTCTTCCACCTTAGCTCCCACACTGAAAGAGGGAATACTCGCCACTTTGTCATGTCGATGGGAAAGGCCCGGCTTATACGCTTCCGGAACCATCTCGTCAAACTGCTCAATGCCGTTCTCAGCAGCCAAGCGGCATTGTCGACCGGCACAAGCGCGTTCAGGGCAAAGGTCTTTTTGAGGTCGGGGTTGCCCGTAATTTTTTTTCCATAGGCATATACCTCGGGAAGAAGGTCATCCAGCAGGCTTACCGGGTCGGTAAAATATTCCCCTTTCATCATCTGAAGCGCCCTTTCGGTCATCGCATACATGAGGGCATTGCCCCCATTGGGGGAGTGGCTAAAAAACACGTCGGAGTCGGACCAAAGCGTACCCTGAGTCCCAATGCCAACTTTCGATTTTCCCGAGTCGGACATCAAAAATGCAGCAGTCTGCCAGGTTTCGGATATGAAGCTCCCCTTGAACCGATAAGGGAACAAGGCCTCCCTTTCAAAATTTGAATCTACTTTTTCTATCCGAATCTTCTTTTGTTGTTTCATTTCCTTCCGTTTACTTTTTCCACTAACAATTCCGGTCATACCGAGTGTCAGCAGGGCACCCGCCCCCAACTGGACAAACTCCCGCCGGTTGACCCCTTTATATTCTTCTTTTTTACGATCCATCACTCTTCGTCTTTACTGTTTTGGGATATTGTTTAAGGTATACCAAGCTTCTGAGGACCACAAGGGCATCTCTCCCTCCCCTTTAAGCTGCTCCGGCAAAAGAAAATAAACCACATGGCCCTCCTTAAGACCGGGGATTTCCAGATACATCCGCTTCCCATCATCTGAAACTTCCCATTTGGCTATTTCCATGGTTTCAAGATCCATTTTTGGTCCGCCATACCGTTCGGTGGACTCGTACCACCACTGCTGGACCAAAAAATCGGATGTGTCCCACTCACCGTCCAGCGCAACCGGCTCCGTAAATTCTATTTCAAAACCGTTTGGTTTAGCCCGGATCGCAAGCATCTCAAAGGTCGGCTGCCCGTTATATTTGATCCGCTCCAACCCAAACCTCTTCTCCTTCCAACTCCAGCCTCCAATCATGCCCACACCGCCGACGTACAAGGCCCCATCGGGGCCCCATGCCAATCGGTTGACCCCGGCAGCAAACCCTTGGCTGAACCGAAAGACAGCCCCTTGATACTCACCATTTACTTTCTCAAGAAAGTCCCTCTCGATACCGCCGTTGGTCACATCACCGTGTAGCAATTGTCCCTTATAAGGCCCATCCTTCATCAAAATGGGCTCTGTGGGGGAGTTGCCTATCTCACGATCGGGCAACCAAATAGCAGGCGGCGCCTCAGGTGGCCGCACATCGGTACCCTCAGGCAGGCCCCACACCATTCCCAGAAATTCATCCTTTTTTACATGTATCAGTTTATTGGCCGGCAGCCACTGGCCTTGATTATCAGTGATGAACAGTTCATCATCCGGTCCAAGCCCGATGCCGTTGGGAGTCCTCAACCCGTAATTTAGCCATTCATATTGTCCATCCATTCCGATTTTAATGGTTCTGCCCCGATCGGGATGCTGGTATTCACCTTCCATCAAGCGCATGGCCAACGACAGTGTCGCATAAAAATAACCATCTTTGTGGACCAGCCCAAACGCAAATTCATGGAAATCTGCCGTAACCCCCCAGCTGTTGCATATCGCCTGATACTCATCGATCACATCATCGCCATCATGATCAATCAACCGGGTCAGTTCATGTTTTTGAAGGACGTATATTTCGCCATCCACCAC
>CAZHZP010000360.1:0-2648 GCA_964537165.1 uncultured Roseivirgaceae bacterium | reverse complement strand
CCGGTGGAGGGGAAGAGGCGGCCATTATTGATGCCCAAGCGGATGATTCCGGCCAGTGTACTTGCGGATTGTACAATCCCCATACCGGGCTAGCAGTTGCTCTAAAATACCAGAAGAAAGAGCTTCCTTGGTTAATCAACTGGCAACATTGGGGCAAGGGGGAATATGTCACCGGATTGGAGCCCGCTACCCATCCTCCTATAGGTCAGAAAACCGCCCGTGAAGAGGGAAGCCTGATTCTTCTGGAACCGGGAGAAAATAGACATTATCACTTGGAGCTGGAAATACTTACAGAAGAAGAACATATCAAAGCGTTTTTAAAACTAAATCAACAGTAAAACCTAATAAAAATGAGCTTAGCAAAAAAAGCATTGGAGCAAGGGCAAGGAATCTTGAGGCTGACCCCAACTTGGGTGCCCCGTTCATTCTGCGTGCCCGGGAGAAGAATTAAGTTGCATCCCGATGACTATTATGTATTGGGTGGCGAGAGAGGCGGAATAGACGAGAGGTGGCTTTCTTCCACTACTCCTGCGGAGAACGGCCCCCTGACCGGCAAAAATGAAGGCTTGAGCCACGTGGTATTTCAGGAGGGGGATAAAGAGGAACTTTTCCTATTAAAGGATGCCATTGACGAGCTCAAGGGTGAAGTCATCGGAGACAGGATCTGGAATGAGCACGAGAGCTGGCCGATGTATTCCAAGTTTTTTGACAATATGGGCCCCTTGCCACACCATATTCACCACAACGATGAGGAAGCGGCTAAGATTGGTCAGAAAGGCAAGCCGGAGGCATATTATTATCCGCCGCAATTGAACAACCATGGCGGGGATTTCCCTTACACGTTCTTTGGGATTGCTCCCGGTACGACCAAGGAGCAGATCAAAGAGTGTTTAAAGAACTTTACCAAAGGAGATAACAAAATCACCATGTATTCCCAAGCTTTCCCACTTGTTCCTGGTACAGGATGGGATGTGCCTCCAGGAATGCTTCATGCGCCCGGTAGCCTTTGTACTTATGAGCCGCAAAAGGCATCCGACGTATTTGCGATGTACCAATCCTTGGTCAACGAAGCCATCATTCCTGAAGAACTGCTGTGGAAGGGAACCCCTGAGGATAGGAAAGGCGACTATGATCAACTGATGGAGGTAATTGATTGGGATTTGAACACCAACCCTAATTTACTGGAGACGCGCTTTATGCAGCCCATACCGGTTAAGGATGAAAAGGAAATGATTTCTGAAGGTTACATCGAAAAATGGGTTTGCTATCGTTCTACTGCCTTCAGTGCCAAAGAACTTACCGTTCTGCCAGGGCAGACCGTTATTATTAAAGACGCCGCAGCTTATGGTTTGATTATGATGCAGGGGCATGGAACCATGGGCGTATGGGATATTGAAACCCCGACGATGATCCGGTACGGCCAATTGACCAATGATGAGTTCTTCGTGACAGAGAAGGCTGCACAAGAAGGCGTGAAGATCGTCAACCGCTCCAAAACCGACCCGATCGTTATGCTGAAGCATTTCGGCCCAGACAACCCTGATTTGGTTGTAAAGGAAAATTAAAGATATTTTTTTATCTTTAATTTAAAGAAATTAATAACTCATAAAATAACTAAATGACTATGTCTGAGAACAATTTTCCCAAACTCCACAATGCCACTTGGCCCGGTATCGTGGGCAAGGGGCCGGATTCCGAGCCAGTGATACCATTTGATACCATGTTGGAAATGACGGCTGCCGCAGAGGTAGACGGGATCAAATTCGACGGGGTGGATATCGGCGTATTCGATCCCCATTTAGACCTAGATATGTCAGATGACGGCATCAAGAAACTTGCGGATAAAGTTTCCGGCCTGAACTTAAACATCGGATCCTTGGTAGCGCCCATCTGGGGAAGTCCCGCTATGGGAAGCAAAGAGGAACGCGCACAGTTTGTGGAGGTAGTAAGAAAAACGGCTCGGGTAGGGCAGAAACTGAGAGAGCTCGGCGTACGTCCTTATGGCGTCATCCGGGTTGACTCCGCAAGCGGCGTAGATGCATGGGCGGCGGATCCTGCTGCCCACAACAAATTGATTGCACAGACTTTCCGTGAGGCTTGTGATGCTGCCGCTGAATTTGGAGAGAAAGTAGCCGCCGAAGGAGAAGTTTGTTGGGGGGGGATGCATAGCTGGAAAGAGATGCTGAACATGCTGGAAGCGGTAAACCATCCTAACTTCGGTTTTCAGGCGGATATGTCCCACACCTTCCTATACCTCCTGGGCACCAACAAACCGGAAGACAGGATTCTGCCGGCCGATTTTGAATGGAGCGACCGCGAGACGTTGACAGAAGGTTTGAAGAAATTGACCGCCGCTCTCCGTCCCTATACCATTGACTTCCATGTTGCCCAGAACGACGGAACCGTATTCGGTTCAGGTTCTCACGACAAGACGGGACGTCACTGTTTGGCCACTGATCCTAATGGCAAGCTGGATATCGTCCAGGATGCGGGACATTGGCTACGCGATGAAGACGGCCAATTGACCAAGGCCTTTAACCATATCTGCTGGGATGGTTGTATGTTTCCGAATCAGGTAATGAACAACCAACAAACCTGGAATGACATCCTTGCTGCTATGATCAAGGTGCGAAATGCGCATGGTTGGG
>CAZHZP010000359.1:0-2680 GCA_964537165.1 uncultured Roseivirgaceae bacterium | reverse complement strand
TCTCTGAATACCTTTTATTTTCTATTAAATATTTGATTTCTTCCACCAGCCGTTCCGCTTCTTCCAAAAAGTCCAGATATACCATTTTTATATTCTCTACGGAATTGTACTTCATCAACTTTTCGATGATGGCACTGTCGAGATCCGCATCCGCCTCGGCGTTCTCGTTCTCCGCCTGCGGGGTCGCTTTGGTCAGGTGATAATGGATGGATTCCAGGAGGTCTTTCGGCCTGACAGGTTTAGCCATAAAGTCGTCAAAACCGGTAGACAAAAAATAATCCCGGTCGGCCTGGCTCGAATAAGCGGAAATGGCAATGATCGGTGAGTCCGTCAGATTTTCTCCCTTAATAATCTTCATGGCGGAGATCCCGTCTAGCTTAGGCATCTGAATGTCCATCAAAATAATATCGAAAACTTCGCTTTTGATTTTATCTATGGCTTCCAAACCGTTCGTGGCGACATCAAAAAGAAAACTATATCCAATAATGTTTTCAAAGACTTTACGGTTGAGCGCATTGTCATCTACAATCAGCACCTTTTTGTTTTTCATGCCTTAAATTCATTACTTTTGAACAGTTGATAAAATTATTCCCTCGTTGAGAAAAAATAAAACCCTTCTAATCGTAGCAGGCCCTACCGCTGTCGGCAAAACAGATTTGTGTATAAACCTAGCGAAAAAATTTAATACTTGCATCATTTCTGCCGATAGTAGACAATTTTTTAAAGAAATAAACATAGGGACGGCGAAGCCCAGCAAAGAGCAACTGGCCGAGGCACAGCACTACTTTATCGACACGTTATCGATCCATCAGGATTATGATGTAGGCAAGTTCGAGGCGGATGCGCTGGACCTGCTGGACAGGATCTTTATGCACCACGACCTGGTGGTGATGACGGGAGGATCAGGCCTCTACCTCGATGCTGTCACCAAGGGCTTCGACAACATGCCTGCCGTGGACAAGTCTGTCAGGGCCGTACTGAACGAACTATATGAAAAAGAAGGGATACTGGTCCTGCGCGAAAAACTCCGCGACCTGGATCCGGATTACTATCAAATGGTAGACCTCGACAATCCACAAAGACTCATCAGGGCACTTGAAGTATGCCTTAGTAGTGGCAAACCTTACAGCAGCTTCCGTCAGAAGCAAACCGCCCCCCGTCCATTTAACATCATCAAAATCGCGTTGGAAAGGGATCGGGAAGAACTGTATGGCCGGATCGACCAAAGGATGGACCGGATGATCGGGGAAGGCCTCTTCGATGAAGCCGTGGCGCTCTATCCCTACCGCCTCCACAATGCCCTGCAAACAGTAGGTTATAAAGAGATTTTTGCGTACCTGGATGGGGAATATGATAAACAAGAAGCCATCCGGTTGCTAAAAAGGAATTCGAGAAGGTATGCCAAGAGGCAGATGACCTGGTTTAGAAAGGATGAGGATTACCAATGGTTTCATCCTTCCCAAACCCAAGAGATCATCGAATTTATCTTAAGCCGCCCCTAAGGGTTTTCCGGCAAGGCCGAATCAAAGCGACTTGTGCCCGAACAGTTTAGCCACAAAGCTGTACGGCTTCGTCTTGACGAGGTTGTTATACCAATATTGCTGCTGTTTAACCCTCCCCAGCGTAAGCTTGAGCTGACTGAGCTGTGCTGTCCTCTCCTGCCCTGCCGCATCGGTGCTTGATTTCAGCTGCTGATATTGACGCTCCGCTTCCTCTATGGTAACCGCTTGGGCACTTATGTTCACGCCCGGGGTTTTCCCCGCATATCCTTGCAGCCGGACAGCCAAGTCATCCAAAGCAGCCTGATACTGCTTCTTCTTGTTTTTAATACTATTGTTCACCACCAGGAGAAACAAAAATATAAAGCTTGCTAAGTAAAGAAATATAGGAAGATAACCCATTCTCTGAAAAGGTTAAATACTTAGAATTTCCTGCAACTTGATGTAGTCAGGATTGATGGGTTTGGGCCTGCCTATGCAGTCCCCAAAGGAGGTGTAGACGATTTGGTCGTGAATGATTCCCGCCATACAATTGGTACGTCCTTCCAATAATCCTTCTACAGCGGCCAGTCCGCAACGGCTACCCAATAGCCGGTCTTTTCCGGTAGGGCTTCCCCCTCGCTGTATATGCCCCAAAGTGGTCACTTTGAAGTCCTTTTCCTCATCGCCGATCATCCTTTTTACCTTTTCCATAATCTCTGCGGCGCCCCCTTCTTCGTCTCCTTCAGCCGTTACCACAATACTGGAGGTTTTCGTTTTCCTTAAGCCTTTCAGGGATTTGACAACATCGTCAATGGACGTCTTCGTTTCGGGAACCATTACCAGTTCGGCTCCCCCACCGATGGCGCATTCCACGCCGATATACCCACTGTCCCTTCCCATCACTTCAATAAAAAATATCCGGTCGTGGGCTGCGGCTGTATCCCTGATTTTGTCAATAGCTTCTAAAGCGGTGTTGAGTGCGGTATCGAATCCGATGGTGTAGTCTGTGCCATAAATATCGTTGTCGATCGTCCCGGGACAGCCCACCACGGGAATGCCGAATTCCTCACTTAAAATCTTGGCTCCCGCGAAGGTTCCGTCACCGCCGATAGCAACCAGGCCCTCGATCCCATGTTTTTTAAGTTGTTCGTAAGCCTTTTGACGGCCTTCCTTGGTTTTAAACTCCTCGCTTCTCGCTG
>CAZHZP010000358.1:0-2681 GCA_964537165.1 uncultured Roseivirgaceae bacterium | reverse complement strand
GTGGCCGTTGAACGGCCGCCTGCAGATGCCTGGATAGCGCTCGGCTAGCTAACTGTTTTAACCAGGAATATGCTGGATGCAGCTTTTTCGGAGCCGGTGAGAGGTGGGGGGAATCCAGCGGATGTGGGCAAGACGCCGGGTCAACATGTTGTTGCGGACGCTTGGTCAGGTGAGGATGTGGTAATTGAACTATTCAAAATAAACATACTAAGAATTTTTTGGTTTGAAGGCGCAAGAATCCCGCTGGAAATTTGTAAACCAGTATTTAATGTCCTAGTTTTAATGAGCTAAGTTTTGTATTGTCATGCAGTGATACCGTAAAAGGCTATGGCAAAATACCAAAAGTTCAAAAGATTTCTTTTTAGGTATAGTTTGATTCCGCCCAAACGGTGGCGCCCCGCCGCCATCGTCTTGGTAGGCGCCTTCTTCGGGTTGGGGCTTTATGTGTTAAAATTAAGTAATGCCGCCTCTTATCTTTCCGATGATCCCCAGGCATGCGTGAATTGTCACGTCATGACGCCTCAATACATTACCTGGGCACGTAGCTCACATCGCGAAGTGGCGAGCTGCAACGATTGCCATGTACCGCATAATAATATATTTAACCAATATTATTTTAAAGCCAAGGACGGTCTTTACCATGCTTCCATTTTCACGCTGAGGGCCGAACCGGAAGTCATCAAAGCCCGCCAGCCTTCTGTGGAGGTCATTCAGGACAATTGTATCCGGTGTCATACGCCCCAGGTGATAGACGCCAAGATGGAAAGTTTTGTGGAAGACCATCACGCCAACCGGACCGATAGGACTTGCTGGGAATGCCATAAAGAAGTGCCTCACGGCAAGGTCAAAAGTCTCTCATCGGTAGGTCACCAGATTGAACCGATTCGTGCCCATGCGCCGGAGGATTTACAGGTCGTCCCACAATGGCTAAAAGCAGCCATGAAAAAACAAGAAGAAAGCAACAACAAGTAGATACCCTCATTATGAAAAACTGGATACTATTTACCATCACTGCTGTAGTCGTTTTTTTATTGGCCATGTTGGCTTATACCATTATGGACAGAAAGACAGAAGCCAGGTTTGCTTATCAGGCGAAGGTCGCCATAGAAGGAATAGAACCGCGTGACTCTATATGGGGACTGAATTATCCCCGGCAGTATCAGTCCTACCAAAAAACCAGCGATACGACGTTCCAGAGTAAATACAACACCAGCGGGTTTAGGGATGCACTTGCTGACAACCCCGAGATGGTGGTGCTTTGGGCTGGATACGCGTTTAGCAAGGGCTATAATCAGCCCCGGGGCCATGCCTATGCCATCCACGACGTGTTGGCCTCTATCCGGATAGGTGCGCCCATGGAGGCAGGTGAAGGGGTGATGCCCAGCACTTGTTGGACCTGTAAAAGTCCGGATGTGCCGAGATTGATGAGTGAGCTGGGGGTGACGGAATTTTACAGCCAGAAGCTTTCGGACTTAGGTAGCGAAGTGATCAATCCCATTGGTTGTGCGGATTGCCATAATCCGGAAACCATGAACCTGACCATCACACGCCCTGCCTTGATCGAAGCCTTTGAAGCGATGGGAAAAGACATCAATGAGGCTTCCCATCAGGAAATGAGGTCATTGGTCTGCGCACAGTGTCATGTGGAGTATTATTTTGACAAAGGTAAGCCGGGCAGCGAAGGGGCTCAGTACGTTACTTTCCCATGGGAGGACGGTATGACCGTAGAGAACATCGAAGCATATTATGACAACATAGATTTTTCGGACTGGGAGCACCCGCTAAGTAGAGCGAAGATGCTTAAGGCGCAACACCCTGATTACGAGCTTTACTCCATGGGCGTACACGCAAAAAGGGGCGTGTCCTGCGCCGATTGCCACATGCCTTATAAAACCGAGGGCGGACAGAAATTCACCGATCACCATATCGGCTCACCCCTTAACAATATAGAAAACTCCTGTTTTGTCTGTCATAGGGAAAAGGTATCCGATTTAGTCAGTGATGTTTATGAGCGGCAAGGAAAGGTTAAAGAAGTCACCTCCAAACTTCAGAGGCAGGTTGCTATGGCCCATTTGGAAGCGGAAAAAGCTTGGGAATTGGGTGCTACAGAAGCCCAAATGGAGAACATCCTCAAAGGAATCAGACATGCGCAGTGGCGATGGGATTATGTGGCGGCCTCCCATGGAGCAGGGTTTCATGCACCGCTGGAGTCTACACGAATTATTGCGACTGGCTCCTCCATTATACAGGAAGCGCGTATTGAGTTGGCCAGGGTTTTGGCTTCCCTTGGACACAGTGGGCCTGTGGATATGCCGGACCTTGACAGTAAGGATGCCTTGCAGGCTTATATCGGGATCGACATTGAGCAGGAAAGAACCCAGAAGGTTAATTTCTTAGAGCAGGTGGTTCCCAAGTGGCTTCAGGAAGGCAAAGCCCGGGAGGCTAAGAAGCCGGTCAAAATGGTCAGTAGATAAAATTCCCCCGGGATGTTTCAGAGAAAATCTCTTGTATTGGGCCTATTCTTGGCCCTTTCTTTTAATATCGCCCAGGCTCAGTTTTCACTGGACGGGCAGCTTATTCAGCGGTCGGAAATAAGGAACGGCTATAACCGGCTCATCGGTACAGGGACAAAACCGGCTTCCTTCATTGCCCACCGGGCGAGGTTGCAGGCTGCTTATGCC
>CAZHZP010000357.1:0-2682 GCA_964537165.1 uncultured Roseivirgaceae bacterium | reverse complement strand
CATATAGATCACCGCTGTACTTTCCGTCAGGCCGTTTCGATCCAGATAGTCCAGGGTTCTGCCGATATTTCGGTCCAAAGAGGCTGCCGTGGCCAGATAATCCCGCATATAGCGTTGAAACTTCCATTCGGCCAAAGACCTGCCTGTCAGCTGCTGCGCTTCAAGCTCAGCCTGTAGGGGATTGTAATACTCCCGATACTTTTTTCTTTGCTTGTCATTCATCCGGATGACGTTGTTGTCCTTTGTATCTTCTGGATACATTTTCAGGTCATAAGCCATCTGCATGGTTTCCGCAATCGACATGTCCTGCACTTTAGCCGCCTCCCTGTTTCTGTAATCGTCATAAAAGGTATTCGGTAAAGGAAATTCCACCTCGTCGAACAGCGTCAGATCTACCGTATCGGGCATCCATGTCCTGTGGGTGGCTTTGTGTCCAATGATCAGACAAAAAGGCTTGCTTTCATCCCTTTGGCTAAGCCACCTTTCTGCCACATCTTCAATGACATCGGATACATAGCCCTCGTACCTCTTGGTGCTGCCGTCCATCGTGATAAAATCGGGGTTAAAATAACTCCCCTGGCCAGGCAAAATTTCCCAGAAATCGAAACCTTCCGGCTTGTCGCCCAAATGATATTTTCCTATCCAGGCCGTTTCATACCCGTCCGCCTGCAGACGCTTTACAAACAGGTCCTGACTTGTGTCAAAATTGGAAGTTTCGTTGTCTTTGAAACCGTTTTTATGGCTGTGCTTTCCCGTTAGGATCACCGCCCTACTGGGCCCGCAAATGGAATTGGTCACGTAGGCTTTGTTAAACAAAACGCCTTCGTCGGCGATCCGGTCAATATTCGGCGTCTCCATCAGCTCACTTCCATACGCACTGATAGATTGATAGGAATGGTCATCCGAAACAATAAGGATGATGTTGGGCCGCTGCTGTGCGATCCCCAGCAGGGGCATGCTTAAAAAAAGCAGTAAAAAGAACTTTTTCATAATCATCGGTTAGGTTCAATTTTAGCACATCGTTCAATGCGCTTTATACGAATATTTTATTCTGATTGATAGACTCTTACCCAGTCAACACGCATCTGAACCGGCAGATCTTGGTCATGGATCTCCCCGACCCACGCGCCTCCCAGTGCCTGGTTAAGAATAATATAAAACTCCTGATCAAAAGGCCACTGTTTATCATCGGCCTCTTCTAATTTGGGATAGCTAAATGACTTTTCGCCATTCACAAAAAAGTCAAGCCGATCTTCATACCATTCTAAGCCATATACGTTGAATTCATCCACTTCAAATTTTTGGGTAATGTAGTAAGGAGGGTTGTCCTTCTCCCCAAGCTTGTCAATATGATGGCTATGCAAAGTTTGATAGACAAAAGGATCAAAATTAAGGTGCTCCATTACATCTATTTCCCCACTGTCCGGCCAGCCGCCGTATATCGACTCCTGGGGCATCATCCAGATCGCGGGCCAGGATCCCTTGCCTTTGGATAGTTTGGCCCTAACTTCGAGTTTGCCGTATCGAAAAGAAAACTTGTCTTTGGTCTGGATACAACCGGTTTGGTACTTTACGCTGTCTGAGGGATGCGTGTTTTGGCTTGCCTTAAGATGGAGAAATCCGTCCTTCACAAAATAGGTTTCTGGGCTGTCGGTACAGTAGCAATTCCAATCGGGCTTACCCCTTCCGGCAAAAGACCATTTGGTGGTATCCGGCACTCCATCCACTTCAAAATTATCTTCCCAAATTAACTTCCATTCGTCAGCCGCCTGTTGCGGAAAAGCCACTAGCGATACACCCATCATTCCGATGAAGGCGAAGGTTATTCTCCAATGTTTATTTGACACCATGCTGTTTGTTTATTTAATTTATCAAAAAAGAAAGGCCCTACATTGCCGGCATTCGCCGCAATATAAGGCCTATTCTCTATTCCTTCTGACCCACCAATATTTTATTCCGTTGCCCCGCTATTGGCCTGAAGCGACCAGCCCGGGTTCTGATAGATTACTGAATTGGCAGGATCCCCCGAGCCGTCCGGCGCAGTGATTAGAAAATGCTGTATGGAAATCGGCTCCAAATAATGTGCATAAGCCCACTTGTAGCCGTCCCTTACCTGGTTGGTTGAACCAAGTACGATTCGGTAAGGCCTTAGGTACTGGCTTTCTTCAGAGGAAGAAACATTCGGCGTCCCGCCATCCTCGGGTGTTACCAGAATGCTTTCGCCCGTTTCTTCGTCGTTGTACCAATCCTCCATGGGTCCCCATAGCTTGAAACCTTCAATGATATAAGGCGTCTCTTTCAGTTGATCAAGGGCCCTCCACCTTTTTAGGTCATTCATCCTCATCCCTTCGGCGATAAATTCACTTCTTCTTTCCCTTCGGATGTTGTACAGGATCGGGTCAGAGAGCAGCTGTCCGGCTGAATAAGCTCCAAAATCATTCTTAGCCTCTATGGCCATATCGGTCGCCCCTACCGTTAGCATAAAATCAGGATTGACCCCCGCTCTTTCACGGATCGCTCTCCAATAGCCGCTGGCTTTTCCGTTCAGGCTCCCCTCTTTGATATAGGCCGCCTCAATGTAGTTGAGATACGCCTCTGCCGCCCTGAATACGATAGAAGCGGTACTACCCACGTTACCCTCGGCTTCGGCATTGGTGTAGTTAAGGCCTTTCTTTACAGCAT
>CAZHZP010000356.1:0-2696 GCA_964537165.1 uncultured Roseivirgaceae bacterium | reverse complement strand
GGTGATGCGCTTCTCCATAGTTTATCTGAATTGTTGTCCAATGGTAAAGTGGAACATCCCGCCACTTGGCCCGGAGTTATTTGTACCGGGAGCTGCGTCAAATCCGTAGCCCCAGTCTATGCCTAACAGCCCAAAGGCAGGCATAAATATCCTAGCGCCGAAGCCTGCGGATTTCTTCAAGTCATAGGGATTGTATTCCCCGTAAGATCCCCAGTTATTACCCGCCTCTGCAAATCCCACCAGGAAGATAGTCGCCGATGGATTGGGCGATATCAGATAACGCAGTTCCATCACGTGTTTATTATATACGACCCCACCATATACCGGGGCCCCCACTTGACCCCTTGTACCTGCACCGGGAGTGATGGATTGATTTTCATATCCTCTTAGGCCTATGATTTCCTGCCCTAAAGCAAAATTATTCATGTTCATCCCATCCCCACCGAGAACAAACCTTTCCAGGGGGATGATTCCCATACGGTTGCCATAGGATCCCAAAAAGCCCATATGTGTTCTGGCACTTAATACCATTTTATTGGACCCAAACATCCGGGTGTAATAAGCAGCATCGAACATCCATTTATGGTATTCCAGCCACTCGTATTTCTCCTCATCAGGCGATTCCCTGCTGATATTCGGATTCATGGCCACATAAGGAGGGGTAAAGCTGGTGCTCAGGCTAATATTCGATCCCATTCGAGGATAAATTTGCTGATCAGTATTATTCCTTGCTATAGTCGTGTTCAGGGCGATACTCTTGGATTTGCCAGTAGCGTAACTCAGCCCAAACGACCGGCCATACTGATCAAATTCATAAATCTGAAACTGTAGGGAATTGCTGATCTGGAAATAATCATCCGGCCAGGTCACCCTTTTAGCCAAGCCCACGGTAGCGCCGGTAATTTTGAAGGATCCCACTTCGTTACCAAAATTAGCCCGGTTCCAGTAGTCAATCTGTCGCTGTACGGAGTGGTTGAAACTAAAACTTAAAGCGTTGGGCTTCCTTCCGCCAAACCAAGGTTCCGTTAGAGAAACACTGTAGTTTTGGAAACTCTTCCCATTCGCCTGCACCCTTAAGGACAGTTTCTGACCATCACCCACCGGCAGCGGCCTCCACTTGGAGAAATCGCCGATATTACGGATGGAGAAGTTATTAAAGGTCAAACCGACTGTTCCTACAAAACCGAAGTAACCACCCCAGCCACCAGACAATTCAATCTGGTCATTGGGTCTCTCTTCCAGCCTAAATACTATATCCACGGTGGCCTCTTCAAAATTCGGCCTCATATCAGGTTCGATGGTCTCGGGATCAAAATAGCCGATCTGGGAAAGCTCGCGGATCGTCCTTACTAATTCCCTTCTGTTAAATTTCTGCCCGGGCAGGATTCTGATCTCACGCATGACCACGTGATCGCTGGTCCTCTCGTTGCCTTCAATGGAAACACTGTTCACGGTTACCTGCGGACCTTCCATAATCCTCAGCTCAATATCAATAGAATCACCCTGCACATTCACCTCTACAGGCTCAATATTAAAGAAAAGATAACCATCATCCTGGTACAGCGAGCTGATGTCATCTCCCCTCTGGGGATCATAATTCAGTCGCTTATCCATCTTTTCCTTGTTGTAGATATCGCCCTTTGATATACCCAAGGTCTTTTGCAATATTTCATCATCATAGATGTAATTACCGGAAAAGGTGATGTTCCGATAATAATACTGCTGACCCTCTTCTATATCCAGGTCGATATTGATGGTGTTGGTGTCAAAGTTAAAGACTGAATCGCGCAGGATCTCCGCATCCCGATAGCCTCTCGAATTATAGAAGTCGATCACGCTCTTCTTATCGTCCCGGAAGTCGCTGCGTACGAATTTGGAGCCGTTGAAGAAGTTCAGTTTGAAGTTCCGGTGGATATAGGCGATCACCTCTTCGTCAGAAATCGGGTTCCGGTTGACGATGGCATTGGCGGCACTTTGGGGAGTGGCATTAAAGAGCCTGGAAAAGATATCTTTAAAAATATGGACCCGTGGATGTTCCTTGGTGCCCTTCATTTTCTTTTTGATACGCCGATCGGGAATATTTTCATTCCCCTCAATGGCGATCTGATTGATTCGGACTTTGCTTCCTTTGTCCACATCAAACCTTAGTCTGACACTATTGGGCAAGGTGGTGTCCCTTTCCTGTACCACTTTAACGGTTGTATTCAGATAGCCCTTATCAACGAAATAATCACTGATCTTTCGCTGGGCATTGTTGAGCACATCCTCCCGCACAATCCTTCCACGGATCTCAACTTTTTTTTCCAGCTCACTTTCCTGGGTTTGGTTGACGCCGGAGAATTCCACCCGGCTAAATCTCGGTCTTTCGGTCAACTCCAGCAGGAGATAAATATCGTCCCCTTCTATTTTGGTCACGAGTATCTTGACATCACCGATAATGCCCTGTGCCCATAGCTTTTTTAGCGCATTGGAAATCGCATCGCCGGGGACGCTGATCTGGTCGTCCACTTTCAGGCCAGAAAGGGAAATAATGGCTGTCTCATCCAAAGTATTCAAGCCGACAGCTTTTATTTCCGCTATTCTAAACTTTTGAGGCTTTGAATAATCCAGGGTTAAAATATCCACAGGTTTTTGCGGGGAATACCTGCTTTGCCCCAAACGGATCTGGGCTTCAGCCACCCCTGCAAAAAGAAGTA
>CAZHZP010000355.1:0-2703 GCA_964537165.1 uncultured Roseivirgaceae bacterium | reverse complement strand
CCCTGGATCCGCTGGAGATCTATTTTCCGGTTGCCTGATACTTCCAGTATTTTTTCCCCGACAAAGGGCTGAGCGGCTTCTTTTAGTATAACGATGGAGGGACCTTCTGGCATAAAATTTTAGATGCAATCCTCCAATTTTTACGCCATGTTAATTTCCTAAACAAAGCGCTAACCGGATCCGGAATCGATGAGATTAACTATCTATTTTCATGAAATAGATACAGCTGAGCAGGCGAGGGTCTGGAGTTCTCCTGGCTGGGGCCGATGCAATACACGGGTATTTCCGCCTCTCTCGAAGTGACTACCACCTCCACGCCTTGCGCATGGGCTTGGAAGAGGTTATAGACCAGCTCCGGATCATTGTTCTCCTTGGAAAGGTGCGATAAGAAAATATGGGATAGAAAAGGAGGCCGGTGTTCACGGAACAATTCCAAAGCCTGTTGGTTGGACAAATGTCCGAACCGGCCATCAATGCGTCTCTTGAGATGATAGGGATACCGGCCGTTCATCAGCATGTCCGTATCGTAATTGGCTTCGAGGAAAATCGCATGGCAACATTTGAAATGTCTGATCACATGGTCGCAGGCCTCGCCAATATCGGTCAGCACGCCTACGCAGACATCACCGTGCCGGATGACAAAACTCTGGGGGTCATGGGCATCGTGGCATTTAGGAAAAGCGGTGATCTCCAATGTGCCGATGTTGACGGTTTGGTAAGAGGTCAAAGTATGGTTAAATGGATGCTCCGGGTGTAAGTGCGTATCTCTTAAAGTCCCTACAGTACTGTAGACCGGGAGTTGGTGCTTTTTTGCCAGCACCCGTAGTCCCCGTACATGGTCGGTATGCTCATGGGAAATAAAAACCGCCCTGACTTTTTTCATAGACAGCCCCAGCCGTTCCATCCGCCGTTCCGTTTCCCTGCAACTGATCCCCGCATCGACCAGTACAGCTTCTTGGTCGTTGCCGATATAGAAGCAGTTACCGTTACTCCCGGAATTCAAAGCGGTTACAAATAAACTCATGCAGCAAATAACGGAAATATTGGAGAGGAATACCAGATAGAGACAGGAAGACGGGATTGATATTCCATACTTGGGAAGTTTGGCAGTTGAATAGGGTGTACAAAAATTCGTACAGAAGATTAAAAAAATGTTAATCACATCGGGATGACGTGCTAGTCCGATAAAAAGACAAAAACATCTTTTATTGTTTCGGCTTTTGAAGTACTTTTGGGATTCAGTTGAAAACTAAGATTCAATGGAACAGACAAAGGAAATTATTGCTATTGAGGATATCCAGATGCTGGTGGATACTTTCTATGCCAGCGTGCGCGAGGATGAGCTGTTGGGGCCGATTTTTGAAGAGAGGCTGGCAGGGAAATGGGAGGAGCACCTGTCCAAGATGTACCGCTTCTGGCAGACCATGCTCTTGGGAGAACATACCTATTATGGCAGCCCCTTGGTGCCGCACTTAGACATGCCGGTGGATAAGGTGCATTTCCAACGATGGGTGGCTATTTTTCACCGGACCGTCGACCGCCTGTTTACGGGTGAAGTAGCCGAAGAAGCCAAGTGGCGGGGCAATCGCATGGCAGAAATGTTCAACTATAAGATTGACTTTTTTAAAAATAACCCAGGGGCGATTCAATAGGAATGAGGAAAGCTGTCAAGGCCGGAGCACTGCGGTATGCCGCCTTTAAGTCTGGGCTTTCGGAATACGAAGTCTAAAGCTTCGTGTGACGGAATCCACCATTATATTTTTCTCCTCGCTTCTACTTGTCGTCCAAAAGTATGGCTTCGGACCATCCGGCATCTTATATTACTGGTCCTTTCCCCCTGCACCGTCGCCATCCCGTAGAGTAGGAAGATACCCATCAAAAAATACCCCATTTCGGGTATTGTTTGCGATTTTTTACCTGCTGAACTTGCAGGAAATATAAGGCTTATTCTTGAAGACGATGCGCGTCCCTGCAGAAGCCTGATCATCAAATTTTTATCATCTATGCAGTTTCAATTAAAATTAACTAAGGGGGAAGGAAGAAGTATTTTGCCATTGAGTTACCGTTATGGATTTTCCAGAGCTATTTCAAATTTAGTTGATAAAACGATAGGTAATAATCAAGCCCTTGGGCGGAGTGGTTTTCGGAACCGGATAGCAAAATCATTTACATTTGGCAACTTCAATTTTGACACCCATGAAATCCGTCATCAAGAGCAACTGATCGTTCATCAAGGGAATGAGGTGATCTTGGACATTCGGTTTTTAATTGATGATGACGAGGAAGACCTGATAAAGGAAATGTTCCTAGATCAGCACATCACCGTAGGAGACACTGCTTACGAGGTTTCCCAGATCAAGTCCAAGCCAACGATAGATTTTCAGGATGTGATGGCTTATCGATGTTTGTGTCCGATTTCTCTTGCCACAAACTGTCCTTCTGGAAATCCCAGTTTTCTATCCCCGAAAGACAAGGGTTTTCATAAATCATTGAAAATTGACCTGATAAAGAGACTATTGCGGTCTCATCCGGAGATGTGGGGTCTTCAGGATCTGGATCAGTATTGCCCTGAATTCCAGTTTCAGTTATTGACAGAGCCCAAGAAAAAAGGATTCAATATTAAAACCAAGGGCAGTTTCCAGCATGTGATCGGTTACCAATTTGATTTTCAATTAAAAGCCTCGCCTGTACTTCATGAACTGG
>CAZHZP010000354.1:0-2703 GCA_964537165.1 uncultured Roseivirgaceae bacterium | reverse complement strand
CAGCTACCTCATACCCTTCTTTTTCTAAATTATAGGTTAAAATCTCGATGATGTCCGGTTCGTCATCCACTACCAGCACCTTGATTTTTCGGTTCTCACTCATTGGTGATTGAAATTAGCTTGTCGTTAATTTTTTGCTAAATTAACAAAAGTTCTAATCACTCATCCGCTTTTACGGTGCCTGTGTCTGAGTCATGCAGAAAAGATGCCCCACGGTGACAAGAATGTTAATTAATTGTTACCACGGGATTAGCTCAAGGGTGCCGGAGTCCGCGGGCTTCGGTAATCTCCATGTTAAGAGACCCGACCACCAGGTTGGCAGTGATCTTAACCGGGATCCGGTTCTTATCATCCGTAATCCACACTTTCACCGGATTTTCTCCGCTAAAAAGTTTGTTGCCGGGCATGGAGGGGGAAAAAATAAAGGTGTCAAATTCGCCGATCTTCGTTTTTATCCGCTCCTTTCCTTCGAATGTTAATTTTATGTTATATGATTTTTTATCGAAAAAACCCCTGATATTGACCTGCTGCCCCTTCTTCAAAGCGGGAAGATCCATGGTTCTCAGGTAGTAAAATCCGCTTACGATGTCCTGCACCCCGGTTGGGATGTCATGGGAGGTGGTCTCCGTAATCTTTCTGTTGTCCCGGTCAAAAATATTTACGACCGCACTTTTTTTCTGGTGATCAAAGGTGATCTGTTCGTGCTTCCTGTAGTCTCCTTCTTCGATGTGGCGGTAGGAGATATATGGGATCATTTTGGCCGTATCGATATAGGTTCCCCAGTTGTCTTTTACATAGAAAATCTTGAAGATGTTCAGCGTCCGCCCCGTCACATCAATTTTGTAAGTAGGCCGGTTTTGGACTTGGTAGATGGTGTTGCTGATGGTCATTTTGGCTTCCGCCGCATTGAAAAACAGATACCGTACCTTAAAAGTCAGTTCTTCTCCGCTGCTGAAGTAGTCGTTCCTTTCCCTTTTTTCTATATCAGAAAACGTCAGACCCAGCAGAGAGATGATCAAAAAAACCTTGGAAATAATGTGCATAAGTTGGTGAATCGATCTTTACAAACTACCATTCAAAACTTATACCAATGATAGCCAGCCCTTTTTCGGGCCAAAGTTCAAAGTTATTGAAACGAATTCGTGAAACAATGGTTTTCGGCAGTTGGTAATGAGCTGATGAATCTGTACTTTCACATTTAAATTGAGCAATTTAGACTTTTATTTGATTAGATATGAGTGCAGATACAGAAAAACTTAAAGCCCTCCAGTTGACCCTCGATAAGCTGGAAAAAACTTATGGCAAAGGCACTGTCATGAAGCTGAGTGACAATACCATCCAGGATATTCCTGCCATTTCCACCGGGTCGCTGAGTCTGGACATGGCTCTGGGGGTAGGGGGGATTCCCCGGGGTAGGATCATTGAGATCTACGGCCCGGAATCTTCGGGTAAAACCACCCTTTCGATGCATTGTATCGCAGAGGCCCAAAAGGCCGGAGGACTTGCGGCGTTTATTGATGCCGAACACGCTTTTGATAAAATCTATGCGGAGAAGTTGGGGATTGATACCGAAAACCTCCTGATCTCCCAGCCAGATAACGGGGAGCAGGCCTTGGAAATAGCTGAGCACCTGATCCGGTCCGGTGCTATTGACATCATTGTCATCGACTCCGTTGCCGCTTTGGTGCCCAAGGGCGAACTGGAGGGAGAAATGGGAGATAGCAAGATGGGGCTTCAGGCGAGGTTGATGTCCCAGGCCTTAAGAAAGCTGACAGGAGCCATCAACAAAACCGGTTGTTCCTGTATTTTCATCAACCAGTTGAGGGAAAAGATCGGTGTGATGTTTGGCAATCCCGAGACGACTACAGGAGGTAATGCGCTCAAGTTTTATGCCTCGGTCCGGCTGGATATCCGCAGGATCGGCCAGATCAAAGAAAGTGCAGACAATATCCTCGGTAACCGTACCAAGGTGAAAGTGGTGAAAAACAAGGTGGCCCCGCCGTTTAAAGTCGTGGAGTTTGATATCATGTACGGGGAAGGGATCTCCAAAGTAGGTGAAGTCATCGACATTGGTGTTGAATTTGACATCATCAAGAAAGCCGGGTCCTGGTTCTCCTATGAGGGAAGCAAGCTGGGACAGGGTAGGGATGCCGTCAAAACCATGTTGTTGGATAATCCAGAACTAATGGAAGAACTGGAAACAAAAATCAAGGATAGAGCAGGCTTTCTCAAGCTGGAGAAGGAAAACAGTGGGAAAGGGAAGTAGTATGTAGTATGGAGAGGTGAGATAGGAGACAAAGATCCTAAATCTCACCTCTTAAGTAGTTCTGATTGCTTCCACGGGATCCATTCTGGCAGCCAAGGTAGCCGGTACGATGCCCGAGGCAATACCAATAACCGAAGAAAGTCCTACTCCTAGCATGATATTTTTGAAGGACATCATAATTTCCAAACTTCCCATGGGTACTAAAGTGAGCAGCAGGACCAGTGCTATTCCGGATAGCCCGCCAATCAAACTTAAGAAGGTTGCCTCAAACAAAAACTGCATGAGGATGAAGTAGTTTTTGGCCCCCAATGATTTTTGTATACCGATGATATTGGTTCTTTCTTTCACCGACACAAACATGATGTTGGCGATGCCAAAGCCTCCGACCAAGATAGAAAAACCTCCGATCACCCAGCCTGCAATGCTAATGACGTCGA
>CAZHZP010000353.1:0-2704 GCA_964537165.1 uncultured Roseivirgaceae bacterium | reverse complement strand
CACCAACTGTGGACTGTCGACCGTGGACTGTTGACCGTTTGACATTTTAAAACCAATACATCAATGACAGAACAGAAGAAATTCAGCCATATCAATGAGGGCACGGGTAATCCCGCTATGGTGGACGTAAGCGGGAAGCAAATCACCAAAAGAATGGCCAAGGCGGGCTGCACCGTGGTGCTGGGGGAGGAAATCCTTCGGTCCCTGACCGACGACAAAGATATTTTTACCAAGAAGGGACCGGTCTTCCAAACCGCCATCATCGCCGGTACCATGGCCGCCAAAAAGACTTCCGACCTGATCCCTCTTTGCCATCCTTTGGCATTGGAGGACTGTAAAGTGGAGATTGATGTCCTCGACGCTACCTCCATAGGCGTTACCTGTACGGCGGTCATTACCGGAAAAACCGGGGTGGAAATGGAGGCCTTGACCGGCGCCTCGGTAGCTGCGCTTACCGTGTACGATATGTGCAAGGCCTTTTCGCCGGATATTGTGATCAAAGAAACCAAATTAATGGAAAAAACCGGAGGCAAAAATGACTTCAAAAGATAAACACCAAAAGCATGTTTCTCTAAACAGGCCGGTTTACGGGGAATTTGGCCGGAATGAACTGGCCATTCTAGGCACTTCTTGCGGAGCTATACAAACACTGGCCGATCAACTGTCCCACCGTTTGAAGGCTTCGTATCAGTTAGCTTATGTAGACAAGGAACATGGCGACGGAGAGGGTGAGGAGTTGGGGATGGTCCAAATACTGGAGAAAGACAAATTTACCCGCCTGGACACCCATCGTCCGCTTTCTTCCTTTGACAGAAGGCGGCTATTCAACAGCGAGGATCTGGTGCTGATCAATGGAAACCATTTCTTGGGGAAAAGCCAAATTGTAGTGATTGATCCGGCGAAGAACCTGGAAAAGAAGTTGGATAGGTTGACCGATGTAAAGCTTATTTTGTTGAAAGATTCCTCCGCAACCCTGCCGGGATTTTTAAAGGAAAAGCTGCCGGACTGGCAAGACAGGCCTGTTTTTAATTTATCTGAAACCGATAAAATCGCGGGGTGGATCAATGAATGGATGGATAAAAACGCTTCTCCCCTTAAAGGGCTGGTACTGGCAGGAGGCGAAAGCAGGCGGATGCAGCGGGACAAAAGCGAACTGGTCTACCATGGCACAAGCCAGCGGGAGCATGTTTTTTCTTTGATGGCACCTTATTGCTCCTCGGTTTACCTGTCCTGCAACCCGACCCAGGCAGAAGCTTTGTCAGAAAAGGATAATATCGTGGAAGATGTCTTTTTAAAGCTGGGGCCGATGGGGGGGATACTCTCCGCTTTTCGGTCGGATCCGAACGTTGCTTGGCTAACTGTGGCCTGCGATCTGCCTTTTCTTTCAGAAGCCACTATTCAGTATCTCATCGCCCATCGCAATCCCTCCAAGGTAGCCACGGCCTTTCTCGATTCCCAGGGAGTGTATCCTGAGCCCTTGGTGACGATATGGGAACCGAGGGCCTATGCTGTTTTATTAGAATACCTAAGCCAGGGCCATTCCTGTCCAAGAAAAGTGTTGATCAATTCGGACGTGGAAATTCTCGAAGCGCCGACCACAAGGGATTTTTATAATGTGAACCATCCTGAAGAATACGAAAAGGTGCTAAGGGACCTTGCCTCTGAAACCGGACATAAAGCATGAGTTTATTCAGAGGGATCTCGTTCAACAGGCAGGAATTTTCGGGTGCCTTTGGGGATATCGGAACGGATTTTCCCTTAATCGTGGCCATGGTGCTGGCCGCTGATCTGCATGCGCCCAGCGTTTTGATCATGTTTGGCTTGATGCAAGTGGCTACCGGGCTGATCTATAAAATGCCCATGCCTGCACAGCCTTTAAAGGCCATGGCCACCCTGGTCATCGCGCAGCAGTTGGATGGCGGATTGCTGTTTGGGGCGGGTCTGGCGATAGGGGTGGTTATGCTGGGCTTATCGCTGTCAGGGGCTTTGGATGGATTGGCGAAGCTGATTCCAAAAGTCGTGATCAGAGGTTTGCAACTGGGGCTGGGGATAACTCTGGCACTGTTGGCCCTCAAGCAATACATTCCCGCAGATGGCCTTAATGGATACCTTTTGGCGGTTCTTGCATTTGGGCTGATTCTTTGGCTGATGGGCAATAAGAAATATCCGGCTGCCATTGTGGTGGTCGTTTTAGGGTTAATGTATGCATTGGTTTTTAATTTGAGCTTCCATGACCTGGGTCGGACGATTGGGTTCAACCTTCCTCAATGGTATGTGCCTTCCCGTGACGATGTGGTGAAAGGATTTTTCTTGTTGGCTTTGCCGCAGATCCCCCTTTCTCTGGGTAATTCGGTTTTGGCAACCAGGCAGGTTGCGGCTGATCTCTTTCCGGAAAGGGAGCCCCTTACGATCAAAAAGATCGGGATCACCTATTCGATGATGAACCTGATCAATGCGTTTTTCAGCGGGATACCGACCTGTCACGGATCGGGTGGATTGGTGGGACATTATGCCTTTGGAGGAAGAACCGGAGGCTCTGCCGTGATTTATGGCTTGTTGTACCTGGCGTTGGGGCTTTTCTTTGGGACAAATTTCCAGTCCATCATCCAGGTCTTTCCTCTACCTGTTCTAGGGGTGATTTTACTGTTTGAAAGTGTGGCTTTGATGCTGTTGATCAGAGATGTCGTCCACGAGACCAAAGGGA
>CAZHZP010000352.1:0-2721 GCA_964537165.1 uncultured Roseivirgaceae bacterium | reverse complement strand
GCCGCCTTCACAGACTGGAACCCCACCGTCAGCAAAGCTATGATTACAGTAAGTGATCCTGCCCCGATAAAATACCACCACTCCAAATCAATTCTATAGGCGAAGCCGTCCAGCCATTTTTGGGTAAAATAGAAACTTATGGGAAACGCAATAACAATGGCTATTCCTACCAATTGGATAAATTCTCCTGAAAGTAATTTTACGATGCCTGCCTCGCTGGCGCCTAATGTTTTTCTAATCCCGATCTCCTTGGTTCTCCTTTCGGCAGTGAAGGTCACCAAACCAAAAAGGCCAAGACAGGAGATCAGGATAGCCAAGCCTCCAAAATATTTTGATAAAATGGACACCCTATTTTCAGCTACGTACTGGGCTTGGTATTCTTGATCCAGAAACTGATAATCCAGCGCATATCCGGGATTGTATTCTTTATAGAAATCCAGAAGAGCATCGATTACTACTTTCTCCCTGCCGGATTCTATTTTTATTATAATATTATTTGTCCGTTCTGGATTGAGAAATAGAAACAAGGGCTTGACGGTTTCATGAAGTGACTGGAAATGAAAATCTTTGGCAACGCCTATTATTTCCATTTCCCTGCCCCATAGCTTGACGGTCTTTCCTATCGGATCTTCCAAGCCCATCGCCGCAATAGCCGCTTCATTAAAGACAATCCGGGAGGAATCCGAAAAATCTTTGGAATAACTTCTTCCTGCAGCCATTTCGATATCCAGAAGTTCAGTGGTACCGTAATTGACTCTCCTGTATTGCATCCCCCAATCTGCATGGGGGGCTTTGCCCTCCCAAGAAACGTCTATTGTACTATTGAGATCTCCGAAGAACGTCAAGAACATGCTTGAAGCATTGGAAACACCTGGGATCTGGGTTACTTCTGAAAGGAAAGTTTCAAGGTGATCTTTAACTTTTCCTTCCATCTGAAAATAAATTACATGGTCCTTATCGTATCCCAAATTCTTATGCTGGATCAGCTGCATTTGCTTGTAAACAACCAAAACAGCTACAACCAAGATAACCGACATGATAAACTGAAAGATGATAAGCCCTTTTCGGATCCACAATTCACCAGTAGAGCTGGTCAATCTACCTTTTAGAACAACTGTCGGTTTGAAACCGGATAAATATAAAGCTGGATAACCTCCAGCCAGAAAGCCGGTCAGCAAAGTGATTACCAGTAAAACGGCAATCATTTGAAAATCAAAATTCAAGCTTAGCTGTTTGGCAGTGATTTCGTTAAACTGCGGAAGAACAAGAAAGACCATAACCATAGCGAGGGCTAAAGCCAAAAAAGCCATGGTTAATGTTTCACCTAAAAACTGAATGATTAGGCTTTTACGGGCTACTCCTATTGCTTTTTTGATCCCCACTTCTTTTAATTTCCTAGATGCGTTGGCCGTGGAAAGGTTCATGAAATTGATACAGGCAATAAGAATGACAAAACCCGCAATAATGGAGAAAAGCCACACATATTCGATTCTCCCCCCTGTCTGAACGCCATCTTCATACTTTCCATAGAGATAGGCATCCGAATATTTTATGGTAAAAGCTGTTAGGTATTCTGATCCTGTATTTGAGTGGATTAGATCGGTAATTTTATGATTCAACTGGGTAATATCAGCTCCTTCACTAAGCAAAATATGGGTATTGACCCAACTGTTGTCCCAATTGTTTGTAAGATTTGGATAATGCTTGAAGGCAGTAGCCAGAGGAAGTACAAAATCAAATTGTCTGGTCGAACTCGAGGGAATATGGAATATCCCCGAAACCAAATATTGTCCTTTACCATCAATTACTATTTCGTTTCCGATAATATCCTCCAATGAGGAAAACAGTTTTAAAGCTAGGTCACGGGAGATGACGATATTACTTTGATCTGCCAGTACCTTATCCTTCTCCCCTTTATCAAGCGGATAAGAAAAAATATTAAAGTAGTCTTTGCTGGCATAGACACCCGATGACTTAATGGACTGATCATTGACTCTGAGAAGACTTTTGTCAGGATTTACCGCTTCGGAAACTGCAAGTTCCACTTCCGGGACTTCCTCCACAAGGGTTTCTGCCAATATGGAGAAGGTCTCCGGTCCAACACCGATTCCACCTTCAGAATTGAATTGCATCATTACCTGGTGGATGCGGCTATCGGCTTCGTGAAATTTATCCACCCATAACTCGTCCCTTACCCAGAGAAAAATCAGCAACGTACAAGCCAGCCCGGTGGATAAGCCGGTAAGGTTGATAAAAAAGGTAGTTTTATACCTTTTCAGATTCCTATAGATCAAGAGCAAATGGTGGCGGAACATATGGCTATGGTTTATGGTGTTTTACTTGTTCTCAAGCTATTGGTTAATAAGGTAATGGTTATTATTAGTGATTAGTTACTTGGTTAGCGGTTCACCGCTTCGGTCTCCGGTCTTCCGTCCAAAGGTCACTTCCAACTTTTTAAGCTCCATTTCCCCTACTCGTCCTTCAGTGACTCCACCGGATTGGCCAAAGCGGCCTTGGTGGTCTGTATGCCCACCGTCAACAGGGCGATTCCAATCAGGGCGATGGCAGCTATAAGAAATGTCCAAACATCCAGCTCGATCCTATAGGCAAAGCCCTCCAGCCATGTACCCGCCGCCCACCAGCCCAAGGGTATGGCGATGACCACCGCAATGAGGATAAGCCGGATAAAGTCCTTTCCCAACAGCAGACTCAGGTCATGCA
>CAZHZP010000351.1:0-2735 GCA_964537165.1 uncultured Roseivirgaceae bacterium | reverse complement strand
TCTCTCTGCCAAATATGGGGCTTTTGTTGGGGCCTTTATCTTTTGTTTTGATATTCTTCTTTGCAGGTCCGGACGATCTGTCCCCGCAAGGTGTGGCCATGATGGCAGTGACGGCCTGGGTGGCCATTTGGTGGGCCACTGAAGCTGCACCTATTGCGGCTACTTCCTTATTGCCTCTGGTTTTGTTCCCTCTGCTTGGGGTGATGGGAATCAAGGAGACCTCCATAGCTTATTCGGATCCCATGGTCCTGCTGTATATGGGAGGTTTTATGATTGCGGTTACGATAGAAAAATGGAACCTGCACAAGCGGATAGCCTTAGCTATTATCTCTGTCATAGGAACCGACCTAAAGCGAATTATTTTGGGCTTTATGGTGGCCACTGCTTTTCTTTCCATGTGGATTTCCAATACAGCCACGGCATTGATGATGCTACCAATAGGGATGGCAGTGGTGGGGCAGCTGGGGAGCAACCTGGGAGGAACTTCAATTACGCCAAATGATATCGGCAAGGCGCTGATGCTGGGCATCGCCTATAGTGCCTCCATAGGAGGAATAGCCACCGTCATCGGCACGCCTACCAACATTGTCTTGTTAGGTGTGTTGAAAGAAATATACAGTGTGGAAATTGGCTTTGCCGAATGGATGATGCTGGGCGTGCCGATTGCAGTCGCCTTATTAATCGTCAGCTGGCTCTACCTCACCAGGGTGGCATTTTCTTTTCCCTCAATAGAGTTGCCCGGAGGGCGGGAAGAAGTCAAGAGGCAGGCCAACCTATTGGGTGCAATGAGTACCGAAGAGAAGCGCGTGTTGGCCGTTTTCGTCGTGGTCAGTCTTTGCTGGATGAGCCGTACCTTTCTGTTAAACCAGTTTCTCCCTGCCTTGGACGATACAATTATCGCATTGACCGGGGCGCTCCTGTTATTTATCCTTCCTGCCAGTAAAGAAAATAAAGGGAAGCTGTTGGATTGGAAAACGGCCGAAAAACTGCCTTGGGGGATTCTGTTGTTGTTTGGAGGAGGCTTGACCATTGCCGCCGGCTTTCAGGTGACGGGATTGGCACAATGGATCGGCGCACAGTTCGTGCTGTTAGAAAACATTCCCTTTTGGCTGTTTTTACTGGTGATCATCGCGGCAGTGAACTTCCTGACCGAAATTACTTCTAATACCGCTACCGCATCTATGATCCTGCCCATCTTGGCTGCGGTTGCCTTAGCCATGGGCGTTCACCCCTATGGCCTGATGGTAAGTGCCACCCTTGCGGCCAGCTGTGCCTTTATGTTGCCGGTAGCCACGCCGCCCAACGCCATTGTTTTCGGATCGGGCTATCTTACCATCCCCCATATGATTAAAGCAGGAATCTGGATGAATATTCTGTCGATCATCATCTTGTTTTTCATCACCTACTTCCTCCTGCCTTTATTTTGGGGCTTTGATATGGGGGTCTTTCCGGAGAAATTTATGAGATAACGTAGACCTGCCACGTTTTGATAGCCTAGCAGGTCTACACTAGTCACTTCGGTCTATTTTCATAAATTCTAAAAAACAGGATGCTGGCCATGTTACGGGCATGTTCCTTGGCATAGTCAGCGTTTTTGCCCTCAAAATTCTCCGCAAGAGTCTGAAACCATAGTTCGAGCCAGTTGCCAAAATGAACCTGGCTGATGCTGTAGTCTACCTTTTGATCCACCTCCCGGTGCACCCTGACGGGATTAAACTTGCGGGCGCCCGGACCGGTCTGGAGTAAAACCATTTCCCAAAAATCTGACAGATGTTCTAAATGCCGGGGCCAATCTTCAATGATACCGTTAAAGATCGGCCCCAGGTTTTCATGCTCCCTTACCTTTCCATAGAAGGTGTGGACCAAGCGTTCAACGTCTTTGCGGTTTTGGATATCAAGCATAACAAGTAGTTTATAGCCCCTAGTTTATGGGCCATAGTTTCAGTATGTGTCGTGATTTGGTATCGGTTACTGGTCAATAGGTTATTGAGTTATTGGTTAGTAGGTTACTGAGTTATTGGTTAAATGGTTCCCCGCTTCGGTCTCCGGTCTTCCGTCACCACCACCAAAACCACGCTAAGTCGTATAGACTGAATTGAACAGCACATAATCCGTGGTAAGGTCACTGCCCCAGCCTATGCCTTCTTCTTGGCCGCTGTTTACTTCGAGGTGGACGCGGATGTGTGACTCGCGGAGGAGCTTCTTCATATAGTTTTTGTCAAATTCAGTAGGCTCCCCCCGCTTCAGTACCAGTACCAGGTTTTTGCTGTCGCCGATGTAGAGGTTGGCTTTTTTATAAGAAAAAGGAATACCCGCATTTCCACAAGCCGCTATAATCCTTCCCCAATTCGGATCTCTGCCAAACATGGCCGTTTTGACCAGGGATGAATCCGAAATCGCCCTGACCAGCTTTCTGGCGTTCTTTTCCGACCTGGCTTTCGATACCTTGTACTCAATAAATTTTGATGCGCCCTCACCGTCGGAAACAATCAATTTGGCCAAATGGATCAATAATTCCAGTAATTTTTCCTTGAAAAGCACATACGCAGGATCATCTTTGGAAACGGCCTTTTTATTGCCGGCGAGCCCGTTGGCCATTACTGCCACCATGTCGTTGGTAGAAGTATCCCCGTCTACTGTGATCATATTGAAGGATCTTTCCACGCAATAGCTCACCGTTTCCTGAAGCAGCTTTTCGTCAATGGCAAAATCCGTCACCACAAACGCGAGCATGG
>CAZHZP010000350.1:0-2749 GCA_964537165.1 uncultured Roseivirgaceae bacterium | reverse complement strand
TTTACCACAGCCTTAATGTACAGCTCGTGGAGGCTAATGGGAAGCCAATAACTGGTAGGACAATTTATGTTCTCGACGAAAACCAACAAAAGGTGGCAGAAGGGACATCTGATGGACAGGGGCAGTGGACGGTGGAATTGCTCGGTTATTCTTTTGAAAATGGGAATAGGGTTAAGGACAGTTCTTATGAAATACACAGTGGTTCCTCTTCGGAAAAGGTCGCATTGGAGGAAAGCCAAAGTGTTTCACTCACGCTAAAAGGTTCCGATAAATGATGCTCCCAATGCCCCACGATAAGTCTGAACATCCTATTCAACCTAAAAACCGTCCTTATCGTAGCCGAATTTTTCTCTAGCGATCTTCTTTAATGCTTTCGGATCTTTAAAAGCCCCCGTTCCTCCCGCAACGGTGGTGGATATAGCGCCGATTAGGTTTCCGAAGTCTTGGCAGACCGGAATAGGGGCTTTTTGGAGATATTTGAAGATAAATCCCGCATTGAAGCTGTCCCCGGCCCCGATGGCATCAACGGTTTGCTTGTTGAGATAGGCCGGCAGATGGATGAGCTCTTTCCCGTGTACAGAAAGGGAACCCCTGTTTCCCATTTTTATGACGGTGGCGGTGCTGAAATGCCGCAATACTTCAATTGCCTCTCCTAGGGTCTGCGAATGAGTCAGATGGATCGCCTCTACTTCATTGGGGAAGAAGAGATCTACATGGGGCAGAAGCGTTGCCAACGGCAAGTCCCACTTTTCTGAAGGATCCCATTGCGCATCAAATGAGGTAGTCAAACCCGCTTCCTTGGCTGTTTTAAAAAGGTGTTTTAGATCTTGTTGGATTCCCGGTTGCAGGAAGTAAGAAGAAAAGTGCAGGTGGCGGGCTTGGCGAAGTGAGCTTTCTTTGACATCAGCTATGGTAAGGGTTTCCATTGCTCCTAAATGCGTAATATTGGCCCTGTCGTCTCCATAGCTCATCACCAGAGTCATTCCGGTGGGTGAGGAATCACTCCGGATGGCGCCGTCGGTATCGACTCCCGCACCTCGGAGACGCTTCAGAATGAAGTCGCCAAAATAATCATTTCCAAGCCTGCCTATAAAACCGACTTTTGCTCCCAGACTAGAAAGATTGCTGGCAAAGATGCCAGAGGAGCTGCCTAAGGTATGGGTCATGGTCTCGGCAAGGATTTCTTTTCCAAGACTGGGAAACGACGCGATTCCGTTTAAAATGATGTCCACATTCAGTTCACCTACCACCATGACATCGAGTGTTTTCATCTCTTCCTGCATTGGTTATTTCGTCTAATTGATTGGAAGAAGGAAAGGGATAGATCGCCACCCCCTGAACCACCCGGGTGATGGATTGGTTGACAGAAGGCATATCCGGCCGTAGCCCAAGATCCAGTGACTTATAGAACCCCAGGAGCTGGGCCGGTAATACATGGCATACGGATAAAAACTCTTCATCGATTTGTTTTTGGTCTTCCGATAAGACGATTTGCAGATTCAGGGGAAAAGATACCTCTTTCGATTCGGAAATACCTATTTGGAACATGCCTTTTTCGCCTTGGTTGATCGTCTTGACCAAATCAATCTCATATTGGTGCACATAGGGGTCATTAGAAAACAAATAAACCAACAAGGTAGAGGAGTCGATCACTGCTTTGGGGCCATGCCGCAATCCCAGGAAGGAGTCATACTTACAGACCACTTGCCCGTCTGTCAATTCCTGCACCTTGAGTTGAGACTCTCTCGCCGTTCCCAACAGAGGACCCGATCCCAAAAAAACAACCCTGGTGAACCTGAGTTTTGCGACTTCCCGGAGCTGCTGTGCATAAAGATTTATAATCCGTTCTCCATGATTTTTCAAAACGCTCACTTGGTTTCTCAATTCAGGCAATTCATGAATACGGGGAAGAAGAAGACCGGTAAGGAGCATGGAGGTAAAGCTCCCCGTCATCGCCAGGCTTTGGTCCTCTGCTGCCGGGGGCATTGTGAACAAGAAGTAGTTTGTATTGCCCCGACTTTTGACGGCCAGCTGTCCATCAGGGTTGCAGGTGATGATAAAGTGATAGCAATGGTCACAGATCTGGTCAGCCAGTTCTACCGCAGCAAGGCTCTCGGGACTGTTTCCAGACCTGCCGAAAGAAATCATCAGGGTGGGCACCCGTGGATTGAGATAAAGGTGCGGATGAGAAACGAGATCGGTAGTAGCAACAGCTTGGACATGCTGTTCGCTGTGTTTTTGAAAGGTTCCGCACAAGACATCTCCTATAAATGCCGATGTGCCCGCACCCGAGAGTATGATTCTTAAATCCGGCAGGGAATAGATTTGATTTAGAAAGTCCGCAACAGCTTTTTGCCGCTGAAGAAGCGCCTTAAATGTCTCAAGCCACAGTTGGGGTTGCTGCGCAATTTCCCGTGCCGTATGTTGCCCTCCCAAGCGATTGAGTTCGGACTGGCTTATTCCGAAGCTAGATGTTGTGGTCATGGTTTGATAAAAATATAATAGGGTTTGATGTTTCGTTTCGTTACGATGTAAATGTATAAAATTTCATTTGCTTATCAAGTGCCTGGTGTTCATATGTTGGCGCAGTTTATCAACGGGAATTTGCTCTTTTCTCTCTAGACCGGTTCCGATAAGCATAAAAATGTTATCTTTCGTAATATTTCCGATCTAACTTTTGCTATGGCCAACGAGAAAAAGACATCTACCGTGAAAAGACGGGTGGCAATTATGGACCGTTTGAACAAAT
>CAZHZP010000349.1:0-2757 GCA_964537165.1 uncultured Roseivirgaceae bacterium | reverse complement strand
CAGGAACAGTTTTCGAAAGGGTTTATTTTTGTACATATAGATTGGTGGTTTTTTTTATCGAAAGAACACTTTCCTTCTATCTCAAATTAAATGTAGCTCATTTTGATGGATTGAATCAAGCGGTTTATGATCTTTTAGTCCTTTTTTTACGAACGGCGGTGATCAACCCTAAGCCCATAAAACACACCAACAAATGGAAATGGATTTTTTCCGGTTCATTGGTGTGTGTTTTATCAAGCTTCAGCGCTTAGAAGTGAGGGGTGATCTCTGATTCCGCAGCCGGCAAAGTATAGAATTTGGTGATGTTGTCGAAGGCGTGGCTTCTGAAGGTCCATCCGTCTTGAAAATAGTAAGCTTTTGGGTTGGCCTTAGCCCGGGCACCGAAAGCACTGATCACCTCCATATAGGTGTCTGTCCGGGTTAGGTCATGCCATCTCTTGTTTTCGAAGGCAAGTTCCACCCGGCGTTCCTGCATGATCGCCTCTCTCAGATCGGCTTGTGAAGAGGCGGTTGTATTGGCTAATCCAGCCCTCTCTCTGACCATGTTTAAATACGGTATGGCCTCTGAGGATTTCCCCTGCTCGTTCAAAGCCTCCGCCAAGAACAGCAAGGTCTCCGAGTAACGATAGACGGGCCAGTTCATACCATGGTTATTGTGTAAGGCATGCTTTTTTGCAAACTTCTTGATATAGGGATAAGTCTTATCGTCATTCAAGCTGTTTTTCAAAGTCACGAAGCCGATAGAAGCATCTTTTCGAAGATCGCCTTCTTCATAGGCTGCGACAATATCGGGGGTAGGGACGTTATTTCCCTGCCCATCCAATGGCTGGGGATTGGAAGTACCGGTGAGCTGCACCAATTCCTCCTCTACCATAGGACGGGGCATAAACAGGTACATAAAAGTTCCGGCCAAGCCCTGTGAACCTTCTAAGAACTGAACCTCAAACAGCGATTCCTTCGTGTTTTTATTCCCGACGCTTTCAGAAAAAGCATCGGCGTAATTGGGCATCAGTTCGTATTCCCCGCTATTTTCGATTGCCTTCAGAAGGCTCTCGGCTTCCGCCCACTTGTTTTGTCTCATATACACGTCAGCCAACAACATCCTGGCAGCACCAGAGGTCGCTCTTCCCAAATCCTGCTGCGATCTGGGAGGAAGCAGCTCGATAGCGGCCTGCGCATCGGCGACGATTTGCGCATAGATTTCCGCTTCCGGAGCCAAAGGCTTGGCTGCTTCTTCTCTGGTCGTTACCGGTTCTAGATGAAGCGGAACGCTCTGGAAATATTTGGCCAATTCATAATAGGCATATGCTCTTAGAAAGTGTGCCTGTCCTTTAATATTGTTTTTGGAGTCAGCGTCAAATTCGACCCCGTCTATGGTGCTAAGGATTTGATTGGTCCTGGCGACTATCTGATAGTCCAACCGATAATGGTTCAAAACATGCGTGTTGGAGTTGATGCCTTGGGCATCGGGAATGGCATGATCTGAGATATCCTCGTCTTGCTCGGTGGCACCGAACATGGAATTGAAAGCATATATGGTATTGTCCGAGCGCATTTCCGATAGTCTCCACGCACGATCGTTGATGATAGGCCGCAAAGGGGCGTAGGCCGCGTTGACCGCCTGTTGAAAATCCGCCTCCGTTTTGAAGAAAGTCTCGGTACTTAACTGGGTTTCAGGAACGATGGAGAGAAAACCATCACAACTGGAAACCGCAATCGCTAAGGCTGCGAATAAAATATTTATCTTTTTCATGATCTGTTCAATTTTAAGTATTCTCCCAAATTAAAAGTTAATATTGGCGCCAAAGGTGACGGTTCTTGGGACGGGGTATGCGGAAAAGTCAATTCCCTGGCTCAGGTTACCGCCGTCGTTGTTCCCGCCACCTTCCATACTAACTTCAGGATTTGATCCTCCCCAGTAAGGAGTGAAGATGTAAAGGTTCTGGACAGAGGCGTACAGTCTAGCAGACCTAATTACCTTTCCGATGGCTCCCACATTGTATCCTAATGTCACATTCTTGATACTGAAGAAAGAGGCATCATAAATAAAGTGGCTGCTCATCCAGTCTCTTTCTATACCCGTTACGTTGCCGCCACCGACGGTAGTTCCGAAGATCCCTTCGCCGGGGTCAGATGGAGACCTAAAACGGTCCTTAGCTTTCCTCACCATATTGAATACACCATCCAAATTCGCTGTACTGTACAGGTGTCTCATCAATACTTTGTTACCGTAAGAGCCCGAACCCACAATGCTTAAATCCCACTTACCGTATTCGAAGTTGTTCACGATCCCATAGGTAAAATCAGGGAATGGGCTTCCTATAATCGTTCTGTCATCATTGCTGCCTCCCTGGGTGATAACGCCATCTTCATTTAGATCTTTGAACTTGATACTACCTACCTCTGACCTTCCCGGCACTACTGGAGAATTCGCCAAATCTTCTTCATTCATATAGAATCCATCCTTCACCAGACCATAGAACACGCCGAAAGGCTGGCCTACCTGCGTGATGTGGAAGGTCCCATAGACCCTGTCAATCCCATCCGCCAACTCGATCACCTTGTTACGGTTAAAAGAGATATTGGCACTGGTGGTCCACTTCAGCCTGCCGTCTGTATTTCTGGTGTTAATGGCAAACTCATGTCCCCAGAAGCGGATCTCTCCGATATTGTCACTATAGCTACTAAAACCTGATTCCTGGGGAATTTGCACATTATACAACAAATTGGTAGTGGTCTTGTCGTAATAATCGTAAA
>CAZHZP010000348.1:0-2777 GCA_964537165.1 uncultured Roseivirgaceae bacterium | reverse complement strand
GTGAATTGTTGTTGAAGGAAGGGGAGGTGTCCACAGCCTACTACCTGGTGGAGGAAGGGATTGTACGGGCCTTTGTCCGTGACTACGACAACAATGAGATCACCACCGAATTTTTTTGCATCAATGAAATCGTGATCATTCCTGCTTCGCTTTTTCAGCAGCGGCCTTCCAAAGAGAACTTACAGGCCGTTAGCGCCTGTAAGCTTTGGAAAATTGACTACGGGAATTTTCAGCGGCTTTTTCATTCCATCGAAGGTGTCCGGGAGTGGGGCCGGGTCTGGTTTTCCCACCAGTTGTTCAACATGAAGCAGCGCTCTCTCGACATGATCACAGAAACCGCCCACAGCCGCTACGAAAAGCTCCTCAAGGAAAGGCCACAGATTATCCGGCAGGCTCCCTTAAAGCAAATCGCTTCCTACCTTGGGATTACGGATACCTCGCTTAGCCGCATCCGCCGCATCAGGTGACTTCTTGTCCTATGGCAAGCAGTTGTAGTGTCTTTTTATGCGAGATTTGAAATTGTAGGCTGTATGGCAGCTTAAGGCCGGATGCCGGATGTTGCAAGCCTGAAGACCGGAGAAGTTGCCTCAAGCGCCATTTCCATTGTTCGTTTCTCGCCTTAAGAAGTGATGCGGGTAAAAAACAGACAACCACCTTTATAACCAAGCATATGCAGAGCCCAAAATCAGCCAAACTGGAGATCATCATTCCGGCGTACCGGATGCACACGCAAAGTTTTAGGAATGCGCTGGACAGCATTTCCGAAGAGGCCGCCCGCCGAAGAATTGACAACAATACCAACCATGTGATCTGGATGGCCGGCAACCTGGTCAACTGCCGATACTGGATGGCGACGTTGCTTGGCGTCGATGAAAAAGATCCTTTTGAAGAATTGTTTACCGAGGCTAGGGCCCTGGACGAAAGCCTGCCTTATCCCTCTCTGCAAGAGCTTGTGCGTAGTTTTCATCACATTTCTCCCCAAGTGTACCGTAAGCTGCTGGAAGTGAGTGACGAGAGACTGGCTGAACCCGTGTCATTCGGAATGGGGGTGACCTTTGTTGAGGAGAATGTGCTGAACCTGATCGGCATGAGCATAGGAAGGACGGATTACCTGCTGGGACAGATCGGCTTGATGAGGAAATTGCTTGGGCTGAAGGGCATGGGTTACGATATTGACGAAAGTGTCGGCTATTGATCTAAAGCTGTCTCCTAATTCTTCTGTTCAACCCCTTCGGGGTTGGGGTACAGGTGGTCACTCCTGCCACGGGTTTCACCCGCGGTTATTCACGTTGAAGCCCTTTGGGCTTCTGTGGCAGATAGCAGACGTCAAACCTGATGCACTCAGCCCTGTATGTTCGGCGTGAACCTCGGCGACTTCTGGAACTTTGACGGGCATACAAGCTTTTGATGGGCAAGCAAGCCTGCAAGGCTGGAACGTAAATAACCCTGGGTATCACCCAGGGCAAGAAGGCTCTCTCTCTTCAACCCTAAAAGTGTTGAATAAAGATACTGGATCAGGGCTATTATCCCGTGCAGGTAAAGAACCGCGTAACAGAGACAAGGTCGGAAGGATAGGCAACTGAAAAATCTTATCGGTCTTAAATTCAACTCAATCCAAAAACCCGTAAATTAGACATCAAAAAATAACCATGGAAAACAAACAATACAACCCGGTAGGCTGGTTCGAGATCTATGTCCAGGACATGGACAGGGCCAGAAAGTTTTATGAAGAAGTATTTCAGGTTACCCTGGAAGATATGGCCGACCCCACCGGAGCGGAGGAGGGCGACATGAAAATGATGGCCTTTCCGATGCCGGAGAACGGGGAAGCACCCGGTGCCAGCGGGGCGCTGGTACAGATGGAAGGTTTTGAAAGTGGCGGGAAAAGCACCATCGTTTACTTTTCATCCGCTGATTGTGCGGTGGAAGCGGCCCGTGTGGAAGCCGCAGGTGGTCGGATATTCAGTCCCAAATCGGCCATCGGAGAGCATGGTTTTATTGTGCTTTTTTACGATGTGGACGGCAATATGGTCGGTATCCACTCGATGAACTGAGCAGTGCCAACTGGCACCTGAGATCCTAGGAGGTAAAATAGATAGCAGAGATGTCGTTAAAGAAATTTTGCTCCTCAAAATCAATTCCTTAATCTTTAGATGTAAAAAATATATAGGCGAGTATTTGCGCTGAGCGAATTTACCTCTATCTTTGCAATCTCATCCGGAAGAAGTCAGGGTGAAAAAAAGGAATGGGAGTTTAGCTCAGTTGGTTCAGAGCATCTGCCTTACAAGCAGAGGGTCACTGGTTCGAATCCAGTAACTCCCACTTGATAATCAGCCACTTACAAGGTATTTTCTTGTGGTGGCTTTTTTATTTGCACACGATTTGCATTATTTAGAGCTCTTAGTATCTAATTACTGCTACAATTGCAGGTATCATCCCTTAATCAATTCAAAAACTTTCCGACATCATAAACCCAAAAAGTCATGACCATAGAGGAATTTGTAAAGGAAGCCATCACCGGAATAGTCAAAGGCGTGTCCGGAGCAGCCAAAGATCTTCAAGGCACCGGCGCCGTGATCAATCCCAAGGTGGCTAATGGTAACGAGTATAATAAAGGATATACCGAGTATTCTTACAAAAAAAAGACGCAGGATGTAGAGATCAGCATAGCCCTAACAGCCGAAAGCAGTCATGGCAAAAGCGGATCCTACGGCCTCTCCGTTGCAGGTGTCTCAGCTAACCTACCTGGCAAGGACAAAAGCGAGGTGTTAGGATCC
>CAZHZP010000347.1:0-2788 GCA_964537165.1 uncultured Roseivirgaceae bacterium | reverse complement strand
ATTTGAACAAAAGACGTTTAAACTTCCTTTTATGGGTATGAATGCTACTTCTTACCGCCCGGCAGAGTATGGCCTGCTGCCCGATCTGCCGGGTGTATATAAATACTATAATGCCGACGGCACGTTGATCTACGTCGGCAAGGCCAAAAGCCTCAAAAAACGGGTGGCCAGCTACTTCGTCAAGAGCACCGGGCTCAACCATAAGACCCGGAGGATGGTAAGGGAAATTCAACGGATAGAATTTACCCTGGTGAATTCGGAATTTGATGCCCTGTTGCTGGAAAACAACCTCATCAAGCATACCCAGCCCAAATACAACATCCTGCTTAAGGACGATAAGACCTACCCTTATCTCCTTTTGACTAACGAGCATTTCCCCAGCATTTTTCCTACCCGGAAAGTTATTCCTTCGAAAGGCACTTATTTCGGGCCTTTTGCCAGCGTCAAAGCGATGAAGAATGTCTTGGAGCTGATCCGTACCCTATTCACGATCAGAACCTGCAAACTGGACCTTTCGCCCAATAAAATTGCGGAAGGACGGTACAAGGTGTGTCTGGAATACCATATCGGTAACTGCCTCGGCCCTTGCGAAGGCCATCAGCAAGAGATGGATTACCTCAAAGACATTGAACAGGCAAAAAACATCCTCAAGGGTAACTTAGGTGTCGCGAAAGCATTTTTTAAAGCAAGAATGCAGGAGGCAGCAACATCCATGGCCTTTGAGCTGGCGCACAAATACAAGGAGAAACTGGAACTGCTGGAAAAATACCAGGCCAAATCATTGGTCACAAGCCCCGCTGTCACCAGTTTGGATATCTTCTCCGTTGTGACGGATGAAAAACATGCTTATGTCAATTATCTGAAAATTAAGCATGGCGCCATCCATCTTACCAAGACGGTGGAACTGAAAAAAAGGCTGGACGAGTCAGATGCTGAGCTGCTCATCACGGCCATTGTAAGACTGCGGGACCAATTTCAAAGCGAGTCTACGGAGATCATCACCAATATCGCCCCGGAAGAACAGATAGAAGGCCTGCAAATCAACGTGCCTAAAATAGGGGATAAAAGAAAACTGGTAGAGCTCTCCTTGAAAAATGCCCTCTATTACAAGAAGGAGAAGGCCTTGATAGCCGGAGAGGTGAAAGAGAAAAAAAACCGGGTTTTGGAGCAACTGCAGCAGGACCTGTCTTTAAAAGATCTGCCGGTTCGTATCGAATGTTTTGACAACTCCAATATCCAAGGCACCCATCCCGTCGCCAGCATGGTCTGTTTTATCAACGGCAAACCAGCCAATAAAGAATACCGCCACTATCATGTGAAGACTGTGGAAGGGCCGGACGATTATGCCAGTATGGAAGAGATCGTGACCAGGCGGTACAGGCGGGTATTGGATGAGGAGCAACCCCTCCCCCAATTAATTGTAATCGACGGAGGCAAAGGACAACTGTCTTCAGCCGTGCAGGCTTTGAAGAACGTTGGGATTTATGGGCAGGTTCCCATTATCGGCATAGCCAAAAGGCTGGAAGAAATATATTTTCCTGCCGATCCCTATCCGTTGCATATCGACAAAAAGTCCGAGTCCCTGCGTCTGTTACAAAGAATAAGGGATGAGGCCCATCGTTTTGCTATCACCTTCCACCGCAACGTAAGAAGCAAAAACGCCTTCGATACCGAACTGACTACCATTGAAGGTATAGGAGAAAAGACAGCTGAAAGGCTCCTTCAACATTTCAAGTCATTCAAAAAAATAAGGGAAGCTTCCGTAGCAGAAATCGCCGCGGTCATCGGTAAGAGCAAAGGAGAGAAACTGGCGCAGGCCATCAAAGCAAAAGCCGGATAAAAATCCGGCTTTTTTTTTACCATTCCCAAAGTTCATTTTCCCAGTCCAAGAGACCATATTCGAATTCCAGGGAATTTAAATAGGCTTGCAATTCGGGATTAGGGTGATCGGGCGACACCAGGTCAGCTATTAATGCATTATCTGGGTTAGTATATCTTCTCACTACGGACCTAAACAATCTTAAATCGAATGCCTGGTCATAGGTAAGGTTCTTGGCAGTGTTCCTGAAGTTATACCATTTTGCCTCAGGATGATCTTTAAAATGGTTGTAGAAGTCCCTATACCTAATGAAAGCGATCGTTTTCTGACCCGCATTGGAGTTGGTCTCAGAAGGCATCACCAGTTCGATATATTTGATATCGAAAACCACCTCAGACCGATGCTTGTCAAATACAAACTCCTCCATGAAGTCCACGTAATAAAGATTTTTCTGAAAGATGCTATCTCCATTGGCAGCAATCCAAAAGTTCGTCTGGAACTCACTGATAGACATGGGTTGCGTAAAATCCTCATCAGCAAAGATTTCTAAAGCATTTTCCTCTACTACTGCTTTGTAGATGTTACCGATAATACCATCCGTCTTGCTGTCTCCCGATCCATAAAACGGCAGGTTGTATTTTTCACGCAGGTCGATCCTTCTCCACACGGAAATCCTAAACATCTTATCATCTTCGCGCATGGACCGTGCTGAAAACACCGTATCCACCCGATAGTCGCTATCCCCTCCGCCGGCCGGACTCTGGGTATTGCCAACCTGTGCAAAGCCTTCCCAAGCAGTCAGGCTGCAAAGTACTAAGCTAAAGAGCCCAATTAATGTTGAACGTAGCCTCATCTCTCTCTTCTATTTAATTTATCCCACTCTACCGACAGCAGGTTACCTGATGTTGATAGGAATTACTTCGTTTACGTTACTGGTGATCCTCTCGCCTCTGAAGTTGGTCCTGGTCA
>CAZHZP010000346.1:0-2802 GCA_964537165.1 uncultured Roseivirgaceae bacterium | reverse complement strand
GATCGATGGACTGTGGAATCCTAGGAATATCAAACTGTTGATTTGAGCTAAGACCAGGCGAGGGTTTTGTTGTTAACCCTCCGAGGGTTTTGAACCCTCGGAGGGTTACTTTCCTCAGCTTCTTTGAAAGTCATCCTGGACGCGGACAATATCCTCTTCGTCCGAAGGATCGTCGGGATCTGTATGCATCCATATTTCCGCCACAATCCCCCAATTATTTAAACCGACCAACCGATGACGCTCACCTTGGGCCAACCGGATTACCTGGTCCAATTGAAGTTCCTGCAAGACCCCTTCTTCATCGGTCTTGCTGATAATAATCCCACCTTCGCCCGCAATTAATTTCCAAATCTCCGCCCGTCGGTGATGATATTGCCAAGATAGCCGTTTTTGTGGCGCCACCACAAGAATCTTCGGACTGAGCTTGTTTGTTAACTGAAGGTCGGAAAAAGGCACACTCGCAAAAAACCTTTCCCGGAAATTTTGAATCTGTGATTCGTCCAAAACAAAAAAGCCTCCCCATGGGCGGCTCCGGTCTTCCCGTGCCACCTGAAAATTTTCTGTTTCCAACCACTTGCGGATTTGGGCGAATACTTCATCTTTGGACAGCGTACTGTTGATGTTCATACTATCTATGATTGGTTTACAAACTGATGGAAAAAATTAGCTTCTTTCGGCAGTCGCCAAGAGAATATTAATATAGATCTTGAACCATAAAGCTACAATTATGCAAACATGAAGGCATTTTAGAAAATAAAGGCGTAACGCTCCTTCATATCTTTATGGGACCAAACCTCATATACCTAACCGACATGGATAAACATTTCGGTAAAATTAAGGAATAAGTCCATGAATCGTCAAATTGATGCTGCTATTTCAAACCAAAAAAATCCCGCCCGACCTGAGTGGCTCAGGCAGGCAGGAAAGTTTCAATTCAACCATCCCTAAATTCCTCAGCGGATCGCTTCCCTGAAAGCAGCCTTATCGGTGAAGTTCTGAAACTCTAAATCAGTCGCTGCACGGTTCTTAAGCGACTCATTACGTTCAACTGCTTTTTGTAAGTTTTCGTAAAGCAAGGGTTCATCCCCCGTCCTTGCCGCTACCAGGGCCAGTCCATAAAATCCATATCCGTAATCTTTGTTGACGATGGCGCTTTCCTCAAACGCATTGCGGGCGTTTCTAAGATCCCCCGCAAGGAGGAAAGCCAGTCCTTTGTTGAAAAGATTCGCATCCGTTTCAGGAGCATTGTTCAGATGGAGTCCCGCAAGGCTGTAATCTCCGCTCATAATACCCACCGCACCCAATGACGCGTCGTTTATGCTCTTGAGTTCAGGGTTGTCTTCCGCCAGGGAAGATGCCTTATAAAATGCTTCATATGCATTCACATAGTCTCCTGTTAATAAAAAGGTATGTCCCAGATTATGGAAAGCAATGGCATTTTCACCGTTACGGTTGGCTTTTTCAAATGCATTTCTAGCTTTGGTTATCAATGTGTTTTTATCACCGATAGTCAAGGTTCTATTGGCTTGGTTCAGGTAGGCAACCCCCAGGTTATTAAGCGCCAAAGGGCTGTCATAGGTGGTTGCCATCGCTTCATAAATAGCGACTTTGTCGGTCAAACTGGGCGTGATATGTGCCGCAAAGGCAAATTCTGCTTCGGTAAGATCTGTCCCCGGAGCCGTGCCTCTTACAATCTGTCCTGACAATAAAGAAATCTCGGCTTCTGTTTTCTTTTCCTTGGTGGTCAATATCTCGGTTTTTGCTATTCTCAGTTGGGGATATAGGTCATTGAAAACGGTCCTATAAGTGGGCAGTTGCTGCATCTTCTTTTCTTTGGCATCAAAATCACCTTCACCGTAGATAATGTCATGGTATTCCTCTTTTTGTTCCGGGGTGATTCTATCATAATCAGCCAACAGCAAACGGAAGTCCGACCAGTCATCCACTACCGGCAAGATGATAAATTCGATGTCATCCGATTCGTCCCGATAATCGTATTGCTGCATTTCATCACGGTAAAACTTCTCAATGACCTCAGCCCGGTTTTTTGAAAGGTCCCTGTTGATTCTTTCCGAGCCCTCAGGGGAATGCGTACCGGTTATGGTTACGGTTTTTGTCACGTTTTCACTGGCGATAAATGCTTTTAGAAATTTCCCCCTTTCCGAATTTACCTCACTTGGCCTCAACCTGGCGCTACCCTGCTCAAAAAAGAACTCCACCTCCACGGGTTCCAGTTCCTCTTGATCGTCATAGCCATGATCCATATAATATCCGATGGGCGTGATTTCTTCGTCTGGGGCAAACTGTCCGATCCTTACCAGGTGTGGCGTCGTAATCACTCCTTTGGCAATGGGCACCTCGGGAGTACTCAGGCGCTTACCGGATCTTTTATGCTGAGCCAAGCCTGTTACCCTCAACTCCCCATCCTTCATCGCTTCATTATAAGGGAAAGAAAATGTCGCCTGTTGGCTTGTGCTTTCCCTCCTGTTGATCTCATCCCCGTCAAACGTGACGGAATCCTCCAGCGGGTAATTGCTCTCGGCATATTGATAAGTAGGGATTAAAGAATAGGTCACCTTCTTTTTCATCATTCTCGGGGGAAGCTGGGCATCCAGTGTAAAACTTACAGAGTCCCCGTGTAATTCCAAAGGGGAGGGCGTCACGGTCAACTGTTGGTCTGCCGATTTATTGATGACTGATTGCAGCGAACAGGAAGAAAACAGCAGACCTGAGACCACAAACAGTAGGGGTAAACGTTTCATAAATGATATATTAAATTGGTAGATGATATGTTCTGGTAAT
>CAZHZP010000345.1:0-2807 GCA_964537165.1 uncultured Roseivirgaceae bacterium | reverse complement strand
GCGGCTACCACTTTTTGGATTTTAAATGCGCTGAACAAAGACAATTATACCACGGTGGTGAACCAGCCCATCGAGTTCTATTACGACCGTCAGGAATTCATGGCAGTGGAAGAGCTGCCTACCAATATCCAGATCGAAGTCAACGGCAACGGCTGGGACCTGCTGAGAAAGCATTTTAAGGTGAATGTTGTGCCTTTTCCGATAGAGCTGACCGATCCGAGTGCCCAGAGTTATCTTTTGCCCGCCTCCTTTCAGCGGGCGTTGGCGGAGCAAACCGCACCTACCCAGCTCACGGCGATACTGGAGGATACCTTGAAGATAAGGATCGACAGAATCGTGGAGGAAAGGCTTAAGGTTTTATTAGATACCGGCGTCAACCCGCTGGCCGAAAACATCCGTTTTGCATCCGATATCAACATTCAGCCAGACTGCGTCACCGTCATAGGGCCTACCTCCATTATAGAACAGTTAGAAGGGCAGCTTTTTGTAGATATTGAAGAGCGGGATCTACGGGATAACTTCTCTGGAAGAATTCCGTTGGTACTGCCGGAAGAACTTGAGGAATTCCTGACTTTAACAGAACAGGAAGTGGATGTTTCTTTTGAGGTAGTGGAGTTTTTGGCCGGACAGCGTGTGGTGAAAATCCGAAAGCTTAACTTCCCTTCATCAGTATCATTGGCAAGTAGGGACTCTATCGTCGTGATGCAGTACCTGCTCGACCAGAGGCAAACCCAGGCATTTTCCGAGCTGGAGCTGGAAGCGGTAGTTAATTATAACACCAGAAGCAGGGAGGATAGCACGGTTACAGTTACCTTGAGGCGGGTGCCGGATTATCTTGATTCTGTCCGATTTATCCCTGACCTTTTCAAGTTGGAATATGAATAAAGCCAAACCTTTGTTGGTTGGGATTACAGGAGGGATTGGTGCCGGTAAAAGTATGGCGGCCAAAGTTTTTGCTATTCTTTCCATCCCAGTCTACTATGCGGACGACCGGGCTAAGTGGCTGATGGCAAATGACGAGGAGCTCAAGGCCAAAATCATCCAGACCTTCGGAAAAGAGTCCTATACCGAACAAGGTGTTTTGGACCGCACATTTTTGGCCCAAAAGGTCTTTTCCGACCCCGCTAACACCGAAATCATCAATGGCCTGGTTCATCCCGCCGTCGGGGACGACTTCCTCCGTTGGACGCGGCAGCAGGACAGCCCTTATGTCTTAAAAGAGGCAGCCTTATTGTTCGAATCGGGCTCCTACAAGGAGCTGGATAAGGTTATCAATGTCAGTTCTCCCCTCAAAATAAGGGTCGCCCGCGTATTGAAGCGAGATCCGCACCGAACGGTAGAACAGGTGAACAGCATCATTGACAAACAACTTCCTGACGAGGATAAAAACCAAATGGCTGACTTTGTGATCAAAAATTCGGGTAACCATATGATTATTCCCCAGGTGCTGGAGATCCACAAAAATTTGCTGCAAGAGGCGCGTCGGCAGTAAGTGCCGGATATAGTTTTTGTTGAGGGAGTCTGGCCTCAACAGCCCTTATCAACACAAGACGGGGGGCAGCATCCCGCGATAACCAATTCCCGCCGACATGCCGTTCTGTCCCCGTAAAGCATGGATAATTTATTTGGGCTATGTTACGATTGAAATGACGTTAGGCTTCCCCAGAGTATGCGAACTTGCGCTGAGGGTTGCTGCGTAAACCTGTCTGCCGACAGGCCGCGCTGTGCCACCTGCCTATCGGCAGACAGGCCCTAAATAGACATCATCTTTTGGTTAATCAACACCAGATCTTTTTGATCAGCCCTCATTTTTCGGCGTGGTGGGAAACTCGCTGTCCTTCTTAGGAAACAGCAAGGAAGCAATGATAGAAATTGCCAAAATCGCCCCGACTCCTATAAGCGCATATTTCATGTCGATATGATAGATGTCACTGAGGACTAATTTTACCCCGATAAAGGCAAGAATGAGTGACAGGCCATAGTGGAGGTAATGGAAGAGCTGGATGATTCCCGCTAACGCAAAATACAAAGCCCGCAACCCCAATAAGGCGAACACATTCGAAGTGTACACGATAAACGGATCTTTGGAGATGGCCAGAATCGCAGGAATGGAATCCACAGCAAAGACTACATCCGTGCTTTCGATCATGATCAGCACCAAAAACAGCGGGGTAGCGAACAGTTTTCCGTTTTCCCTGACGAAGAATCTCCCGTCTTCAGAGGTTCTTTTCATCGGAAGGTATTTGCTGGCCCATTTCACCAAAGGGTTGTTTTCCGGATCGATTTCAGTATCCTGTGAAAAGGCCATTTTGATACCGGTGTACACCAAAAATGCTCCCATGATATAAATGAGGAAATGGAACTTGGCAATAAGAGCAACTCCGACCAAGATGAAAATAGCCCTCAGTACCAAGGCGCCCAAGACTCCCCAGAAAAGCAGTTTATGATGGTATTTCGGTGCCACCCCAAAATAGTTGAAAATCAGGATAAACACAAAAAGGTTGTCAACACTAAGGGACTTTTCGATCAGGTAGCCCGTGAGGAATTCCATGGCGGACTGCTCCCCTCTCCAGTAATAGATGATAACATTGAATATCAGCGCCAGCACAATCCAGAAAAGGCTCGTCCACAAGGCTTCCTTGACTTTCACCTCATGAGCTTTGCGGTGGAATACAAAAAGGTCCAACCCTAACATCAGAAGGACGAAAACATTGAAAATAATCCAGAAATAAATATTGTCCATGGTGTGTCGATGCACCAGCCGGTGATCTTTTTATAAGTAAATGTTGATGGCAGAAGTAAACTCA
>CAZHZP010000344.1:0-2825 GCA_964537165.1 uncultured Roseivirgaceae bacterium | reverse complement strand
TCGGTATCGTAGGACTGACCCATTCCCATGTCCATTGGATTTTTGGCCGGGAAGACCGAGGAGACATAGAGGTGGTAGGTATGGTAGAGCCTAACCAAGAACTTGCACAGCGCTTCTCCAAGCAATATGGTTTTCCGATGTCCATGGTTTACCCCACCATGGAGGACATGATCGGGGCGGTTGAAGTGGAGGCAGTGACTGCCTTTGGGTCAATTTATGAACATCTGGCGGTGGTACAAACTTTCGCTCCTTTAGGCGTCCACGTTATGGTAGAGAAACCCCTGGCGGTAAGTGTCGCCCACGCCAAAGAAATGGAACAGTTAGCCAAAAAGCACAACATCCACCTGTTGACCAATTATGAAACGACCTGGTACGCTTCAAACCAGGAAGCTTATCGCTTACTAAATGAGGAAAATGCCCTTGGCGATGTTCGAAAGGTGGTGGTCCATGACGGACATGAAGGCCCAATGGAAATCGGGGTCAACCGGGAGTTTTTGGAATGGCTAACCGATCCCGTCGAAAACGGCGGAGGCGCTGTGATAGATTTTGGCTGCTATGGCGCCAACCTACTGACCTGGCTGATGCAAGGAGAGAAACCTACCGCTGTCACCGCCGTTCTTCAGCAGTTCAAACCGGAAATTTATCCCAAAGTGGACGATGAGGCAACCATCATCCTCCACTATCCCAAGGCTCAGGGAATTATCCAAGCCTCGTGGAACTGGCCGTTTAGCAGAAAAGACATGGAGGTTTACGGCCAGCATGGGTACGTCATTGCTACGGATGATCTCAACTTCAAGTCACGGCTAAAAGGGGAAAGGCAGGAACAAAGCCGCAAATTAGAGCCACGCGCTTACCCATATGACGATCCCTTTTCTTTTTTCGCCGCGGTAGTGAGAGGTAAAATAGAGATCGGTCCACAGGATTTGTCCTCTTTAGAAAATAATGTAACGGTAGTGGAGATCCTCGAGGCGGCAAAGAAAAGTGCGGAAACGGGAAAGACGGTGGAGTTTTAAGGCGCACCGAGTTAAAGGGATCACCTGGGGATCCTTTATCTCCCCCTGCCCTCAACTGCATCCAACCGAGCCACAAATCGCTATCTGTCAAGACAATGACTGGTATATTTTACATACCTCCTCCGTTAAACATAACCATCTGGGGCTTGGGAAACTTCCAGAGGTTCCCTCACTTCAGCAAAGTGCCCTGGATGAACTGGGTTATCAGGAAATGGTTCAGCTTATACAGAGGCTTTCATTGGAGAGAAAAACAAAAATTCCCGTTACCATATAAAGTAGAAAGCCGCGGAGTCTAAATCTTCTATGCGAAAAACATCACTGAAAGATTTTTCAGCTGGTCAATGTTATTTTTGTTAAAGTTTAAAAAGATTTCTAACTTAACAACAATCGGTCTATGGAAGAACTGACACTTGACAGAATGGAATCGCTGGAAGGCGGGAAATGTGGAATGGGTGACTATCTCGGAATGGCCGCAGCTGTAGGAAGCATTGCTTTTTTGATCTCTTTTCCACCGGCAGCAACAGCGGTAACAATGGGTAGCGGCTTCGTTACTGGAATTGGAGCCCGGAGTTTCCTTTAGTTGTTTGTTTTATTAATTTAAGTTCCAAAAAGGGGCGTACTAGCCCCTACTCTCTGTATCCGCTATGAAAAAAACAAGAATCATTACCATGGCTTCCATCTTCATTGGTTTTTGTATTGGAGTTATCATAAAGGCATATATGGACAGTCCAGAAGCCTTTGCTCTCATGGATTACTTTGGGGTTCTATGTGTGATTGTTAGCATGGGCTTGTTTATTTTTGGTCACCTAAAAACCAAAAAATCGGCGGGTAGCGCGACAAAGAAATGAAAAATATCCATGTCACAAATCCCTACGAGACACTCCAAGTTTTTCCTTTATAAACCTTGACTACTAGGTTTCGAAACACCTGGGCCTCCTGAAATAAGAGTTCAACAGAAGCAGAGAATAGACTTCGTGCCCTTGTGGCAAAAACCATTTTCATTCTTGCGTTTACATGCCATTTTTTTACCTCCTTTAATCCACAACAGGCAACCATCTCATTATGCATTACCGCAACAATTAACTATTTTTAAAGCTTCAAACCTCACGACCATGAAAAGATCCTGCCTTTTTGCCTTTTGCCTGTTGATTGGCCTCTCCTGCCAGTCTCCCAAAGAACAAGACTCGGCATCCAAAGAAAATAGCATCCCCGGGGAGTATGGGGAAAAAGTCAGTTCGTCGGATGCGGTAACAGTGGAAGAGATGTTTGGGCAGCTAGAACAGACCGGTGAATTTTCAGGGAAAGTAACCGCAGAAATCCAGGAAGTCTGCACCAAAAAAGGCTGTTGGCTGACGGTAGCCTTGCCGGACGGAAATCTTATGAGAGTAACTTTTAAGGATTACGGCTTTTTTGTCCCCACCACTTCCCAAGGCTATCCTCTTGTCCTGCAAGGAGTGGCACAAAGGTCGGTCACCGATGTGGAGACTTTAAGGCATTATGCCGAGGATGCCGGAAAGCCGAAGGAAGAAATCGAAACCATCACCCAACCCAAGGAAGAATTCACGTTTGAAGCTACTGGGGTGATCATTAAAGAAAAAGCATAAAAATGAACAAGGATTTTGTCTCAGCCCGCCCGGTGCGTTTTTCCCAAGTCACCATTACAGAATTGATGATCCCCGCTTACGCCAACTTCGGCGGGAAGATACATGGCGGTATCCTGTTGTCCCTGATGGACAAGGTGGCCTACGCGGCGGCCAGCAAGCACAGCGGCGCCTATTGCGTTACGGTCTCTGTGGACACGGTTGATTTCTT
>CAZHZP010000343.1:0-2828 GCA_964537165.1 uncultured Roseivirgaceae bacterium | reverse complement strand
ATAGACACATCTGCGTCGATACCCCCTTTGCGAACCTCGCGTGAACCATGGCGATCGCCGCGGTAAAAAAGTGTGGCGACAATAAAACCCAGCAATTTTTTTATTCATGGACAAAAAATTAAAGTAAAAAGCACCCAATACTTGAAGCATATCAATAAATCTGCCTACTTTTATCTGCTAATCTACACCCAATTAAATTTTAATTTTGATGAATTTTACAAGAACTACCGGTTGTTTCCTGATTTTTATTGCCATGGCTTGTTCGGGCACTTCAGGGAATGAACAATCAAGCGAAGAAACCAGTGCCAACAACGCTGCCTCGAGCCACTTGCTGACGGATAAAGAAAAAAATGAAGGTTGGGAATTGCTGTTTGACGGGGAAAACCTGGACCGTTGGCGGTCGGTAAAAAGCGATAGTTTTCCTTCCCATGCCTGGGTGATCGAAGACGGTGCCCTGGTCCTGAACGGAAGAGGCGGGGATATTATCACGCGGGAGAAATACCGCGACTTCGAGCTGACCTGGGAATTTAACCTGACTGAAGGTGCCAACAGCGGGATCAAATACTTTGTCGACAGCATCAGCCATGGGGAGACGGGGAAAACCGTCCTGAACGGCCCCGAATACCAGATCATAGACGACCTCAACCATGAAGCGATTAAAGATGATCCCAACGGATTGTCGTCCACCGCATCCTTCTACCTGCTCTACGCCCCGGAAAACAAAACCTTATATCCCGCCGGAGAATGGAACGAAGCCAGGATCATTGCCAAAGGAGACCAGGTGGAACATTGGCTCAACGGCACGAAAGTCCTGGACTACCAGAAAGGTAGCAAGGATTTCCAAGAAAAATTAGCGGAGACAAAGTTTAAAGATTATCCCGAATACGGGCTGGTCCCCGAAGGCCATATTCTGATTACAGACCACAAAGACCGGGTGTTTTTCAGAAACATCAGGATAAGGAGGCTGTAATAAAACAGGAGAAGGGAAGTTCATTCTTCATAGGAACCAACAAGAGGTAAACAGAAAAATCCAACCCAATGGATTGACGGCACTGACGGGGTTCAATTCTCCAAGTTAAAGTCCATTCACATGAAAAAAATATGGATATTATTCAGTATATTTTTCCCTGTTTTTTTGGGTCAGGGTGATTTTACTTACGGCCAACAGACGGAGTGGCCCGCAGTGGAGGACCTTCCGGTACAGGCGGGGCTGCCTGATCCTTTGGTCATGTTTAACGGATTGCCGGTCACCTCCCTGGAACAGTGGGAAGAAGACCGCCGTCCTGAACTGATCGCGCTGTTTGAACATTATATGTATGGGAAAGCGCCTGCTCCGCCCAAAAATTTTTCCTTTGTCATTGAAGATGTCGATCATCATGCCTTGGGGGGAAAAGCAACCAGAAAAATCGTCACCCTCACTTTCTGTCCGGATAACACTCCGCCGGTTTCCCTGCTGGTGGTAGTTCCCAACAATAAAAACAGGCCATCTCCGGTTTTTCTGGGATTAAACGCGGCGGGAAACCACGCATTGATGGACGATCCTTTGATTCCCCTGACCAAAGCATGGATAAAAAACAGTTATTTTAAAAACACCAACGATAACAGGGCGCATGACAGTCAGCGGGGAACGCGTACCGAAACCTGGCAGATCGAAAAGGCAATTGACCGCGGGTACGGGGTTGTGACCCTGTATGCGGGGGAAATCAGCCCGGATTATGACGGCGGGTATTTGGATGGGGTTCACAAGTCTTATTTCGGTGAAGGACAGGAGCAGCCCCGGCCGGATGAATGGGGCGTCTTAGCCGCATGGGCATGGGGCCTTCAGCGTGGGGTCGATTATATCATGCAGGATAAGGATTTGGATTCCGAGGCCATTATTGTGACCGGACATTCCCGTCGTGGAAAGGCGGCCCTTCTCGCAGGGGCTTTTGATGAACGGATCGCCATTGTAATCCCCCACCAGGCCGGTTGCGGTGGGACTTCCCCAAGCCGTTCCGATGTTGGGGAAAGCGTAGCGGCAATCAACACCAGTTTCCCCCACTGGTTTAACGGGAATTTCAAACAATTCAATGATCAGGTCGAGCGTCTCCCCTTTGACCAGCACAGCCTGCTGGCTTTGGTAGCCCCACGTCCATTGCTGCTTACCAATGCCACCGAAGATACCTGGGCAGATCCCGAAGGACAGTTCGACATGCTAAAGGCAATCAATCCGGTTTACCACCTTTATGGAAAAAAGGGTATAGAAGTCACTGATTTTCCAAAGGAAAACGACCTGATAGATTCTGAAGTGGGCTATTTTATCCGGCCCGGAAAACACGCGATGGGTGCCTCGGATTGGGAATCCTGGTTAAATTTTTGTGACAAGCATCTTCAGAAATAGAACCACGGGATCAGGTGCTCACCCGACGTCCCATCCGTTGTCAATGATGGCCAAAATGGTTCTTCTGGACTTTTGCTTTTTGATAAAGGATTCTGCGGATACGGCTTCCGCACGTGAAGGAAACGGTATGCGGATTTTGAGCTCCCAGGGAATCCCTCTTTTCGTCCATATCCTGTTCCTCTTCCTGTCGTTATGAAAACTGAGACGCTTTTCGACATCTGACGTCTGGCCGACATAATACCGGTCCAGACTTCTGGAATAGAGGATATAAACGTAAAAGGCTCCCATGACCGCTAAAAACACAAAAACCCCGCATTCATGCAGGGTTTGGCTCCTCCTCTTGGGCTTCCCGGTCATCCGGGACAGGCAAACCAAGGACTCCTCCCGGCCGACCGGGATCAGGTGCTCACCCGACGTCCCATCCGTTGTCAATGATGGCCAAAATGGT
>CAZHZP010000342.1:0-2849 GCA_964537165.1 uncultured Roseivirgaceae bacterium | reverse complement strand
ACCAGTTTAGGGTGTTTTCATTTAACCAATTCGTGGTATAACCTCCGTTGATCGAGGCACTTGCCACCCCCCCGGATTCAAAAATATTCGAAGGGACAAAAGTGTCAAATTTGGTATTGACCAAGTCGGTGCCAAACGAAACTTTTGCAGTAAGATCCGGCAAAAACTCCCATTCTCCATAAATATTCCCTAAAAGACGAAGCATGACATTTTCCCTTACCTGCTCGTCTGCTGTAGCTACGGGGTTCGCGTAAATAATGCCGGGACTGTTTACCGGGGTGTATTCGCCCAAATCCGGGTTTCTAAAAACCGGCAATATCGGGTTGAATTTCATAGCCGCTGAAACCACCCCCTGGTTTCCCCCGGCATCCGTCCGGACAGCATTGGAATTGGTCCTGCTTACATTCAAGCTTGTGCCGATTTTGAGACGCTCAAGGACATTCCTCGAAATATTGATCCTACCGGAATACCGGGTAAAACCCGAACTCCGTATAACCCCCTGTTGATTGAAATAATTGCCAGAGATGGAATAGTTGGTTTTCTTATCCCCTCCTGAAAAGGTGAGTTGGTAATTTTGTATTGGTGCAGTCCGAAAGATTTCCTCCTGCCAGTCCGTCCCTTTTGGATTGGCCTGAAGTTCGGCCATTTTCTCATTATTATACACCGGGGCTAAGCCATCATTGGTATAGGCTTCATTGACCAACTCGGCATATTGCAAGGCATTCATCACGTCAATTTTTTTAACTGCACTTTGGCTACCGTAATAAGCGTCAAAGGTTATCTGATCCCTTCCTTCTGTACCGCTTTTGGTGGTGATTAAAACTACACCATTGGCAGCACGGGCGCCATAAATCGCCGTAGCCGATGCATCTTTTAATATTTCTATTGATTCAATGTCTGCAGGATTGATAGTGGCCAATCCGCTCATCCTGGTATTGCCACCTGTACTTCCATAACCTGACCCGTTGTATATTGGGAATCCATCTATCACATATAGCGGCTCATTTCCCCCCTGAAGAGAACTGGAACCCCGGATCCGAATCGAAGCCACAGCACCGGGCATCCCGGAAGTCTGCGTCACCATTACGCCGGAAGCTCTTCCCACTAAGCCTTGATCGATGGATGTAATCGGGGTTTGCTGGATTTCATCTGCTTTTATAGACGATACCGAACCGGTCAAATTACTTTTCTTGACACTTCCATACCCGACAACAATTACTTCATCCAGGGAAGAAATGTCTTCTACTAACTGCACATCTATCACACTTCGCCCCATCACCTCTATGCTTTGGGACTGAAAACCAATAAATGAAAACACCAAGATGGATCCCTCTGGCACAGTGATAGAATACTTCCCGTCAAGATCTGATGCAGTTCCCACAGTAGTGCCTGGAACAGATACCGTCACTCCGGGAATGGGAATGCCACTTTCATCCGTCACCGTGCCGCTTACGGTAATGTCATTTGGATCCACAATGAAACTCTTCCGGTTCAAATCAACCGGAAATGCTTCCACTCTCCCGGATAAAACAGGAGCCGCTAATATTGTCAGGCAAATCAAAATCACTTGTAGTACCACTACATTCAAGTATTGCCCGGACAACATGTAAATTTTCTTAAGTAGGTTTGCCTTCATACTCTGATAGGGTTTATTAAGGGTTTAATTTAAGTCGTATTTTTGATTCTTCCTTCGTTTACCAATTAACTAAAGCAATTTAAAACAAAAATGCTAAGGATTTGGCAAAAACAGTTGTTGATTTCGCCTAAACTCCTTTTGTTTAAAACGATTGGCCTTTTCTTCTTCATATATTGGCAGCTCTTCCCATTCAGGCCCTTCTTCTTTCACTTCATTTAGCAGCAGGGACAAATCCTTTTTCATACTTTCAAATACTTCCGGCCTACTTGCCGACAAGTCTTTTTGCTGACCGGGATCGTCAACCACGTTGTACAACTCAAAAAATTGCGGCTGAAAATTTTTGATAAAAGCTATGTCCACATCCGAAATCCAATGGGTCCTGGGAACCGTATCATTGGCACGTGCCAAGAGCGTAAAGTCTCCTTTTCTCATGGCAATCTCAGGGGAACTGCGATAAAAGAACCAAAGCATCGGCTGGTCCCGCTGCACAGATCCGCCTTTTAAAAGGGGGAGCAAGTCGATTCCATCATAAGTCCGGTCGTCTGGAAGCTCCACACCACATAGGCTGCCGATTGTGGGCAGCAGATCCTGAAACCAGATGGGCGTTTCAATTTCTTTTTTCCCGGAGAAAACTCCAGGATAGGAGAAAATCCCAGGCACCTTGATCCCACCGTCGTACACCTCTCCTTTTAATCCCCGAAGATCGCCCTGTGACCCCAGGCGGTAAGGTCCATTATCGGATGCGAAGAAAACCATCGTATTCTTGTCCAATCCTCTTGATTTTAATGCTTCTAGAATACGGCCGGTTGCCAAATCCATATTTTCAATATTTGCAAAATATTCGGCCGTTTTCTCATCGTATTCAGGGTAATGGGCAATCAGGTCATCAGGTGAGGCTACTTTGGCATGGGGCTCATGAAAGGCTACGTAAAGAAAGAAAGGTTGATCTTCTTCATATTCACGCTCAAACCAAAGGTCGACTTCATCCGCCACCAATTGACAGGCATAACCATCCTTTTCTCCGATAGGTGACCCATTTCTTATAAAGTTGGTCGGGTTCAGATGAGAAGGTTGGGCATTGTTTTCTGTTCCCAGAGAATAATCAAAGCCCTGTTGGTCTGGTTGTGGGTGGTTGAGTTCCGGATCCTTCGGAAGAGAACCCAAATGCCATTTGCCAAAATGTGCGGTCTGGTAACCTGCCGGCTTGAGCAGC
>CAZHZP010000341.1:0-2853 GCA_964537165.1 uncultured Roseivirgaceae bacterium | reverse complement strand
CCTTTTACATTGGTAAGAATCAGTTCTCTGCCATTCTGCAGGCTGGCAATGGAAATCGGCTCCTTGGTCACGGCATCCAAAACACGACCTGACAAAAGAAAACCTTCTTGCTGAGCAATGCCAGAAATAGGGGTTACTAGAAGCAAGAAAATGACCAAGCCAACGTCCGATCTCATACATAGAACATTTTCATGAATCTATGTAATATAAAAATAAAAATAGCACAATTAAGTTTTGTTAACGTGCGGATTAACACGATTTAACAACTGCCTTCAGTGATCATTACGATATCGATCCACTTCAAGTTATTCTAATATCGGAGACAATCGGGCTTCTTGATGCAGCTCCAATATTTGTATAAAACCCATTGTTATCTTTTGACATACCGTAACGACGTCAATCCTAAAACCATTTCACAATCTCTTCCGCGATCAAATCATGTCCTTTTCTGTTGGGGTGGTTGACATGGGACATATATTCCTCCACTGAGCCTTCTTCTTTGGCAATCTTCTGGAACAAAACAAAAGGATCTACCAAACCTACCTGATGCCTGGATGCTAATTCCCTTATTTGCTCCGCATGTAATACAAGCGGGTTTGCCGGATCTATGATGTCCTGGCGTTGATCAGGAGAAGGCGTCAGCAACATGACCTTAACACCTTTTTTCAATGCCGCCTTGATCATTGCTTCCCAAGCCGCCGCTGATTTTACCAAGCCGGCCCCTAAATCGTTCAGGGCGTAATCGATAAACAGGACATCAGGATGGTGGTTCATAACCTCATCGGTCAGTCTAGACTGTCCCTTCACGGAATTTTCACCGCCTGTGGCGGTCACAATGGCATTGACCACCGCGTGAGGATACATTTCCTTGACCTTGGCCAAGACCAGATGCGGATAAGAATCCATGGTGTGCACCTCGGAATTATGCCAATAGCCCGCGGGTACCGAATGGCCATGAAAAACCAGGTTGATGGTCCGGTTGTGGGGCCAGCGGGTGTTAAGTTCCTTCTTGAGGCTGTCTAAATAATGTTGCTTATCCGCTAGCTGGGCCAGAGCTAGGGTCATGTGGAAGAACAGGATTATTTTCTTCATTTCAGCTTATGGGGTCGGAGTAGCGGATAAAACCGGAACTGTGACAAGGCGAACGGGCCCAAACAAACCAGAAGGGATTAATGGCACGTCTTTCCACGGGACTCTCTTTTCCAACCCTTTAATCATTGTTTCCGCAATATGCGTTTGGGTAAATTTTTCACCCATCAGCGCATCACCCACGATTCGGTTGGACCAAGTGTTGGCAACCTCCACCTTCAAAGCGTTGATGCCTGGCACGAGCTTGTCCGTGATATCAAATCGATGTGGCTTAGACCAGGTGATGCCTAGAGGCTGGTCGTTTAACCATACTTCCCCCACATGGGAAAGATCCCCCAGATCAAGGTAGGTCCTTGTCCTTTTACCGGCTGGATATTCTTGGTGGACAAATTGCTTTTCGTAGCGACCAGTACCGGAAAAGTACTTGATGCCTGCGATCGAGGACTCCGTCCAAGATTGCAACTGGGGAAAGATCGCTTTTTCCGGCGCTCCCCAACCTTCCGGAAAGAACACTTCCCAGGCACCCTCCAAAGTTCTGACCTTCTTTATATTCCGAACTTTAGCTGACTGTATTCCGGCTGCGAGTTCAAATTCTCCCTCTTCCCAAATTTCCAGGCCATCATCGACATAACGTATAAGAGGAGGATGCAGGCCGATTCCCTTGATCCCTTCATAATGTCCCTTTTCCTGACCGGGTTTAAAAACAACAAACATGCTTTCATAAGGAGCGAGCGTTAGAGGCAGGGTAATGTGATTTTCTCCAACTCGATAAACAGGAATCTCCGCCGCCATCCCCGTCACAGGATCCCAAAGTTCGGGTCTTTTGTCCTGTTGGCGGAAGCTGACCTCTTTTGAGAGCCATTCGCTTGTGGTATTCACCATAAAGTAAAAATCCAACCCGTCCTTCTGATAATGGATAAAATCTAGGGCGAAAAAATCCATCTCCTCATACATGATATCGGGAGCTACTCCTTGGGCCGCAAGCACCTCAGTGGGATTCGCATCAAAGAAGATCGAGCCAGGTTTGCTATCGCGACCATTGAATGGCTTCCATAACTTATCCAACCAGCCTTCCATATCAGGCATATCCTGACGGATTTTCCTTTGAGCAATCTGTTTGGGCTTGGGCCCGATAATAACCGCTCCTTGCTCAAGCAGGTCGTTTAATTTAATCAAAACCTCCGGATGAATTTCAAACTCCTCGGTCAAAGCCAAAAGCTTAAAGGAAGCACCGGTGTGTGGGATCACCAAATTGCCGTTACAGACTTCCAGCTCCAGAAGAATCTCCGTGTTGATGATTTCATAATCATATCCGGCGCCCGCTGAGAATCGCCCATGTTTATGTCCCCCATAATTGGGAATGGTGTCCCCATAGTAAAACAAAACGTCGGCTGTGAAATCCGCCTCCTGAAGCACATAAGATACCCTCGCCAAATAATCATTAAAGGGCTTCACCTTGGGCCACCAAACCCTCTTATCATTATAGTGCGTGCCGGCATGGTAGACGATCCCTGGAAATCCTATTCCCGAAGGATTATGGGTGGAGCCGTGGACCACTACCTTGTTCATTCCTTCGGCAAAAGCCCGATCCCCAATCGGCTTCATCTCGAAAGGCCCTTCCTGCCAGTGCTGAAAAGTAGTAAAGGCTTCCATTTCCACTATCCCGTTACCATAAATATTGGAAGCAGAGGAGATCTCCTTGACCACCCTTAAAATGTCCATGCCATCTTCATTGTACCTGCCATGGTTGATCCAGAATTCGCC
>CAZHZP010000340.1:0-2857 GCA_964537165.1 uncultured Roseivirgaceae bacterium | reverse complement strand
TCATCGGTACTTCTACCAAGCAGGCGGTTCAGTTGTTGATGGAAGATCCTGAGACAGATGCCATCGTCATGATCGGTGAAATCGGTGGCAATTACGAAGCGGAAGCCGCCCGGTGGATCCGTGAAAACGGCAACCAAAAACCTGTGGTAGGTTTTATCGCCGGACAAACAGCCCCTCCTGGTAGAAGAATGGGCCATGCCGGTGCCATTGTCGGCGGTGCAGATGATACCGCGGAAGCTAAAATGAGAATCATGAGGGAAAATGGCATCCACGTTGCCGAATCCCCAGCCGAGATCGGAGCCGTCATGGCAAAGGCGCTCGGTGTAGATGCATAAATTCAAGGACCCTAAACAGGGTCCTTTTTTTTTTGTTATTGACCGCACCTGGCATCCGACTTCCCACTCCCCTCCTTGGTATATTCTTTGCGTCTTTTTTTCCCCATGAAAGACAACCAAAAACCACTACAGAATCAGACGGCCATTGTCACAGGGGCCAGCTCTGGAATAGGCCAGGCCATTGCAATTGAATTGGGCGCGGCGGGGGCAAAGGTGCTGATTAATTATCATAGCGATGAGGAAGGCGCAAGGGAGACGCTGGAGGCAATACAGAAAGCAGGAGGCAAAGGCCTCATCCTGCAAGGGAATGTCAGCAAGCAGGACGATGTCTTGCAGCTGTTTGATGAGGTAAAAGAGCAGTTCGGGGATTTACACATCCTGGTGAGCAATGCAGGGATCCAAAAAGACAAACCCTTTACCGAAATGACCTTTGAAGAATGGGATCAGGTAATCCAGACCAATCTTTCCGGTGCATTTTTGACCTCTCAGGCTGCTGCCAAGGCGTTTTTGAAGCAGGGTATCCACAAGGAAATCTCCAGGGCCGCAGGAAAAATCGTCTTTATCAGCTCGGTACATGACATTATCCCCTGGGCAGGACGGGTCAATTATACCTCCAGCAAGGGCGGCTTGAAAATGATGATGGAGTCCGTTGCGCAGGAACTTGCCCCCAGGCAAATCCGGGTCAATAACGTCTCCCCCGGAGCCATCAAAACCTCGATCAACGAGGAGGAATGGAACGATGAGGAGGGGATGAAAAAGATGCTTTCCCAAATCCCTTATGGCAGGATAGGGGATCCAGAAGATATTGCCAAAACCGTCCGCTGGCTGGTGTCCGATGAAGCCGATTACATCACCGGAACGACTATTTATGTCGATGGGGGGATGACGCTTTACCCGTCTTTTGCTGAATAGGTATTCATATGGTGTTACCGTCTGCTTTAGCTGACGGTCATAGATTCTTCTCTTTTGATCGGGCTTTAGCCAAACGGGAACGATTAGGGGCAAAGCCTCGTCCTCGTCTCCCGCGGTTTCTTTACGAAAATTAATGGTCCACATTCCATATCCAAGGGGCTGAAGAGAATAGCCTTAGCTGCTTTTTATCGTATTTATTGACCTTAGCTACAGTTGTTGGGGCTTTTACTCATAGAAGTTCTTCGATGACTTCTTGGATGCTTTGCAATATCTTTTGTGTTCCCGGATACTCCACGATAAACAGCACAGGATCCTTTTGTACGGTAATTCCCACCTTGTCCCCTAGCTGGATGTTGTTCTTTCTCAAGGCCAGCTTCAGCCACTGGCTGACTTCTTCCGGGCCTTTGATCTGCGGATAATCAAGCCTACCGGAAGATTGTATTTTGCCCGTGGACGGGTTGAAATAAAATTTTTCGGATGGCAAAAGCAGGTTGATTTTCCCGGAAAGGATCAGATCTTCCGGTGTTCCGCTGAGTAAAGGCCCGCCGCAGGGCATCAACCAAAACTCGTCGGCCGTTTCCACCGCAATATCGAGATCATGCGTGACTACCAAGATGGCTTTTTGCCGGGTATGGGCGATTTCCCGAAGCAGCTGCATGATTTCCATCCGGTTGACCAGGTCGAGATGCGCCGTGGGCTCATCTAAAATCATCAACTCCCCATCCTGGGCGAGAGCCCGGGCGATCATCGTCTTTTGAAGCTGCCCATCACTGAGTTCAACTACTTTTCGATCAGCAAGATAGCCGATCTTCGTCGCTTCAATGGCTGAGTCAATGGCACTTTGATCTTCTTCAGCAACCGACCCCAGCCAATTCATAAAAGGAATTCTTCCCAAGCTGACCAGTTGTCTGACGGTAAGGTTTCCCGGACTGATGCGGTCGGTCAATACCACACTGATTTTTCTGGCCATGGCTTGGGCGTCAAAATTCCGGATAGGCTCATTTTCAAAAAGGATTTCTCCTGCTGTAGGAAGATTCCGCCCCAGAATGGCTTTGATGAGGGTGGATTTCCCCACGCCATTGGGGCCAAGTAGGCAGGTCATCTGCCCGGCTTTTAGGGAAAAGAAAATATCCTTTGCTATCCAATTGATGGTTTTACCTTTCCGATAGCCGACGGCCACCGCTGTTCCCTGCAATATGGCTTTGTTTTTTTCCATTAAAACTCCCGACTGAAATTTCTTTTAAGAATCAGCCAAATCACCAGCGGCGCACCAAATAGGGACGTGACGGCGTTGATGGGCAGTGTTTCTGCCGTGCCTGGCAACTGGCTGAAAATGTCGCAGACGAGCAGAAATCCCGCTCCGATCAGTGCGGAAGCAGGGAACAAAACACGGTGATCGCCCGTCTGAAACATCATTCGGGCCAGGTGGGGTACGGCAATTCCGATAAAGGCCACCGGCCCGCAAAAGGCCGTAGCACTGCCTGCCAAGATGCCCGTGCTGACAATCATCGCCCACCTCAGCTGATAAAGGTTCACGCCCATGCTTGCTGCATATCTTTCTCCCAGCAACATGGCGTTAAAGGATTTGACAAAAATAAGAACAGGAAGGC
>CAZHZP010000339.1:0-2876 GCA_964537165.1 uncultured Roseivirgaceae bacterium | reverse complement strand
CACTTGGATAGGATATCGGAGCCGGACAAAGTCAGAACCAGTGCTCCCGATCCACGTTAGGTAGTAAAGGCGAGGTTCGGGAATTTCTCCACCTGTCTTGTCTTGAGGGCATGCTCCGACAAATCCAAAGTTGGTCCTTAAGTTAAATAAGATAAACCGGAATATCCGGGATTGCGCATAAAATGGTGGAATAAAGTGTGTTCCAATGTTAACCAATGGCGGCATTCAAATGCTGTCCTGAAGTTCTGATGACTTTTTTATCCCTTTTGAAAACCCTATATTTGCGGTAAATTAGAGCTGACCAAGCATTATGAGAAAAATTGTAATTGCCATTGATGGTTTTTCCGGTTGTGGCAAGAGTACAACCGCAAAGGCTGTCGCTAAAGCATTACAATATACCTACATTGATTCCGGGGCGATGTACCGAGCAGCGACTCTCCATTTTTTAAACAGGTTTACCAACGTTACGGACCCAAAAGACATACGGGAAGCCCTTAATACCATGAAGGTCGAGTTTCACAAAGATGAGCGAGGCCATCAACGGATTTTTCTCAACGGCCTGAATGTTGAGGGCGAAGTGAGATCGATGCGGGTCTCCGATAAGGTTAGCGACGTAAGTAAGATTAAGGAGGTCAGAGCGGAATTAGTTGCGCAACAAAAATGTTTAGGCAGGAAGAAGGGTGTGGTGATGGATGGTCGGGATATCGGGACCGTGGTTTTTCCGGAGGCTGAACTGAAGATCTTTATGACTGCCGATCTTGATATTAGGGCCGAACGACGCCAAAGGGAAATTCTCGAACGGGGGCAGTTGGTGGAATTGGAAGAGGTAAAAAGAAACCTTAGCGAAAGGGACTTGATTGATACCACAAGGAAAGAAAGCCCTCTAATAAAAGCGGCGGATGCCATCGAGATGGATACCAGTTACTTAACCTTCGAGGACCAGGTTGCTAAGATTGTTGAAATGGCACAGGAAAAAATTAATGCATAAAACGTATGGCGATGGAAGTTTCTATAGATAAAAATTCAGGATATTGTTTTGGGGTGGAATTCGCCATCAAAATGGCGGAGGACGAAATGGAAGGAGCCGAGCATCTGTATTGTCTCGGTGATATTGTTCACAATGACATGGAGGTCCAGCGGTTGGCTAAAAAGGGACTGAAGATAATCACCCGAGAACAGTTGAAAGATCTTCGTGATTGTAAAGTACTGATTCGGGCGCACGGAGAGCCTCCGGAGACCTATAAAACCGCCATAGAGAACAACATAGAATTGATTGATGCTTCCTGTCCGGTGGTGCTGAAACTTCAGCATCGGGTGAAAAACGCATTCGACAAAATGGAGAAGGAGGAGGGGCAGATAGTGATCTACGGCAAAAAGGGACATGCGGAGGTAATTGGTCTCACCGGCCAGACTCTCGAAAACGCCATTGTCGTGATGGATGATAAAGATTTGGATCAGATAGATTTTACCCGCCCGGTGACCTTGTTCAGCCAAACCACCAAGAGCACCAAAGGGTTTTATGATTTAAAGCAGAAAATCGAAGAGAGGATAATTGCGGCCAAAGGCGCTATGGACAATGTTGATTTTAGTGCCAATGACTCCATTTGCCGACAGGTGTCTAACCGGGAGCCTCAGCTTCGCAGGTTTTCGAGCGAAAACGACGTGATTATATTTGTTTCGGGCAAGAAAAGCTCTAATGGAAGAGCACTGTATGAGGTTTGCCGGAATGAAAATCCACGAAGTTATTTTATAGAAAATGAATCAGAACTACAGGGCGATTGGTTTGAGGATGGGTACCGAGTCGGTATCTGTGGAGCCACTTCTACACCCATGTGGTTGATGGAACAAGTCCGGGATCATATCAAAATGATGGAAAGTGTTATATAATTTTATTTTGCATCTTGGAGTGGTTCTACTTCGGTAAATTGTAAGCTTTTTGGCATTAATAATAAGGAAAATATCTTCTAATAGTTAATGTATTTTAGTAGCTTTGAGGCGTTTTTCAAAAGAGGTATAGTTACGCAATTCGAATATGTCAAAAACATTTAAGCTTAAAAAAGGGTTTGATATCAACCTTGTTGGAAAGGCAGGTAAAGAGCTGCTTAATTTTCAACCTGCGCAAACCTTTGCCCTGAAGCCGACCGATTTTGTGGGGATGCAGAGACCTAAGGTGTTGGTAAGTGAAGGGGACTCGGTAAAAGCAGGAACTCCCATCCTATTCGATAGAAAAGAGGAGCGGGTGTTATACGTGGCGCCGGTCTCGGGTGAGATAGTCGGGATAGTAAGGGGTGAGAAACGACGGTTATTGGAGATCAGTATTTTGGCTGATAACCGGATAGAATATGAGCAATTCACCAAGTTCACCGAGGGAGATATTGCAGGAGCCAATCGGGAGGATATCGTTGAACAGATTGCAAAGGGAGGGGTGTGGCCGCAAATTATTCAGCGACCTTACGGTATTGTGGCCCATACAGATGATGAACCAAAAGCCATCTTTATTTCCGCATTTGATACACACCCTTTGGCACCTGACTTGGGCTATACCTTGCAGGGAGAAGAACGTTATTTCCAGGCAGGTTTGCAGGCATTGTCGAGGTTGACAAGTGGCAAGATACATTTGAATATATATGATTCCCCTGAGGTAGCGCCGATATTTTCCGGTGCGAAAGGCGTGCAGATCAACCGGTTTTCCGGCGTTCATCCAGCTGGGAATGTTGGGGTACAAATTCACCACCTCGACCCCATCAATAAAGGGGATATTGCTTGGACGGTGACTCCTTTTGGGGTGGTTCAAATTGGACGATTGTTTTTGGACGGGATCTATGACGCATCCAGGGTGGTAGCGATTACAGGATCCGAAGCCAAAAAAACAGGCT
>CAZHZP010000338.1:0-2876 GCA_964537165.1 uncultured Roseivirgaceae bacterium | reverse complement strand
GAACCTCTCAATTTGGCGGAATTGATAAATCTAGGGAATTCTAAAGCATCGGATAAAATCAGACTTGTGTTGGCCGATGGGTAAGTGAAGGCATTGTTATTGGGGTTCATCGTAGAAGTGCGGTCCCTTCTTATGGTTCCTTCCAGATACCAAAAGCCTTTGTAGTCAAAATTTAAGGTTCCTAGTAGCGCATCAATTACCCTTGATGTACGTCGTGAGCCGCTGTTTGGAATGTCAACAGAAGCCACGATATCGAATAAATTTTCTGTACTTAAGCCGCCATTGGTGCTTCGGGACACCATAGAATAACGATCCCTATTGGCTGTATAACCGGCCATAGCAGTAATGGCCATGTCCTCTGACAGTTTTTTTCGATAGGTTAAAAGAACATCCCCATATAGGATATTGAAGGTTTCGTTGGTCATCCCGAACCCTCCCGATGGGCCGAAGGCCAGCGGCCGTTCAGTAGCCTGTTTGTCTTCCAAATTTCTATAGGTAAAATCACTGGAAATCCTGGCCCTTAGGGAGAGTTCATCGGTGATGTTGAAGGTATTGGTGAGGTTAGCGATTACCCGGTTACTGATTTCCGTCGATCGGTGTTCATTGACCCGCCATACATAGTCGGCAATATCTCCGGCAAATCCATTTCTGATGATATTCTCCTCCGGTGTTGCACTCTGGCCCGCCCCTGTCACAAAACGGTATCCCCTGCTGGTCTTATAGCGGTCGAGATACCAGGCACCATTGTCAAACCGCGTCATCATTCCGGTGAAATTATTGATCAAGCGGTCGATAGAATACGGACGGTTGGCTGTATTTTGATTAATATAATTGATGATCAAATCCGTCCTCCATTTCTTGGAAACCCTGAAGGTTGAATTGAGGTTAGCGATGTTCTTGCTGTTTTTGGAATTCAAGCTTAAAGCCTCGTTGTCCTGACGGGTGAGTGACAACCGAAAATCCGCATTTTCAGAAGAATTTGAAATGGCCACGTTGACCTGAGAGCTGATTGGATCATTGAATAAAGCAGCATAATTATCCTCTTGGGCCTCGTAGGGTCGCATCTCCCCATCCCAGCTCATGATAGGCTGGCCATCGAAGGGTGCCCCAAAGTTGATATTGGTGGCGGGTAGGCCCCGAGCGCCATTGTCATAGGTGATAAACCCTTCGTCGTTTTGTCCAAAGTCAAAGATGTGGTTGGGACCACCCGGACCCCGGACGCTTTGGTAGCGGGGGAGATAGGCGATCTTGTCCATGGAGTAGTTGGCGTTAAAATCGACCGTAAAACCTCCCTTGTCAGCTCGGCCCTTCTTGGTGGTAATCAACAATACACCATTGACCGCCTCTGAACCATACAAAGCTGCTGCTGATGCGCCTTTCAATACGGAAATATTATCGATATCTTCCGGGTTAATATCCAACAGGCCATTTCCGCGCAGCCGCTGATCATTCCAATAATCGTTGTTGCGAACCTCCTCGTTTCGAATAGGCACCCCATCCAGGATGATCAAAGGTTGGTTGCGCCCCGTAATTGAATTAATCCCCCGGATGGTAATGTTTACCGCTGAGGTAGCACCGCCTGCACCAGCCTGTATTCTCACCCCTGGCGCCTTGCCATACAAAGCTGTCGCCAAATTGGGCGTCCCTACTTTAACAAGGTCCTCTGAACGCACCGTGGTGGTGGCATAGCCTAAAGCCCGCTGTTCCCGAGGGACGCCCAAGGAGGTCACCACCACTTCCTCAAGGGAAGCCAGATCCTCTTCCATGGTGATGTTGATGGTACTTTGGTTGCCGACCTGTACCGTTTGGGCCTTAAAACCGATAAACGAAAAAGTTAAGGTAGACCCCGGTGAGACACGGAGAGAATAATTACCATCAGTGTCAGATACGGTCCCTGTGGTAGTTCCCTGGACCTGAATCGTTACCCCCGGCAAAGGGGCGCCGTTTACATCCACAATTTGCCCTTTAACAGTGGCGTCGGCTTGAAATTCGAGAAGATAACCCTCTGCCAAAACCAGGCCCGGGTGGGAACGTGCTGGAATGATGACCAGCATCACACTTAAGGCTGGAAATAACAGGAAAAGATATCCTCTATTTACAAAGCCGTTCTTTAGTAATTTTGCTTCATTTTTCATCTTTTTGATTATTAATGGAAGAGATAAATACAGATCTAAAAAGTGAAACTGGGGGCGTGCAATAAGGCTAGGAATTCAAATCATAGGCATTTTTTATTTCAAATATCCTAATATTTAACGAATTACTACACAGATAACCGACTAATTTACAAAGGTTTCATTCCGATAAATCACTGATACTAAAATATTACTACATAAACGTTCCAGAGGTAAACTTGCTGGCTTTCAGATTAGAATTATTCAATACCGGTCAGCGACAACTGGACATAAGAATCACCATAAAGGATAATTTCACACCGCATATAGGAAGATGCTTTTAAAAAAGACAGAAACCGTGGCGAACGCTCGATTAGGGACAGCCAGAGGTAGTATCAAAAAAAATCCCTACAAGTTTCGCAGTATCTGCACAACCTGTAGGGATGATGTCCATGTTTAACAATTTTGAAAATTACCAGATCCTCACCCGTTCTTCCGGGGCTTTGTACATTTGGTCGCCTTCTCTGACGTCAAAAGCTTCATAGAAAGCATCAATATTGACCAGAGGGCCATTGCCCCTGTATTGGGCGGGAGAATGGGGATCGGTCTGGATTTGCGTCCTCAAAGCCTCATCCCGGCTCTTCATCCGCCAGATCGTAGCCCAGGAGATAAAAAACCTTTGCTCCGGGCTGAATCCGTCGATATCCTCCGGCCTTCCGTGATCTTCCAGGTATTTCTGAAGCCCGTCATAAGCCACCAGTAAGC